>NZ_SPVJ01000051.1:0-53884 GCF_004634465.1 Bradyrhizobium sp. MOS001
CAGGAGCAAAGCAGTTCGCCAACTCATCCGTTCGGTCGGCGCCAAACTCTTCTTCCTGCCCAAATACTCGCCCGACCTGAACCCGATCGAGCAGGTCTTGCCAAGCTCAAGCATCTGCTCCGCAAAGCTGCCGCGCGAACCGTCGACGCGGTCTGCGCCGCAATCGGCCACGCACTCGATGCCTTCACCTCCGAGGAATGCGCCAATTACCTGAAAAATTCAGGCTATCGAACTTAATGCCATCACGCTTTAGCAGGCGGTGTGGGGACTGGTTCGCGGGGGCAAGACGACCGATGGAAATTTGCTTGCGAAGGCGCGGGTCTTGGGTTGAACGCGCGATCCGTCGATCACCTCGAGCCGGCCGCAGCGGTTCAGCGTGTGCAGCTTTCTGCCGGGCCATGCCGGTCCGGGTCTGAGGGAGTGGCGCACGACCTGCTTGAACGTCGTCGGAGACAGTTCGATCACTTCCGCGAGGCCGAGCGCGGCGCCATATCCGTCGGCGCAATCCTGCACCGGCCGCCACAATTTGCCATCGATGGTGACGAAATTCCCCGCGGGTCGCGTACTTGCGCGATCGATCAGGACGGGGTTGCTGGCATGGGGCAACCAGGGGCCGAGCAGGTGCTCGGCGCAATAGATCGCAAGCGAATCCGAATAGCCGCCGGTTCCGTCTCGCCAGGCTCCGAACAAATAGTTCAGACCGTTGTGCTGCGTGATGGTCACATCGGCCAGTTCGAGGCCCGAGAGCAACGTGGCGTGTCGCTCCCATTTGTCCGGAAACCGAATGCATTTGTAGAGCGCGACGTCCCCGTGGAGCGAGCTCTCCGGGATCATCCACAACTCGCCATTGTCCTCGATCAGGAACGGATAGGACAGGTGCCAGGCCTCCTCCAGCACGGGCACGACCTCTCCGACCGGGCCGGCGTCGCCGAACTCGACGGCCGAAATGATGCCTTTTCCAACCCGATGATCGAGATCTTCGAAGTAGACGAATGTTCGTCCCTGCCATGTGATCGGGAAGGGATCGGCGTAGAAATGATTTCCGGGATCGGCGAGAACGTTCCAGCGAGGCCCGGAGAGATCTCCCGTCTGCCAGACACCCGCGCCATCATTGAAGCGCCATCCGACATGCCAATGCGGCGCATAGCAGCAGAGGCGGTAGATCTCCTTGGCGATCGATACGGCGAGGCCGCGCACGACATAGGCCGCCGGCGGCAGGCCGTTGCCGGCTCGGCGTGCCAGCTGAGGCACGATACGCGGCCGTCCCGACAGGATGGCCGCCACCATGGTCAGGGTTCGCGCCATGACCGTTTCGAGTCCACCGCTCAAACCGGCCGCGATCTCTGCGGAGGGATGGCCGCGATCGAGCACCGCGCCGTCGACCTCGTTGACGATCTCGATCACGGGCAGGTCGCCGGCGAGAATCGCCGCGAGTGCCGCGTTTTCACCTGCAGTTCCGTTGAACTGCGGGCGGAGATACAGCCGGGCCGAACAGTCCGGATCGCGCGCGGCGCTCGTGAAATCGACGATCACATCGGCCGTGCCGGTGCGGGCCTGCGTCTGTTCCGGATCGATCTTCAGCCCGTCGGCGCCGCTGTGCCTGCCTTTACGCAGCACCACGCGCTCGAGCTCGAACAGGGCGTCGAGCCCCGCGGGCCGTGGCTCCGCCGTTGCAGTCAACGCGATTTGAACCGGAACGTCCCGGCCGTCGATCGACAGCGTCTGGCGGTGCATCCACCGCCGCGCATGGTCACGTTCGCAGCGAAACTCGATGATCATGTCGAGCCAACCTATTCCAACGCATCGGTTCAGACGACCCGGTTGAGGATTTGAACGTATTCCTCAACCATCGCATCGACCGAATAGCGCAACCTCAGGCCTTTGGCGTTCTCTTGCAGTTCGTCGCTCAGTGCTTGGTCGGTCAGAAGTCTGGAGACGGCAGCCGACAGCTTCGCTTGATCTGAAGCATCGACAAAGAGGGCAGTGGGCTTTCCTTCGAAAGACAGCACCTCGCGCAGCACGGGAAGATCGGTGACGACCGAGGGAACGCCGGCGTTGGCGGCTTCGACGGCGGCAAGGCCAAAGGTCTCGGCCTGCGTCGGAAACACGAATATGTCGAGACAGGCGAGAAAATCCGCGATCTGGCGTGGCGCGATTTCACCGAGCAGATGCAATCGGTCCGAGACCTTCAGCTCGTCCGCGAGCTGCCGCAGTCGCGCCTCATCGGCGCCCTGGCCGGCGAGTGCAAGGTGCCACGACGGCTCGTCCGGCAAGAGGCGTATCGCCGCATCGAGCCGCTTGTGCGGATGCAGCCTCGCCGCGCAGCCGAGCAGGACGCGGTCCGGCGGCAGGTTGAATTTCTGTCGTGCGGCGCCCTTCGGCAGGATGAGGGCCTTGTCCTCGAAGCCGTGCGGGACATGCACCATGCGCGACCGGTAGGCCTGAGGGTAGCGCGAATACTCGCGCTCCATGTCCTTTGAGTTCAGCGTGATGCGGTCGAAGAAGCCGACGCTGCCCATGACGATGTCGGCCGTGCGGATCGGCCAGCTCATCGACAGCGCGGATGAAACCTGGTTGGCGACGACAGGGGCGCGGCTGACGAGGCGCGTCACGCCCGCGCCGATGACGTTGCCGAAATGCTGGAAGGTCAGGACGGCGTCGGGCCGCGTGGCTCTGATATGACCGCCAAGCGTCCACAGCATCCGCAGCAGCGCAACCGGATTGCTCGGCCGGCTCGATGCGCAATAGAACGTCTCGGGCGGCTCGTCGAACGAATCCGATTTGCGGAAGAAAAACAGGTTGGAGACGCGATGGCCGCGCGCGGAGAGGCCGGCGCCGAGAAGCCTGGAGATCTCCTGCGCGCCCGCGTTCTCGGCCTGGGTCTGTACGAGAAGGACATGCAGCTTTCGTTCGCTGCCGTTCAGCCGCGCCAGTTCTGTCGCGGTCGTCTCGCCCAATTCCTTGTTCGGCTGGTAATGGAGCACGGATCCCGACCGCTAAAGAAACGAAATCTTCACCTTCTTAACCCCGTACCTATCATGCAGGCATCGGGCAGACACCGACTAGCAACAAACGGAGTTAATGCGCGAGCCGCCGATTGCCGCGTTCTCGCGGGAATTCTGCCGATTCCCGGATGGTGCGCAGCGAGCGCGTTAACCAACGGGACCTGCACGCGCCGTCGCGGATCAACCAAGCCGATCGTACGGCTGACGCCTATTCGGCGGAGTCGGCGCCGCGAACCGCATAGCGGCCGCGCCGCCACGCCGAGAAGCGCAACAGCACGAGAACCGAAGGATCGACCCCGGTTCGCCGGCGGCACAAGATATTGAGCGCGATGGTCGTGAGCGCCAGCGACACCGTGGCGGCAATCGCCGCGCCAAGCACGCCGAGCCAGGGGATCAGGACGAGGAATCCGACCAGTCTCAATGCGACATTTGCGGCGACGACGGGGACGTAGATGCGTTCATGGCCGGTCAATTGCAGGATCGCCGCCGACGGACCGCCCGCGGCCTGGATGGCCGTTCCGATCGCCAGCACGATCAGCACCGAGTGCTGCTCGGTGAAATGAGGCCCGAACAGGTTGAGGAGATAGGGGCCGCCGATCCAGATCATGGCGAGCCCCGCGACCACGCAAAGCGCGGTCACTTCCGCCATGAGCTGCAGCGTCCGCTCGAATTCCTGGTGATTTTTGCTGAAGTAGAGCGAAGGAAGCCGGCGCGCGCCGAACGAGTACAGCGCGGCGGAGAGCATGGCGAAGATGTTGGCGAGGCGTGACGCCGCGAAGTAGATGCCGGCGGTCGCCGGATCCAGCATCCAGTAGACCAGAATGACGTCGAAATACTGGTTCGCGACTTCAAGGATGGACGCAAGCCAGAAATGCAGCGCGCTCGATCGCCAGCGCGATGCTTCGGAATTCGCTGCTGTCGTGCGCAAATCCGGCAGCACCCGTACAATCGCAATGATCTGTGCGACGAGGCCCACCGACATCGCAATCGTCATTGCGGCGATCAGCTCGGCGGGATCGAGCTGCCGATGCCCGAACAGCATGGCGAGCAGAAACAGCACGACGAAAACCCGCCAGAAGAACTCGCGGTTGCCTTCGCCCATGATAATGCTGACCAGCGAGCGCGCGATCTGGCTGCCGAGCATCAATCCGGCACTCACGGCGGTGTAGGCCGAGACGGCGAGGATCAGCAGCCACAAATCCCCTCTGAAATGCGCAACCAACGCAACCGCGGCGATCGCGATCAGCATCGCGACGGCGGAATTCCTGAAGCTGGAGAGCAGGAGGCCCTTGGTGAGGTCGGGCCTGTCGCCGACCTCATACTCGTTCAGGAATCGCACCAGCAATGCTTCCTGACCGACCAGTCCTACGACTGCGGCGATCTGGGCAACCGAAAGCCAGGTCGCAAAGATACCGAATCCATCGGGCGTCATCGTTCGCGCGGCCAGCGAGAACAACGCAAACGCGAGCGCGCCGCTGCCAACCTTCAGAAGGATGGTCCCGACGACACCGCGCGTGACGTCACGCCGCAGAAATTGAACAATGGAATCGATCATCGAAGATGCGGAGCGTTCCCCGAAGATGGGCGTTGCAAGGACGGCGAGAGCCTAGCATGCCGGAAAAATGCGAGTGTTAATGCGCGGTCTTGAGGTCCCGTCGTCTGTCGTCGACGAAGGTCGTACGCCGCTGCTTCACTGCGGAACAGCCGCGTCCCCGATGTGCCAGATTGACCGGGCACCGGCTCGATCGAAAAGCGGCGCGATGTCGTGCCGGTGCAAGATGCGGGGCGAAGCCGGCCGGCCTGCGGCTGTTCGAGCATTGGAATGGCCTCTCTGGAACGAATTCGGACGCTTGGTCTGACGAGACAGCAGTATTTCGAGGTCGTTCTGAGCAAGGCGCGTGCCGGGACGGATGTGTCCGGCGACCCGTTAACCTCAATCGCCGGAAATGATCGCGTTTGGCTCTGCGATACGACATCAGGCGAGGGAATTGCACATGGAACCACCGTTAACCGTGGAGCCCTAAACCATGACGACGGATAGACCCGTGACCGAGCCGAGCGATGCAGCTGCGACTGCGGCCATCGTCGCAGACATCGCGATCGTCGGTGGCGGCCTTGCGGGATCGCTCGCCGCGTCCGTGCTTGCGCGGGCGGGGCATCGCGTCGCACTCGTCGACAAGCGCGCGGTGCATCCGGACGAATTCCGGGTCGAGAAGCTCGGTGGCCAGCAGCTCGAGATGTTCCGCAGGCTGGGCTTCCTCCATGCGCTCGAGAACGTCGCCTGCCGGTATGACCGGGTGCTCAATATCCGGGAGGGCAAGGTCGTCGATGTCAGCGTCGGCCAGGCTTACGGGTTTTCCTATGCCGGCCTCGTTGCGATGGCGCGCAGCCAGCTGCCTGATCCGTCCAATCTGATCGTCGACGAAGTCATCGCAATCAGCCCCAGCAATGATGTCCAGCATATCGAGCTTGCGTCCGGACGACGCCTTGAGGCGCGGCTCGTCGTGCTCGCCACGGGCATGGCGGGAGCTCTCGGCTACAAGCTCGGCATCAAGCGGCGCGTGCTGGCCGAGCGCCATTCGGTGTCGTTCGGCTTCACGATCGCCCGCCGCGATGGCACGCCGTTCGATTTCGAGGCGCTGACCTGTTACGGCGAGCGCACCACTGACGGCATCGACTATCTCAGCCTGTTCCCGGTGCCATCAGGTATGCGGGCCAATCTGTTCATGTTCCGCGACCCGACCGATCCGATCATGCGCGAGCTGCGCCGCGAACCGGAAGCGACCGTCCCGCGGCTGCTGCCGGGACTGCGGCCTTACCTCGGCGACTTCCACGTGACCGACAGGGTGCAGAACTGGGTGATGGATCTGACCGTGGTGGAGGGACACCTTCAGCCCGGAATCGTCCTCATCGGCGATGCGTTCCAGACCAATTGTCCCGCCGCCGGCACGGGCGTCGCCCGCCTGCTGGTGGACGTCGATCGCCTTTGCACGGAGTACGCGCCGCGCTGGCTCGCAAGCGCCGGCATGGGCACGGAGAAGATTTCGCAGTTCTATTCCGATCCCGACAAGCTCGCGGCAGACCAGCGGTCGCTGAAAATGGCGCGCTTCCGTCAGGCCCTGACGTCCCGCAACGATATCGAATGGGATGTGCGGCGGCGGTTGCACTTCCTGCGGCGCAGTCTCACG
This sequence comes from Bradyrhizobium sp. MOS001, assembly GCF_004634465.1. Taxonomy (NCBI): domain Bacteria; kingdom Pseudomonadati; phylum Pseudomonadota; class Alphaproteobacteria; order Hyphomicrobiales; family Nitrobacteraceae; genus Bradyrhizobium; species Bradyrhizobium sp. MOS001. The sequence goes on from NZ_SPVJ01000051.1 coordinate 6,194, forward strand.
CATCGTGTCGATCAGATGCATCCGGGCTGGCTCGGACGCGTCCGCGGCGCGCTCCGCGCGTGAGCTCTGCGCTCCCTCGCTTGCGCTTCGGCTAGCGCGTGGGCGTCGGGGTGCGGGCCGGCAGGAGCCTGAAATCGGACAGCCGCTTGGCCGCCAGTTTGAGCCAGGGAGCCTGCTTCAGCGCGAACAGGCTGATGGCGCCCGCGGTGCTGCCGGCCTGCGTGACCATCCACATCGGCGAAGGCTGGCCGCCGAACAATTTCTTGTACGGCTCGTCGCCGATCGTGAAGTCGAGCATCTGATCGCCGCGCTCGATGCAATCCCGCGCCACTTGCTCGAACATCAGAGAGCCCAGGGATTGGCTCTTGTAGCCGTCGATATCGAAGGCGCTCATGATGACGAGGAAGCTGCCGCGATGGCGCAGTCCGAGCACGGCGGCGATCACGCCGCCGTCCATCTTCATGGCGTAGAGTCGGACGAACGAGCCGAGACCGCGGGCCGCCACGTCAGAATAGAAGCTGTAATATTCGGGGCGCTGGAGCAGGTCGCCGTCGCCCTGGGCGTGAAAGCGCGGGCCGCGATATTGCTTCATCGCGTCCATCGCCTCGGAGATCGAGGCGCTGTCGTCGCAGCATGAGAAGCTCAATGCTCCCTTCTTCTGGAGCTGGCGATATTTCTTGGCGAGCTCCTTCTGATAGGAGCGATCCAGCGCGCTGGCACGCCATTGCTCGAACGGGGCGACGAGAACGGTCGCGTAGGCGTTCGTCTCCATCGAGACGCGGCGTGGCGCGCCGAGTAAGCTCTCGATCGGAAGCCGTCCGTCGGGCAGCTTGGTCATGCGGAGCAGATCGAACGGGCGGACGAGGCGCCGGATCTCTGCGCAGGCCGCTTCGTCCTCCAGCAGGCTGGAAAACACCTCGGGACTGCAGACCGGCGCCAGATAGTCGGATACGCGCAGATCGGCGAATTCGATGGTGCGGATCGGGCCGCGGCGGATTCGGAGCAGGGGCAGCACCATCGCCAGTGCCCCCGTCGTACGGCGGCGGACCACGACGACCAGCGGCGTCGCGCCTGCATGGGATGCGAGCCTGGCGTAGAGGCTGTCCAGCCAGAGCGGATGCTGAAACGCGGTCGCGGCAGAGCTGTCGAAAAGCGCCGCGTATTCCGAAGACAGGAAGTCGAACGCCTGCTCGATGGCGATATCGAATGTATTGCTCGGCTTATTCATGCGTGACCACGGAAACCAGATAATCCGGAGAAGTCGATCGAGCCGGATCCCACGCTTGTATAGCAGGGTCGTGACGGCCGAGGCACCAGCGGGGTGCGATTTGCATTAACGCATCGAGCAGGGGCCGTATCGTTATCAATCCCCGAAGTTTCGAGATTTCGTGGTGCCGGGGCCCGGGAGATCAACCCGCAGTAGTAGATAATTAACCAAGCTTAAGGGAAAGTCACCGCATGACCATCCTGCAGACCGAGAGAGACTCCGAGGCACTCACGAGCGCGATCTGGAAGACGCGCAGTGCCGGCGTCGAGAAGATCGCCAGGCTCGCCATCTGCGTATCGATCACCGTCAATGTCGTCGCGTCGATGGGGACATTCAATACGGCGATACTGCCGGCGGGACTGACTTATCTGCAACAGGCGGTCGCTCTGCTGATGTGGAGCGTCCTGATCTACGCAAGCGCGTTCGTGCGCCCGCGTCTGCAGCTGGCGTTCAATCCTGATCTGATCGCGCTCCTCGCATTCTACGCGCTGGCGGTCGTCTCGGTGTTGTGGACCACTCTGAATGCCGCAGCCATCATGAAGAGCGCCGCTCTTGCAATGACGACGTTTGGCGCGTTCTGCATGATCACGCGGATCGATATCGACGATGTCGTGAAGGCGACGTCCTCCGGGCTCTTCATATTGGTCGCCGCATCGGCGCTTTGCGCGCTCGCCGTGCCCGATATCGGGATAGATCATAGCTGGATGCACAATGGTCAATGGCAGGGCGTCTATGAATCGAAGCAGACGCTGGGCTTTGTCGGCGCGTATCTGATGTTCTTCTCCTGCTACCGGAAGATGACGGGGCAGGGGTGGTTGGCGTTCCTCGTCGCGTTCCTGCTGGCGTCGACCTGCGTCCTCGCGTCGGAATCGCGCGGCGCCGGTGCTGTCGCCCTGGCGGCTTGTGCGCTGCTCGTGACGTCGATGTGGTCGGTCGGCTGCATGAGGCTCTATGCGATCCTGCCGTTCGTCATGTGCGTTATGGCCGGCTTCCTGATCGTCTATTTTTATGCGACGGGATACGACGCCATCCACATTGGCGATGCGACCGTCAACTTCACCGAGCGGACCTTCATCTGGCACTACGCGATAAGCCATTTCGACGATGCGCCGCTGCTCGGCTTCGGAATCAACGGTTTCTGGACGATCCCGTCGATCTACGATTATTTCGAGCAGAACCACGGTTGGGTGCTCGACAACTATCATAGCGGTTATATCGCGATCCTGATGGAAACAGGATTTCTGGGCTACGTGCTTTTCGCAGCGAGTGTTCTTCTGTTCTCGAACAAGGTTCTCTATTTGATTTCTGCACGATCGATCCACCGGGCGCACTGTGCCCTCATCATCGGATTTGTCGCCCTCAGCTTTCAGACCAATTTCACCGAGACGACGTTCCTTCGCTCGACCATGTTCACGTCGGTGCTCCTCGTGGCGTTCCTCCTTGCAACGTGCAGGCCGGTGCCGGAGACCGATTTCTAACCCTTACGGAATGGAAGCAAGATGACCGCCCCCCGCGCTCGCTGGTCGAGACGCTTCAATCTTGCCGCAGTGGCTTTCGTCTTCGCATCGCTCTGCTCCGACGCACACGGCGCGGGGCAGGTCGTGCCTCGTGATGCCGCAAAATTGGGACGCGGGATCAACATTCTCGGTTATGACGGAATCTGGGAAGGCGGTCAGAACGCGCCGTTTCGTCTGGACAATTTGACGGCGATCAGAAAGGCCGGATTCTCGCACGTCAGGATCAATTTCTTCGGCTTCAAGTTCATGGATCGCGGGAATGTGCTGGATGAGGTCGTGCTGAGAAGGCTTGATGCCGTCATCGAGGAAATTCTCGCCAGGAACCTCGTTCCCATCGTCGACGAGCACGACACGCATGTCTGTCAGCGTGATGTCTCCGAATGCGGCGAGAAGCTCAGGGCATTCTGGCGGCAGATCGCGGAGCGCTATGCCGGAAGATATCCCGGGCTCGTCTTCGAGGTCTTGAACGAGCCGGGGGGACAGATGACGTCCGCCAGCTGGAATTCGCTCCTCAACGAATGTATCGGCATCATCCGCCGCACCAACCCCGAGCGGCGGGTCATTGCTGCCGTTCTCAACACTGACGAGATTCCCATCGACGATCTGGCTCTCCCCGCCGACGACAGGAATCTCATCGTCACCTTTCATTATTACGCGCCGATACGCTTCACGCATCAGGGTGCGCCATGGTCCGAGACGTTCGCGCGCATCGGGCCGCTGGATTGGGGCAGTCCGGACGACGAAGCCAGGGCGGCCGCTGATTTCGAGAAGGTCAGTCGGTGGTCGGAGCGAGAGAAACGCCCGATTTATCTCGGCGAGTTCGGGGTCTACGAACGGGCTCCATCCGAGAGTCGCCAGAGATACCTGTCGTTCGTGGCGCGTAGCGCCGACAGACGCGGCTGGGCATGGGCCTATTGGCAGTTCGACCATGATTTCGCGGCCTTTGACAGCGCCCGTCAGGCCTGGAAGCCCGACATCCTGCGCGCCCTGATCCCGCCGGCCCGTTGAAGCCGCAGTTCAAAGCCAATATCGGCCGGATCACGATCGCCTAGCGGTGACGGCTAACCGCCGTCCCTCGCCCGGCAGAACAGATCGATCCCGCCGACCTGTCCGCCCTTGAGCGCGATCTCGATGTTCGCATGCGCGCGATCCGATGATGCGCGGTTGAGTGGCGCGCCTTCTGCGAGAGGGGCGATCGCGGTCAGCGCATAGATGCCCATCGCCTGCAGCGCATGGCCGGACGTGTCGCCGCCGGCGACCACGGCGCGCGGGAGCCGCGCGGTTTCCAGAATGGCGTCCAGCGCCTGGCCGAGCCCCGCGCCGATGCGCTCGTTCACCGCACTCGCCGTTGCGCCGCTCGCCTCGATGGCTGCGTTGAGCGCGCCGATGGCGGGATCGTCGGGGCCGCTTGCGGTGATCAGGAGCGCATCGCGCCCCGACGCGAGCGCCGCGACCGCACGTTCGGCAGCGCGGCCGATCTCCCTGGTCCATTCAGCCGCGTCGACCGCGCGCGTCGCATCGAGCCGCTCGACGTCGAAGCCGTTGTCCGCGGCATGCGCGATCTGCGCGGCGGTGACGGGCGAGCAGGAGCCGGAGACGCACGCGATGCGCTCGACGCCGGCAAGGCGCAGATCGGGCTTGCTGTCGGCAATCAGGCCGGCCGACCGCCAATAGGCGACCAGGGCCTGCTCGACACCTTGCGAGCCGGCGACAAAGAGGCGCTCGCCGCGATATTCCCAGATCAGGCGGCCGGCTTCGATCAGCGATGCCTGGTCGAGCACGTCGAGCGAGATGATCTCGGTGCCGGCGCCCCTCGCGCGCATCAGCGCCAGATCCGCGCCGCCATTGGCCATGGTGACGAAGTCGATCAGCCCGATCGATCGCGCCGTCTGTTTTGCGAGATGCCGGCCGAGATCGGACTCGTCCATCGGCGTCACCGGATGACGCGACATGGTCGGGTGCCGGTCGAGACGATGGCCGACGCCATTCACGGCCGCGAACAGGTGGCCGAACATCTGATAGCGGCCCATCGCCGGCGATCCCACGAGGAGGGGATGCCAGGCGCCGCCGAGTTGCGGCACCGCGAGGTCGATCGCACGCCCGATCGAGCCGATCTGCGGCGAGGAGTCGAAGGTCGAGCACACTTTGTAGTGTGCGATCGGCGCGCCGATACCTGCGAGCACCGCGAAAGCCGGGGGAAGGTTTTGCTCCATCCAGGCCGGATCCTTCGCGCGCGCCGTGCCGGCGATGCCGATGCCGCGGTACTGCCCGATAGAAGCGAGACGTTCGGGCGTCGGAGTCTCCAGGAACAGGATTGTCGGCAGGCCCGCGAAGGTGAGGGCCTCCATCGCTGCGGACGAGCCAGTGTAATCGTCGCCATAGAAAGCAACGAGTGGACCGTCGGGCAGGGCGGACGCGCCGCTCACGGCTGTGGACTCGCCATCGCGGCGTCCCATGCTGCGCGCAAATCGGCAACGCCGGCGGCCGGTCCGTCGGGATGGGCGAGAATGCCGCCGCCTGCTGCGAAGATCAGATCTGTCGAGCCGAGCGCGCGCCAGGTCGGCGCGGCCTGGGCCGGCGTCTGGCCCGACGAGAACACCGGCATCGCGGTGCACGGCTTGTGCGCGAACATCGGCGTCAGCGCCGCCTTTGCGGATGTGACCACGCTGTCATCGGTCTCGCTGAACTTGTTGCCGATGCCGTTGACGTGCATGTGGTCGGCGCCGGCCAGCCGCCAGATCCTGTGCCACGCCGTATAGTCCCAGCCGAGTGCCGGATGACGATTCAGCGCGCCCCAGCCGTTGCGATGCGCATGAACGGGAAGCTGCGTGTGGCGGCCGAGCTCGACCATGCCTGTGAGCCCGACCGAGTTGATGCTCGCCATCACGCAGGTGCCGCCCTCGCTGAGCACCAGATCGTGCCGGCGGCGCATCTGGTCGATCTCGCCGGTGAGGTTGAAGGCGACCATGACCTTCTTGCCGGTTCGATCAGCGTGGTCGTTGACGACGCGCATCACGGCGCGCACACGCGCGTCGAACGGACAATAGGCGCCGTCCGATTGCAGCTCGTCGTCCTTGATGAAGTCGATGCCGGCCTCGCACAGCGTGGCGACCAGATTGGCCGTCTCGGCCGGGCTGAGCCCGATGCTCGGCTTGATGATGGTGCCGATCAGCGGGCGACCGCTGACACCGGTCAGCTCGCGCGTGCCGGCGACGCCGAACTTCGGTCCGGGATAGGCGGCGGCAAACGCGAGCGGCAGGCGCAGGTCGAGCAGCCGCAGGCCGGTCAGCTGGCGCAACTCCCAGAGATTGCCGGCGATCGCCGTGACGAGATTTGGCAATGACGCGCCGATATTGTCGAGCGGCCATGACAACGTCACGCGCGCGCGATTCCAGGGGCCATCGGGGTTGATCGGGCGGGCGACCGGGAGCGACGGCGCGGAGATTGCATCAAGCAACTCGATGCTCTCGACGCGGGCGGCCGCACGCGCTTTCAGCTCCGGCGTTTCGCCGGGCACCGCAACGAACGTGCCGCTCGACTGCTCGCCCGCCATGGTTTCCGCGGCAAGACGCGGATCTTCAGGCGTTTCGATCAGATAGTCGGCTTCGATGCGAACGGGATTTTGCGTCACGGGAGCGCAGACAATCTAGAGCTTGGTCAGATCGGGGAACGGCCGCACGGGGTCGCGCCCGTCCCAGCCCCTGGCGGCTGCGCGGATGAGATCGAACATCTTGCCCTTGGGTCCCGAGACTTCAGACAGTTCGATCACCGTTCCCGGATGATACTCCGTGTCGAAATAGACGAAGCGACCGCGCGCGCCGACTTCGCCGCTCATGACCGGCTTGAAACCCTCAGCTTCGAGACGGGAGAGATCGGCGTCGTAGTCTTCGGTCCAGTAGGCGACGTGCTGCAGACCCTTATGTCCGGCTTTCAGGAAGTCGGCATACATCGACGGCGCATCGTTGCGGATCTGGATCAGCTCCATCTGCAGCGGACCGGAATTGGCCAGCGCCACCGAATTGTGCGGCTCATAGGCCTTGCCGCGATAGTGGTAGTTCACGATTGGAACCCGCGGATTATAGAACCACGGCCCGATGCCGAGCTCGCGGCTCCAATAATCCATGGCCTTCTCGATGTCGTCAACGACGTAGCCGGCTTGCCGGATCTCACCAAAAAAACGGCTCATTGCATGATTCCCATGATCTTCAGAATTTGAGGAAGCCGATCGACAGCCACGGCACGGCTGCGACGATGGCGAGGCCGATGAAGAGCGCCGCGACATAGCCCCAGATGTGCTTGAGGCCTTCGTCCGGCGATATCTTGCTGATCGCGCAGGCGCCGTAGTAGCCGACGCCGAACGGCGGCGCGAACAGGCCGATGCCCATCGCGAGGATCACGACCATCGCATAGTGCACTTCATGCACGCCGGCCTGCTTGGCAATCGGAAACAGCAATGGGCCGAACAGCACGATGGCCGGAATGCCTTCGAGCACGCTGCCGAGCACGACGAAGGCCACAATCGAGATCGCGAGGAAGCCGTAGGCGCCGCCGGGGATCGCCGCCATCGCCTTCGCCAGCTGTTGCGAGAAGCCCGATTGCGTCAGTCCCCAGGCCATCGCCGTGGCGCAGCCGATGATGAAGATGATTGCGCCCGTCAGCGAGGCCGTCTCGACCAGCATGGATTTCAGCCGCCGCCAGGGAAACTGGCGGTAGACCACAAGGCCCATCAGCACGGCGTAGGCGATGCCGATGGTCGAGACCTCCGTGGCAGTGGCAACACCTTCGACCACGGCAGTGCGGATCACGAAGGGCAGCAGGATGGCGGGCAGAGCGATCATTGTGAGCTTTGCGATCTCGCGCTTCGAGGCACGCCGCACATGGCTCAGATCCTCGTTCCGGTAGCGTCGCCACACCACCACGCAGAGCGCGGTGCCCACGACCAGGGCCGGCAGCAGCCCGCCCGCGAACAGCGCTGCGATCGAGACACCGGTCACCGAGCCGATGGTGATCAGCACGATGCTCGGCGGAATGGTCTCGGTCTGCGCGCCGGTGGCCGACAGCAGCGCGACGAGGTCGCCGGGCTTGGCGCCGCGCCGCTGCATCTCCGGCAGCAGCACCGGCGCGATCGCGGCCATGTCGGCGATCTTCGAGCCGGAGATGCCGGAGACCAGATACATGGCCCCGATCAGCACGTAGGACAGTCCGCCCCTGACATGTCCGAGCAGGCTGGCCAGAAACTGGATCATGGCCCGCGCCATGCCGGTCATCTCGATCAACGCGCCGAGGAAAATGAACAGCGGCACCGCGAGCAGGATCAGGTGCGACATGCCTTCATCGAGACGGCCGACCATCACCATCATCGGGACGCTGGTTGTCAGCGCCAGATAGCCGAAGGTCGCGAGCGCAAAGGAGAAGGCGATCGGTACGCCGGCGAACACGTTGGCTGCGACCACGCCGACGAAGAAAATGATGAGATTGTAGCGTCCGAGCGGGGCGAGCAGCGGTCCGGCAAGCCAGAATGCGGCAATCAGGACGGCTGTGATGATGAGGGCCGCGACGATCAACGCGGGGCGGTGATGCGTCGCGAGCCGGATCGCGGCGACGACGGCCATCAGGGTCATCCCGACGGGAATTGCGGCTGCGCGCCAGGCATTGCTGATCTCCAGCGCCGGGGTGACGATGACCTGTTCCTCGCTCGCATAATCGAAGGCGGGATGCAGGATCAGCGCCAGCAGGGCTAGCGGCGCCACCGCCGCGATCGTGTCGAGAAAGGCGCGCGCGCCCGGGCCGACATGGCTGACGAGCCCTGTCATGCGCATGTGCTCGCCCCGGCGCAGCGCGATCACCGCGCCCAGCATCGAGAGCCAGAGAAACAGGATCGAGGCCAGCTCGTCCGACCAGATCAGCGGGCTGTGGAAGACGTATCGCATGATGACGCCGGCGAGCATGATGCCGATCTCGACCAGCACGACACCGGCCGCGGCGGTCTCGACCACCGCACCGAGCCAGCGGTCGACGGTGCCAAAGGCGCTCGCAAGCTTGCGCGTGCCCGCAGCGGAAGCAGGGTGCGCGGCCGCCGCCAGATAGTCCGTCATCTGATGCTCTGCGATCGTCATCGCGCTCAGGCCAGCTTGCCGACGGCGCCTTCGAGCAGCGCCCAGGCTTCGTCGCCGAAGCGGCCCTTCCATTCGCCGTAGAAGCCGGAGTCGCGCAGTTTTGCGCGGAACGAGTCCGGTGAAGGCGTGGTGAATTTCATTCCATTGCGCTGGAGATCGGCCTGCACGGTCGCATTGAACGTCTTGATGTCCTCGCGCTGCTTCAAGCCGGCATCGTTGATGGCGTTGCTGACGATGGTCCTGAGATCGGCGGGAAGGGCGTTGAAGGCGCGGGCGTTGGCGATGAACCAGAAGCCGTCCCAGATGTGGTTGCTGATCGCGCAGTACTTCTGCACCTCGTAGAGCTTCGCCACCTGGATGATCGGCAGCGGATTTTCCTGCGCGTCGACAATGCGTGTCTGCAGCGACGAATAGACCTCGCTGAATTGCAGGCTGGTCGGCGAGGACGAGAGCGCCTTGAACATGGAGATGCTGAGCGGAGACACGGGCACGCGGATCTTGAGGCCGTCCATGTCCTTGGCGCTCTCGATCGGCTTGGCGCCGCTGGTGATCTGGCGGAAGCCGTTGTCCCACATCTTCTCGAACGTATGGAGGCCGACCTTGGCCATAGCGGCACGGATATGCGCGCCGAGCCCGCCGTCCATCGCTTTCCAGACCTGATCGTAATCGGCAAAGGCAAAGCCGACCGCATTGATCGCGGCGATCGGCACCAGGGTCGCGACCACGAGCGCGGAGGGCGTGAAGAAGTTCAGCGCGCCGTTGCGCACCTGGGCGAGCATGTCGGTGTCGCCGCCGAGCTGGTTGTTCGGGAAGATGGCGATCTCGACCCGGCCATTGCTCTCCTTGGCGACGCGGTCGGCGGCTTCCTGGGCGCGGATGTTGAGGGGGTGCGTCAGCGGCAGGTTGTTGCCGTATTTCAGCGAAAAGTCGGCCGCCCGGGCCGGGCGCGAGAGACCGCCGATCAAGCCCGCGGCGGGGAGGACGGACAGGGCTTGCAAGGCGCGCCGACGGGTCAGGGACATGGGCTTCTCCTCCAACAGCGATTTGATGTTATTTGATGTTTCTGTGACAATGTTGATGCGAAAATTGCGACTTTGAGCTAGCATGTCAAACGATAAAGGTGATGGTTTTTGATGTATTCGACGATTGGGCCCCGGAATGAATAAACCAGTGGCTCCTTCGCTGAGCCGCATCGTTGACGTGGCGCGCCGGGCCGGCGTCTCCACGGCGACGGTGGACCGCGTGCTGAATCGTCGGCCCGGTGTGCGGGCGATGACGCAGCAGCGGGTGCTCGCTGCCGCGTCCGAGCTCGACTACATGCCGGCCGAGAACCTCCTGGCGGCGATGCGGCCCAAGCCGATGCGGCTGCTGTTCCTGCTGCCGGCCGGCACCAACCGCTTCCTGTCCACGCTCGGGCAGCTGATCGCGCATTCCGACGGCCGGCTCGCGCCCTTCAACGTCCATTGTCAGGTCGACACCATCAAGGGCTTCAATCCCGACCTGCTGGCACGTCAGCTCTGGCGGGCCCGCGACAAGGCCGACGGCATCGCTTTCATGGCGCTCGAGCATCCCGTCGTGAGGGAAGCCGTCGACCGATTAGCGGAGCACGGGGTGCCGACGGTGACGCTGATCTCGGATATCCTGAATGCGCGCCGCGCGGCCTATATCGGACTGGACAATCGCTCGATCGGACGCACCGCCGGCTATCTGATCGCGCGTTTTCTGGGCGAGCGTCCGGCCAAGGTCGCGATGATCGCGGGCAGCCGCAGCTACCGCGCGCACGAAGAACGCGAAATGGGCTTTCTGCACGTCTTCGAAGAACTATTCCCGGCGATCAAGGTCGTGGGCCTGCGTGAAGGCCACGATGACGCCGACCGCAACTATCGCCAGACGCGCATGCTGCTGGGCCAGCATCCGGATCTTGCCGGAATCTACAACATCGGCGGCGCCGCCGACGGTGTCGCTCGCGCCCTGAACGAAATGAACCGGGCGCACGACGTGGTCTTCATTGGCCATGGTCTGACCTCGGATACGCGCAGCTTTCTGCTCGATGGGACGATGGATGCCGTCATCACTCAAAATCAGCTCAACACGATGATGAGCTGTGTCGGCATCTTCGACAATTTGCGCGCCGGCCGCAGCGCCATGCACGGCATCGAGGCGCCGCGCAGCGAAATCATCTTTCGCGAAAATATTCCGGCGCTTGGGGGCTAGGATCCAAGGAGGCGGCTTGCTGGACCCATGGTCGGCCTGGTCGAGCGCATCCATGGCCTGATTGGCACGATGCAATTTTGCCGGTGTTTTGCCCGACGAGTCAAATGACCGGCGTCTGAAGACATCGGACTCGTCGAGCGGCTCAACGTGCGTTGCAGGAGAGATGCCTCTCGTTCTGCGCGCGCAAGGCAATTCACCCAAGCCTCATCTCGACTTAAGCCGCGCCACCGCGACCAACCGGCCAAGGGCGGTTCTACTGTGCATGGGGTTGTTTTTCAGTTTTTTGTTTGGCGAGGCGCCGGCAGGCGCTCTACAGGCCGGCCGCGACGCCCAGGCGGCCGATGCCGGGGAGCTTGAGCGCCGGCCGCCGGATGTCGATGCCCAGCACCGCGCCGAAGAAATTGATCTCGAACCCTTCGACCCAGCCGATCGTCATGCCGAGGTAACCCGATAGCGAGGCGTAGGCGCCGGTGCGGGAAGGGGTGATGCCGGCCCAGCGTCCGCTGTACGGATAGTCCTTGCCGACCGCGGTGGGTGGAAGGACGGCACGAAGCTCGGGAACGGCGTCCAGCGCCGCCTGCACGAAGGTGTTGGAATTCGGTCCGGGCCAGGCGCTGTAATCGCCGTAGGCGCGGAACTTGTAGGTCTCGACGACGTGGCGGATCTTGGGGATCAGCGCTTCGGCCCGTGCGCCGTCGACCGCCACGACGGTTTCGGGCATGGCGCCGAACCAGCGGCCGTCGGGTGCAAATCCGTTGCTCCGGATCGGGTCGCCCCACGCCGTGTAGTCGTATCGGCTGTAGGTGCTGGCACCTTTCTCCTTGACGACGATCCAGCTGTGGACGGCGAAAATGCTGCGCCACCGCACCGTGCGCGCGGCAAAGACCCGGATCAGCGCGTCCGGATTGGCCGATGCCGGCGGCAACAGGCCGGCGCTCGAGCGATCCGCCGTCTGCCAATTGCCCCGGCCATCGCCGAACAGATAATAGCGTCCGGCCGACAGTCCTATCGGCACGGAGACCAGCAGCAGGAAGAGAATCAAGAGTTTCCTCAAGGGCAGACGGGGGCAGGCGGGACGACACGATATAGTTCGCCCGGCGGGTCGCGCCAGCACGCTTCCGCTCTTGCATTTGGGAGGTGCGCCCCCATGTTCCCGATTATGATGAAACTGTCCCTCATCGAAGACCAAGCCATCCAGGCGCGAATCGCGGGCATCGCGGGCGCCGAGACGTTCGATCGCATCTTCGCCGGCATCCGATTCGACGAGATCGACGGCAATCTGCTGTTCGCCATTGCCAGGGACGAAGACTGCGCGAGCGAGATCGAGGACGAGTTCTCGCATCACCTCGCGGTGGTTGCGACTCAAGTCCTCGGGCAGAGCGTCGACGTGGTCGTGGTGCTGCCGAAGGTCCTGCAGTAGGCCTTATTTTGCCGTGCAAGCGGCCTCCCGGGCTTGCATCCATGCTTTCCAACGCAATCGTGAAATTGTAATGACGTGCTTGGGCGCTTAGGCCCAGTCCGCGTTGTCGACCGAGCTCTACGGCAGGGCTCGTCGGCGCGCGACTCTATTTCTAAAACAAAATTGGATACACATTGGCGTCCACCAAAAAAGCCCGGGCCGCGACCGGCGCGAAAAAGACCAAGGCCAAAAGCTCGAAAGGCGAGAGCCCGAAGACCAAGAGCTCGAAGAGCAAGGGTTCAAAGAGCAAGGGTTCGAAGAGCACAGAGAGCAAGGGCTCGAAAGGCAAGAGCGCGTCGCGTTCTACGGTCTCGTCCTCATCGCCGCTCGGCATGCTGGCGCTGCATCTGCGCGAGCAATGGGAGAAGTCTGGCCGCGACGGCCTCGTGTTCCTCTGCGACAATGAGAACAGGGCGGAGCGGCTGGGCGGCGTGATCCACGCGCTCGACCCTTCGGTCGACGTGCTGGTGTTCCCGCGACTGAACAATCTGCCATTCGATGGTCTGGAGCCGTCGCGCGAGATCGCGGGCAGGCGGAGCTCGGTGTTGCGGCGCCTTGCCAAGGCAAGGAAGCCGGTCTTCCTCGTATCGACCGCAGAAGCCATCATGGAGCGGCTGCCACTGCCGGCGAGCTGGTCAAAGACCAGCCTCAGCCTGAAAGTGGGCGCGGCCTATTCGGAAGCCGAGCTGGAGCGCCGTCTGGAAGCTCTCGGCTACGACCTCGACGAAGAGGCAGAATATCCGGGCGGCGTCCTGTTCCACGGCAAGACGTTCGAGGTGTTTCCCGCGGGCGGACTTGGTCCTTTCAGGATCGAACATTCCGACGGTGTTATCCGTAAGATCGTTGCCGTCGATCCGGTCGAGCATGAGGTCGTCTACGAGACCAGGGAATTGCTGATCGATCCGATGTCCGAACAGATTGCGCTCGGAGGCAAGCGCGGACAGCGGGCGACGCTGCCGGATTATTGCGCTCGCGCGCGGTGGATCGTGGATGCCGGCGTACCGGGCCATGCCGATATCTGGCTGGGCACCATCGAGGAGGCCGCTGGCCGCAGGGATGCGGAGCGCGAGTATCTCGGACGGGCGGACTGGAAGCGGCTGAAGAAGAGCATCAGCGTGCTTCCGCAAAAATCGGCCTTCACGCCGACGCCCGATTTCTCGAAAGCCTCATCGCCAAGAAAGATCCTCCGCGCATTTATTGACGACATGCAACGCGCCGGGTCGCGGGTGCTGTTCGTCGCGGCCGTCGAGGATGACCTTCGCGCAATGGAGCGGATGAGCGGCATCAAGGCGGAGCGCTGCGCCGATTGGAGCGAGGCGACGGAGGGACGGGATCGCGAAACGGCGTTCCTGGCCGACTTCGATGCCGGCTTCGTCGGGGCCGGCCGCAAGCCTCTCGTCATCGTCACCGCGTCCGACGTGCTCGGCAGCAGAGCCCATCATCCCCAGCCCATGGCGAGAGCCTGGACGGCCGCGTTCGATCATCCGGACGTCCCGGAGCGCGGCGCGGCGGTGGTGCATTTGCAGCGTGGGCTCGCTCTGCTCGACGGCTTGCAGACCCTCGCCATGGGGACGGGATCGCGGCGCGAGATGGTCAGGCTTGCGTTCGCGGGAGACAACGCCGTTCTCGTGCCGCCGGCCGATCTTGCCTTGATCTGGCCGTATGCGGCCGAGCCCGGCAAGCTGGCACGGGACAAGGCGGACGGAAGCACATGGTGGGCGCGGCGGACCGAGGCCGAGGCGGAGATTCAGGTCGCCGCCAAGGCGCTCGCGAAGCACATCAGCCAGCGCCACCGCCGCCGCGCGCCGAAACTGGTCGCGCCCGGGCCACTCTATGAAAGGTTCGTTGCGCGTTTTCCGTATTTCCCGACGGTCGATCAGGCGAAGGCCATTCAGGACGTGCTCGATGATCTCGCGGTAGGTCATCCCATGGACAGGGTGGTGTGCGGCGACGTCGGATTTGGAAAGACCGAGGTGGCGTTGCGCGCGGCAGCCGCCGTGGCGCTGTCCGGGAAACAGGTGGCGATCGCGGTGCCGACCACGGTCCTGGCGCGGCAGCATGTCGAAACCTTCCGCAAGCGCTTCGGTCCTCTCGGTATCGACGTCGGAAGCCTGTCGCGAGCGACCTCCGGCCCGGAGACGCGAGGGATCAAGGAGGGCCTGCGAAGCGGCAGGCTGAAAGTCGTTGTCGGCACGCAGGCGCTCTCTGCAAAGGATGTGAAGTTCGCCGATCTTGGCCTCGTCATCATCGACGAAGAGCAGCACTTCGGAGCGGCGGAGAAGGCGAAGCTTTCAGGCCTGGCAAAGAATGCCCATACGCTCTGGATGAGCGCGACGCCCATCCCGCGCACGCTCGCTGCTGGTCTTGCGGGCTTCCGGGATCTCAGCGTGATCGCAACGCCGCCGGTTCACCGGCTTCCGATCGTGACCAAGATCGCTCCGCTTTCGGATGCGGCCATTGCCGGAGCATTGCTTCGCGAGCGGCGGCGGCACGGACAGAGTTTTCTGATTTGCCCGCGCATCCAGGATCTGGAGCCGATGCTGGCGCGCGTGCAATCACTGGCGCCCGACCTCCGCATCGTCTGCCTTCATGGCAAGATGCCCGTCGACGACCTCGACGACCGCATGATGAGTTTCGTCGATGGCGAGGCGGACGTCCTCCTGGCGACCAACATCGTGGAAAGCGGTCTCGATATCCCGCGCGCGAATACCATCGTGGTGTGCTGGCCCGAAAAGTTCGGCCTCGCACAGCTCCATCAGCTCAGGGGGCGGGTGGGACGCGGCGGAACGCGCGCCTTCGCCTATCTGCTGACGGAGTCGACCTCGGAACAGTCCGAGAAGCGTTTGGCCGTCCTCGAGGAGTTCAGCAAGCCCGGCGCCGGCTTTGCCATCAGCGAGCGCGACCTGGACCTCAGGGGCGCCGGCGATCTGTTTTCCGAACAGCAGTCCGGGCACGTGCAGGTGTTCGGACCGGTGCTCTACAGTCATCTCCTGAAGCTCGCCTCGGAAAGAGTGAACGACTCGGGCGCCTTTCTGTGGGTGCCGGATCTCAATCTGCCTGTCGGCGACATGTTGCCTGAAGGTTATGTGCAATCGGAAGCAATGCGGCTCGAGATCTATGGTCGCGCCGCCAGATGCCGGAGCGACGACGATCTGGAAGACCTGGAGGAGGAGACCTCGCGCCGTTTCGGCAGGCTCCCGCCGGAGGCGCGCGATTTCTTTGCGGCCGCCAGGCTCAGGATCGATTGCAAGCGGCGTGGCATCGTCAGGCTCGATGTCGGGCCCGAGGCCGTCGCCGCGACTTTCCTCCCCGGGCGGCTGCGGAAATCCAGGGCGCGATCGCTCCAGCGCGACGGCGATCGCGTCGTCTGCGCCGCCCGCGGGCACGCGGACCCGTTCGGCCGGATCGAGGAATTCCTGGAGCTTCTGGACGAGTGAAGCAGGCGGGACCTACTGCGGTTCGATTCCGGCTGCCTTGATGATCCGGCCCCATTTGGCGATCTCCGCCTTCAGGAAGGCTTCGAGCGCAGCCGGCGTCGCGCGCTCGGCCTCAACCGGAGCCATGCTGAGCTCGGCGAAGCGGCTGATCAACGCAGGGTCCTTGAGTGCCGTCTGGAGCGCGCCGACGAGCTGGTCGATCACGGGCTTCGGCGTGCCGCGCGGCGCGTAGAGGCCATACCAGGTCGTCACATCGAATTCGGGAACGCCGGCCTCGGCCGAGGTCGGCACGCCAGGCAGTGTCGCGACGCGCGTCTTGCTCGTGATCGCGTAGCCCTTGATCGTGTTCGACTGGATATAGGGCGTCGGTCCCGTCGCGGGATCGCAATAGACGTCGATATGGCCGGCGATGACGTCGTTCAGTGCGGGCCCGCCGCCCTTGTAGTAGATTTGCGAGAGTTTCGTATCGGTGGTGCTCATGAACATCAGGCCGCAGAGCTGCGAGGCTGAGCCGAGACCGACATTGCCGAAAGTCATCTTGTCGCCCTCGCTGCGGATGCGCGCGATCATCTCGCCGAGATCCTTGGCCGGGAAATTCGGCCGGGCCACCAGGATCATTGGTACGTCCGTGACGAGCCCGATCATGGCGAAGTCGCCGACGGGATCGAACGGCAGTTTTGCGTAGAGCGCGGGCGCAGTGGCCTGGCCGACATGCATCAGGAGCAGCGTGTAGCCATCAGGCGCGGCCTTGGCGACACGGTTGGTGCCGAGTGTGCCGCCGGCACCGACGACATTCTCGATGACGATGGACTGCTTCAGCGTAGCGCTCATGGCGTTGCCGAGAATTCGCGCGATGACGTCGCCGGGGCCGCCGGCGGAGAACGGCACGATCATCGTTACCGGGCGGGTGGGGTAGTCGTCTGCGATTGCCGCGCCGCAGGGCAAGAGCAGGAGACACAGGATCAGCGATCGTACCAGAGACAACATCGAACACTCCCTGAATTCTTGTTTTTCTAGTCGTCGGAAGGCGCCGTCTCCTTGGCGGCGTTTCGTTCAATCATGTCGAGCGCGGCCACCGCAGCCGCATTGATGTGATCGACGCAGCAGCGCTCGGCGAGATCTGGATCGCCGTTCTGGATCGCGCGCCAGATCGCGGTGACCTCGCGGAGGCTCTTGTTGATCCGTTTCGGCTGCGACATCGACGTGATCCGCAACAGTTGGATCCGGTCGTGCAGCGGCTTGAGCATGCGCTCGATGAAGGCGTTGCGGCAGCCGCCGATCAGCGCGGCGTAGAAGTCGGTCTTGGCTTCGAGGCTTCCGACGAGATCCTGCTTGGCCGCGGCCGCCTTCAGCCGCGTCAAGGCTTCCCCGATCCGCCGAGCCACTTCCGGATCGTGGATTCTGGCGCATTCGCGGCCGGCGAATCCTTCGAGCACCGCGCGCGCCGCGTAGAGCTGCCGGGCTTCCTCGAGGCTGATCGTGGAGACCACGGGGCCGCGGTGCGGGACGATGTTGACGAGGCCGTCGGCTTCGAGGGCGCGCAGCGCTTCACGGATCGAGGGCCGGCTGACGCCCATCATCTCGCAAAGCTCGCGCTCGACCAGGCGCTGGCCCGGTTTGAGTGTTCCGGACATGATCGCCTCGCGCAGCTTTTGCGCGACCATCGCCCGGACGGTCGGGACGTCCTCGATGCGGAGTGTCGACTGCAATTCGCTACGTCTTTCCATGTCCGGACCCTGGTTGGGAAAAGTCAGTACCGGTTTACAGGCAGAATCATCATTTCGGCAATTTGAACGTGCGCGGGCTGGTCCAGGGCGAAGACGATCGAACGGGCAATATCGGCAGGCTCGAGCGCCATCCTGAACTGGTCGAAATAGTCCTTTTCCTTCTGCCTGTCGCCGCGGTAGCGGGTCAGGATGATGTTGGTCCGGGTCAGGCCTGGCTGGAGTTCGGTGACCCGGATGCCGGTTTCCGCCAGTTCGCCCCGCAGCGTCTCGGTGAACATGTGCACGCCCGCCTTGCTGGTGCTGTAGGCGGCCATATCGGGGACGATGCGGACGGCGTTGATGGAGCTGATGTTGACGACATGGCCGGCGTTGCGCCTGACCATGTCGGGCAGGATTGCGCGGGTGACGCGCATCAGGCCGATCAGATTGGTCTGGATGATGTTGGACCAGTCGTCGGCGGAGCCGGCATCGAACCGCGTCCGCCCGCCGATATCGTGCCCGGCGTTGTTGATGAGGACGTCGACCGGCTTGAACTGCGCGGGAATGGCGTCCGGCAGGCGATCCACGGCCTGCCCATCGCTAATGTCGAGCTGGATCGGAAACACCGCGTTGCCCGCCGTGGACGCGAGTTCGTCAAGCGCCTTGGCGTCGCGATCGACCAGCACGACGCGGCGGCCGCTTTCCAGCAAGGCCTTGGTGATGGCGCGTCCCATGCCGCCGGCGGCACCCGTCAGCACGACGCTCTGGCCCGATTGTTCAGTCATCGCAACACTCCCAATGCTTTCATGCGACCGACCAGCCGCCGTCGATCGGCAGGCTGGCGCCGGTGATATCGTTTGCTGCGGGCCCACAGAGAAAGACGACCATGGCGGCGACCGCATTCATTTCGACGAAACGCTGCGTCGGCTGGCGCTCGCCGAGATATTCCTTGGTCACATCGTCGACGGGACGGCCGCTGTTCGACGCGATCGTTGCGATCTTATTCAGGATCGCGGGCGTCGGCAGCGTGCCCGGGCAGAGCGTGTTGCAGGTGATGCCGCTCCGCGCCGTCTCGATCGCCACCGCACGGGTCATGCCCAAAATCGCAGTCTTGGTGGTGACGTAGTCGATGCGGTCTTCGACCGCGCGGCTCGAATAGATCGAGCCCATGCTGATGATCCGGCCCCAGCCGCGCTGCTTCATCGCCGGCAGCGCCAGGCGGATCAAATGGAACGGCGCCGAGAGATTGACCGCCAGCGCCTGCTCCCAGCGATCGGGCGGAAACTGCTCGATCGCGGAGAAATGCCTGACCACGGCGTTGTTGACGAGGATATCGATGGCACCGCAGCGGGCGAGCAGATCGGCCATCATGGCCTCGATCGCCTCGCGCCGGGACAGATCGACGGCGGCCGAGACGACCTCGACGCCGAAGCGGGCGCGGAGGTCATCCGCGGCCTGCTTCGGCGCGACGAGATCATGAAGGACGATATTGGCGCCCGCGCCGGCAAGGCCTTCCGCGACGGCGAGGCCAAGGCCCGCGGTCGCACCGGTCACGAGTGCCCATTTGCCCTTCATCGTCGTCACGCTCCGTTATTTCTTGTCGAGCTCGACGAAGACTTCCTTCGCGTTCCGGAACGCATCCACGCCGGCCGGCACGCCGCAATAGATCGCGACCTGCATGAAGACCTCGCGGATCTCCTCCTTGGTGGCGCCGTTGGCGAGCGCGCCGCGGACATGGGTCTTCAGCTCGTGTGGGCGGTTGAGCGCGCAGAGCATCGCCAGATTGAGGAAGCTGCGGGTCTTGCGCGTCAGGCCGTCGCGTCCCCAGACGTAGCCCCAGCAATATTCCGTGGTAAGGTCCTGCATCGGACGGTTGAACTCGTCCGCGGATGCGATCGCCTTGTCGACGAACTCGTTGCCGAGCACGCTCTTGCGGATTTCGAGCCCGCGGTCGTAGGTCGCCTTGTCCATGTTGTCCTCCGTTTCTCTTTCCGGCGTTGTCAGTTCTCAGTTCAGTTTTTGGGCCAGAACGGCTGCGCCAGCGCGAGCTGGGGCGGGAACACCGTCACCGGCACGCCGGACTGCCACTGCACGATGGTCATGCCGGCGCCGACGCGGCGGCCCTTCTCGTCGAACTTGATCTCGCCCAGCGGATAGTATTTCGAGGGGCCGGCATCCATGGTGCGCAGCGCCTCGCCGACGGCAACGCGGTCGGCCTTGCCGGCCTTCTCGAGCGCGTCCTTGATCACCCACATGTCGCCATAGGTGGAGATCGCATTCTGCGTCATCCACGGCTCCTTGTAGCGGGTCTTCAACTCGGCGATCAGCGCCTCGTGGCCCTTGGCGCCCCAGCTTGCGACGCAGGTCAGCACGCCCTGGAGGAGTTCGGGACTGACGGTTTGCAGCATGTCGGGCTCGGCGATCGCGATGCCGAACGAGATGGTCGGAATCTTGCCCTGGCCGAGGCCGAACTCGTTCATCTTCTCGAGCAGCAGTTTCGCGTCCGAGATCACCGTCGGCAGGAAGAACAGCAGATCGGGCTTGGCCGAACGGATTTTCTGCACCAGCGACGTCGCATCGGCCAGCGGCGGCGTGAACGTCTCGTCGACGATCAGCTGCAACTGGTTCTCCGCCAGCAGGCCCTCGCGCATCGCCTTTGCGGACGCGATCGAGGCCCCCGTGTTGTCGGTCAGGATCGCGACCGTCTTCGGCCGCTTGCCTGAGGCCGTCTCCGCCAGCTTGATGATTTGGGGCAACGCCTGCCGTGCCTGCGAACCTGCGGTAGCCGCGGTCTGGAACACGTATTTGAAGCCGCGGTCGGTGATCAGGTCGGAATAGGAGAGGGTGAGGACGGGCAGGCTGGCGCGCTCGGTGACTTCGGTCACCGCGAGCGTGAACGAGGACAGGTATGCGCCGCTGGCCGCAACCAGATCGGTCTCCTGCGCGACCATGCGCTGGGCGGCGTTCTTGGCCTTTTCCGTGGTGTCGCCGGAATCGAGCACGACCAGCTTCAGCTTGGCGCCGCCGAGCGCCTTGATGCCGCCTTGCGCGTTGATGTGGTCGACCGCCATCTCGGCGCCCTCACGCATCACCGTTCCCGGGCGGGCGTAGAGGCCGGAGATCGGCACCAGCAGGCCGACCTTCACCTCAGAAGGTTGCTGCGCCCAGGCCCGGGATGCGATCAGCGTACCGGAGGCGCCGGCAAGCAATGTTCGCCGCGAGATCGTGATCTTGCTCTTTGCAGTCATGACAATTCTCCTCCCTGAAAAATATCGCGACGCATCATGATTTCTTCGGCCAGAACGGCTGCGCCTGCGCGAGTTCGGGCGGATAGACGGTGACAGGCACGCCCGATTGCCATTGCACGATGACGACGCCGGCGCCGACGCGGCGGCCCTTCTCGTCGAATTTGAGCTGACCGCCCGGATAGTATTTCGACGGGCCGGCATCCATGGTGCGGAAGGCCTGTGCGACCGAATTGCGGTCGGCCTTGCCGGCCTTCTCCAGTGCTTCCTTCATCAGCCACATGTCGCCATAGGTCGAGATGACGTTCTGCGTCATCCAGGGCTCCTTGTATTTGGCCTTGAGCTCGGCGATCAGCGCCTCGTGGCCTTTCGAGCCCCAGTTGGCGACGATGGTCATGATGCCCTGCACGGTCTCCGGGCTCACGCTCTGGAGCATGTCGGGCTCGGCGATGGTGATGCTGAACGACACCGTCGGGATCTTGCCCTGGCCGAGGCCGAACTCGCTGATCTTCTCCAACCCCAGCTTGGCATCCGACACTGCATTCGGCATGAACAGGAGCAGATCGGGCTTGGTCGAGCGGACCTTCTGGATCAGCGGGGTGGCATCCGACAGCGGCGGGGTCCAGACTTCCTCGACGACAAGCTGGAGGCCTTCCTGTGCGAGCAGCTTTTCCTTGAGTGCCTTGGCGGTGGCGACGGATGTCGCGGTGTTGTCCATCAGCATCGCCACGGTCTTGGGCTTCTTGCCCGACGCGTTCTCGGCGAGCTTCATCAGCGTCGGCAGGCCCAGCTCGGACTGGCGGCTGGCGGTCGCGGCGGTCTGGAAGATGTATTTGAAGCCGCGGTCGGTCAGCAGGTCCGAATAGGACAGCGTCAGCACCGGCAGTTCGGCGCGCTCGGTGACTTCAGTGACGGCGAGGGTGAAGGACGAGAGATAAGAGCCGGTGGCGGCGACCAGATCGGGTTCCTGCGCCACCATGCGTTGCGCCGCGTTCTTGGCCTTCTCGGTGGTGTCGCCGCAGTCGATCACCACCAGCTTCAGCTTGGCGCCGCCGAGCGCCTTGATGCCTCCTTGCGCGTTGATGTGCTCGATGCCCATCTCGGCGCCCATTTTCATCACCTGGCCGGGGCGGGTGTAGATGCCCGACAGCGGCACGATCAGTCCGACCTTGACCTCGGCCGGCGCCTGCGCACGTGCCACGCCGGCGAGGCCGACGGCGGCGGCACCCGACAGCACGGTCCGGCGCGTCAGTCCTTTTGATATCCTGCCCTTCGATGTCTTGTTCATCTTGTTGTCTCCCTGCTCTTTGTTTTTGTTCGTCACATGCCGAGATAGGCTTTGCGCACGCGATCATCGGCGCGCAGCGTGTCGTTGTTGCCTTCGAGCACGACGTGTCCGGCTTCGAGGACATAGCCGTGGTCGGCTGACTCCAGCGCTTCCGCGACGCGCTGCTCGACCAGCAGCATGGTCAGCCCGGACTGACGCCGGATATCGATCAGCCGCTCGAAGATGAAGTCCGCTGTCGACGGCGCGAGACCCATCGAGGGCTCGTCCAGCATCAACAGCTTCGGCGAGGAGGCGAGGCCGCGGCCGATCGCGAGCATCTGCTGCTGGCCGCCGGACATCGTACCCGCGAACTGATTGCGGCGTTCCTTCAGCACCGGCAGCCATTCGAAGATGCGCTCGATATTGGCCTGCCAGTCGCGCCGGCCGCTTTCGGTCATCGCGCCCATTTCGAGGTTCTCCATCACCGTCAGCGACGGGAACACCTGGCGGCCCTCGGGGACGTGGGCGATGCCGAGATGGGCGCGCTGCGGCGGCGGCACGGCAAGAAGGTCGACGCCGTCGAACGTAATTGCCCCGCCGCTCGGCTTCACGATGCCGGAGATCGTCTTGAACAGGGTGGTCTTGCCGGCGCCGTTAGGCCCGACGATCGCAACGAACTGGCCGGCGCCGACATTGATCGACACGTCGTTCAGGACGGGCTTGGCCGAATAGCCCGCGCTCAGTCCCTCAATTCGCAGCATGGCCCACCCACTTCTTGCCGAGATAGGCCTCGATCACCCGGTTGTCGCGCGTCACCACTTCCGGCAGGCCCTCGGTGATGACGGCGCCGTGGTCGAGCACGAGGAATCTGTCGACCAGGCGGACCATCGCCTGCATGGTGTGCTCGATGATGGCGATGGTCGTGCCGTCGCGTGCGAGTTGCTGGATCACGGCGACGACCTCGTCCGCCTCGCCGTGGCCGAGGCCCGCAAGCGTCTCGTCGAGCAGCAGGATGCGGGGCTGGCCGGCGATTGCGCGGGCGAGCTCCATCAGCCGCAGCTCCTTGGTCGAGAGTTCGCCGGCGACACGGTTAGCCACGGCGGAGAGCCCGACGCGGGCGACCGCGTCGGCGGCAAGCTTGCGGGCCTCCGCGTCGGAGCCGGCGCGCACATAGGCCCCCACCACGACATTGTCGAGGATCGACATGCGCAGGAATGGGCGCATGACCTGGAAGGTTCGCCCGATGCCGGCCTCGCAGATCACGTGCGGCCGTTGGCCGGACATGTTGCGGCCGTCGATCAGCACCTCGCCCTCGCTCGGTTTCAGGAAGCCGTTGAGGAGGTTGAACAGCGTGGTCTTGCCGGCCCCGTTCGGGCCGATGATGCCGAGGATCTCGTTCTTGTGCAGCTTGAAGCTGACGTCCTGAACGGCTTTGAGTCCGCCGAAGGAGCGCGAGAGGTTGCGAACCTCGAGCATCACCTCGCCGGTGGCCGCACGCTGCCGCGCGGCGGGCTTCAGCGCCGTGACGTTGGCGACGGCCGTTTCCGGAGTGACGCTAGCCGTGGCCCTGGATGCATTTCGCTTGCGCAGGAGATCGCGCAGTTTCCAGAACAGGCCTTCCGGCGCGAGCAGGATGACGCAGACGATAGCAAGGCCGAAGATGACGCCCTGAATGCCGGGGATGCGTGCACCGGCCTCTGCGTGCAGGATCTCGGCGAGTGGGATCAGGATGACGGAGCCGATGACCGGCCCCCAGACCGTGCCGACGCCGCCGAACATCGCGACCGTGAGCGCCTGCGCCGACACCAGCATGCCGAACACCGATTGCGGGGTCACGACCAGCAGCACCTGCACATAGAACCCGCCGATGGCGGCGGCGATCGCGCCGCTCAGCGTGATCGCGCGCAGCTTCCAGGCCAGCGTGTTGATGCCTGCGGCTTCTGCCGCAGCCTCGTTCTGCTTGATCGCGAGCAGCGCCATGCCGAAGCGGGATCGCTCGATCACCTGCGTCAGCACGATGGTGGCAAGCATGATCGCAAGCCCCAGCAGCGTGTAGATGTGGGGATCGGAGAACTGCATATAGGCGATCGGCGCGTCGCGCTTGATCGGAAGCGTCACCTCTTGGAAGCCGAGCCACTCGAACACGTAGAGAATAGCGAGCGGGTAGGCGAGCATCGCGAGCGCGAAGTAGTGGCCCTGGAGGCGGAAGGTCGGGAATCCGATCAGCAGCCCGGCGATGCCGCCGAGCATGGCGGCGACCGGGATCAGCAGCCAGGGGGAGATATCGAAATAGATCTGCCCGAGCGCGGTCGCATAGGCGCCGATCCCAAAGAAAGCGGCGTGGCCGAACGAGATCAGCCCGGTGTAGCCGCTGAGCAGATTCCAGGACAGGCCGAACACTGCCCACACCGGCACCAGCGTCAGGATGAGCTGGTAGTAGGAGTTGGTGACGCCGAGTGAGATCCCGGCGTAAGCGAGCGTGAAGAGCAGGGGAGGCAGCAGTGAACGCATCCGGAGCATGGTCACGTCCTCTCGACCATGCGCCCGAAGAAACCTTGCGGACGGAAGAAGATGATGAGGAGGAAGACGGCGAAGATCGCGGCGTTCTGCAATTGCGTCGGCAGGATCAGCGTGGACATCTGCTGCACGAGCCCGATCGTCATGCCGCCCCAGAAGGCACCGATGATGCTGCCCATGCCGCCGAGCACGACGCCGGCATACATGACGATCACGTATTCGAGGCCGACGAAGGGGTGGAACGGATAGTTGGTCGCGAGCAGGCCGCCGGCAATCGCGGTGATGCCGCAGCCGAGCGCGAAGGCCGTGCGGTGCGCGCGGTCGACGTCGATGCCCATATAGGTCGCGGCGGTCGGATTGTCGGCGGCGGCGCGCAGCGACTTGCCGATCCGGGTCCGCGTGATCAGCAGCGAGAGCAGAATCATGATCGCGAGCGAAACGATCGCGTCGATGCTGCGCGCCTTGTTGAGGAAGATGCTGATGTCGAAGAAGGGAACGAGCTCCCAGGCCGAGCTCGACAGCGGCGTACGGATCGAGGCCAGCACCGATCCGAAAACGATCAGGCCGCCATTCTGCAGGATCAGCGCGATGCCGAGCGTCAGGATGAGCTGGGCGTAATGCCCTTCGCCTTCCAGCGAGGCGGTGCGTGTACCCGAGACGCGCGAGATCAGGGCCAGATGGACGAAATAGCCGAACACGGCGAGCACGGGGCCGGCCAGCAGGATGGCCACGAACGGCCCCACCGTGTTGCCGAACAGCGCCTGGATGCCGGCGGCGGTGAAGAGATAGAAGGCGGCATACATGCCGAGCATCATGAAATCGCCATGGGCGAAGTTGATGACGCGCATGACGCCGAAGATCAGGCCGAGCCCGACACACATCAGGCCGTAGACGGCGCCGATCAAAAGGCCCGCAGCGAGCGCTTGAAAGAAGCCTTCCATCAGCCCCGCCTCCGCGCGGCGCGAGCGCCGGCTTGCTGGCGATTGTGCGCCGTCGGCACTGCTAGGCTGGTCTCCCGGTCGACCATGTTTCCCCCGTATTGTTTGGCATTTCTTATGATGCCGATCGTAAAACTCGTTCCGGCGCATCCAGACGACACCGCGCTGCGATGTCGCCGGCATTGCCGAGCTGCTCGCAGCCGTCGATGAGTTGCTCGAGCCGGTGCGCGCGATCGTCGCCAAGGACTCTGGTTGCGGCGGCGCGGAAGCGCGCACGAATATCTGAAGGCGTTGCGGCGATGACGTCGGGCAAAGCGTGCCGGATCGTCCGGCCGCTGCGCAGATGCACGGTCACCTCTGCGCCCTGCTTGCCGGGGAAGGCGGCGGTGAAGCCTGGATCTGCCCCGAGATCGGTGACCGCGACCAGGCGAATGATGTCGGCATCATCGAGTTCGGAATAGTTCTCTTCCTCGATCTCGCCCCGCGTCAGCGTCGCAGCAACGCTGAAGGGAATGCTCATCTTGGCCTGAAGCGCGTTGCGATAGGGCCCCATGGAGTCGCAGCCGGGATAGCGAACGGCGGCATCGGGTGCGCGAATGATGACGCGGTCGATCTCCTCAGTGCTGGCGAGCTCGTGCGAGACGCGAAGCGCTGCTTGGGCCGCGGTCTGCGCGAAATTGCAGGCCGGGACCGGCTTGTTGTAGACGGCCATGATCTCGCTCTCGCCATCGGGGAAGAGCGTCATGCTGTCGGGCGCGGCCTGGCGGCGATAGGCGGCGAACAGGCCGGCTTCGCCCTCCAGTATGGTTTCCGAGCCGAATGCGCCGGCCGCGGCAAGACCGATCGCCTTGATGGCGTTGCTGGAGGCAAAGCCGGGATGAAAATACATGTCGGAGCCGCCGGCATGCGGCCACTCGTTCAGCCCGCTGGACGTATTGGCCGCGATCGCGACGGCGCTGGTTGCGGCGTCCTCGGAGAGGCCAAGCGCGAAACTTCCCGCCAGCGCCGCGCCCGGAGGTGCGACCAGCCCAGTCGGGCGATAGAGGCGTGCGAGGTCGGAGGTCAGGAGCGCGCGGCCGATCCGCGCGCCGGTCTCATAGCCGATGATGGCGGCAGCGAGCAGCCTGGCTCCGTGCAGCGGCGTCTGCTCCGACAGCGCGAGCAGCGTCGGCCAGATCACGACGCCGTGGTGCGCGATGCTGGCCGCGTGCATGTCCTCGCGGACGAGGCCGTGCCCCATGACGGCATTGGCAAAGGCGGCATCGGCCGACGAGGAGAGTTGTGACGTCCCGATGATCGTTGCAGTGCCGCCGGCTTGTGCGATCGCAACCGCCTGACGGCTCCAGGGATGCTGGCCCGCCTCGAAGGCGCAGGACAAGAAGTCGAGCAGGCAGAGCTTTGCCTTCGCGACGACCTCCGGCCCGAAATCTCCAAGATCAAGCGCAAGCACGCTCCGCGCCATCTGGCGCGCGAGCGAGACCTTGCCTGATCCGGTCGGGCCGATCGTCATCGCAATCGCTCTCCCTGAAGGCTTGCGTGATCAGCCGCGCATCTCGACCCCGGCCCACTCCTCGAGCACCTTGGCGATCGAGGTGAAGTCGGACGACGCGCCATACTTGGCGTTGGTGATCGCGAGCATCTGCCGCACCACCGCGCCGCAGACCATCGGCACGCCCATGGCCTCGGCCTCGTCGACGCAGAGCCGAACGTCCTTGTAGGAAAGGCCGGTGGCGAAGCCGAAATCGAACGTGCCGGGCAGCACCGCGCGGGGGAACTTGTCTTCGGACGCGCTGTTGCGGCCGCTGCTGGCGTTGATGATGTCGATCAGCACTTTTGCGTTGACGCCGCCCTTGACGCCCATCGCGACGGCTTCGGACGTGATGACCAGCGCCGCGGCCGCCATCAGGTTGTTGGCGAGCTTGGCCGTCTGTGCCACGCCGGGCTTGTCACCGGTGTAGAACAGCTTGCCGAAATTCTTCAGGATCGGCTGCACGGTCTCGTAGGTCGCCTGCGGGCAGGACACCATCACGGCCAGCGTGCCGTTGACGGCGCCCTTGATGCCGCCGCTCACGGGCGCATCGACCAGCGTCATGCCTTTGGCCTTCAGGCCTTCGGCAACGATCTTCGCGGCGCCGGGACCCGAGGTCGAGAGATCGATGACGATCTTGGCGCGGTTGCCGCTGCTGATACCGTCTTGTCCGAGCGTGACGGCCTTGACGATGTCGGGCGTCGGCAGGCTGGCGAGCACGATATCGGCGCGCGAGGCGACGTCGGCCGGCGATTTGCCGAGCTGCGCGCCGCGCTTGACCAGCGGCTGGGTTGCATCAGCTTGCGTGTCATAGATCACGAGCGAATAGCCCGCGTCGATCAATCGCCCCGCCATGGGGCCGCCCATGCGGCCCGTGCCGATTACGCCGAGAATCTCTCCCGCCATCGTCTACTCCCTGTCGCGCGACCCGTGACGGGCGCGCCTTCTTGATCTCGTTGGTCAAACGCTTTCGCCGGCCGGCCTTCTCGGCCGCCGTCGTCGTGGCAGCGGGATCCCGCGCCAACGGGCCGGATTGTTATGATTGTCAGACAAGCTGTCAAGCATAACATTTGGGGTCGACAGTTTGCCGCGGATCGTCATATGGTCCGGGAAAACGAGGAAGACGCCCCGCGTGCCGCAAGCTTCAATTCCGAGTGTGAGCAAGACGCTCGCCGATTTCGTCGCGTCCTCGTCGTGGGCGGACGTGGAGGCGCAGAGCCCTGAGGCGAAGCGATCGATCCTCAATTTCTTTGCGACCGCGCTCGGCTCCGCACGCGATCCGGTGGTCACGGCCGCGATGCGCACGCTGTCGCCGTTCAGCGGCGCCGCGACATCGACAATCATCGGCCATTCGCAGTCCATGGACGCGCTGTGCGCGTCGTTTCTCAATGCCATCTCGGCGAATCTGCTCGACTTCGACGACACGCATCCTGAAACGATCATCCATCCGGCCGCGCCGGTCGCCGCGCCGATATTGGCGCTGGCAGAGACGCGCAAGCTGACGGGGCGCGCGGTGCTGACCGCGTTTATCCTTGGCGTGGATGTGGAGTGCCGCATCGGCAATGCAGTCTCGCCGCGTCATTATGCCCGCGGCTGGCACATCACCTCGACCTGCGGGATTTTTGGCGCTGCGGCGGCGTGCGCGAAGCTGTTGGGCCTGCCCGCGGAAGGGATTGCGAACGCGATCGGACTTGCGGCGAGCCAGTCGGCCGGCAATGTCGAGAATCTGCCAAGCGCCGCCAAGAATGTCAGCGTCGGCAATGCCGCACGTAACGGGTTGTTCGCCGCGCTGCTCGCGCAGCAGGGCTATGAGGCTGCGCCCCACGCCATCGAAGGTCCGCTCGGCTGGGCGCGTACCATGGGGGATGAGCCGGATCTCGCCCGCATGCTCGATGGCCTCGGAAAGACCTGGGAGATCGCGAAGAGCACCTACAAGCCCTATCCCGCCGGCATCGTGTTCCATTCGGTCATCGACGCCTGCCTGCTGTTGCGCGAACGAATTGGACGACGCGTTGACCGGATCGAGTCGGTGACAGTGCAGGGCTCGGCACTGCTGCTCGCGCGCGGTGATCGCCCCGTGAACAACGAGCGCGATGCGCGCGTCAGCATCCATCATTGCGTGGCTTGCGGACTGTTGCTCGGCGCGGCCGGTGTGGCCGAGTTCGCGCAGGAGACCGTGGTCCGGCCCGATATCGTGCGGCTGCGGCAGAAGGTGAGGGCGGAGCTTGATGCTCAGATGCCCGACGGCGCTGCGCGCGTCACCTTGCGCCTGTCGTCTGGTGAAATTCTCACAGAGACCGTGACTTCGCCGCGCGGCAGCCGGGCTGCGCCGCTTACAGACGGCGATCTCGAGGCCAAGCTGCGCGAAGGCGTGCGGACCGATCGAAGTGACTGGGACGCGGACCGCGTCATCGACGCAGTCTGGCGGCTCGACGCGGCGGATGACGTCGGCGCGCTGCTGCAATCACTGCGGCCGCCATCGGCGTCGCGCCAAACAATTTCCAACTAGAATCTCTCAAGACCGGAAAGGGACGATCATGAGCAAGACCGAACTGTTCGAAAAGGGCCTCAAGGTTCGTAAAGAGGTGCTGGGCGAGGACTACGTCAACAAGTCGATCGCCGGTGCCGACGAGTTCACGCGCACGATGGCGGAGTGGTCGACCGAATTCTGCTGGGGCGCGCTGTGGACGCGGCCCGGCGTCGACCGCCGCACGCGCTCGATCGTCAATCTGGCGATGCTGGGCGCACTGAACCGCCCGCACGAACTGAAGCTGCACGTCAAGGGCGCCCTGAAGAACGGGCTGACCAAGGAGGAGATCAAGGAGATCCTGCTCCAGGTCGCGGTCTATTGCGGCGTGCCCGCCGGCATCGACGCCTTCCGCAACGCGCGCGAGGCCTTCAACGAGGTCGACGCGGGGTCCTGAGTCCGCTTGATTGGAAGCCCCATGGCTGACCCGGAATACGAGCTCTTCGCCATCCGCTATGCAACGCGGGATGCCCAGCGGAGCGAGCACTTCATCGGCGGCGACCCGCATGACGGACCGATGCCGATGGACTATTTCATGTGGCTGGCGAAGGGAGAGGGGCGTACCTTCGTCATCGACACCGGGTTCAACGCCGAAATCGCAAAGCAGCGCAGGCGAACATTCCTGCGCTGCCCGGTGGAGACGCTTGCCGCGTTCGATATCGACGTGGCCGACGTCAAGGATGTGATCCTCACGCATCTGCACTACGACCACGCCGGCAATTTCGACCGGTTTCCGAATGCGCGGTTTCATCTTCAGGAGCGCGAGCTCGCATACGCCACCGGGCGCTATATGCAGTATCCGAGGCTGTCGCATTCCTTCGAGGTCGAGGACGTCTGCGGGATCGTGCGGCTGAGCTATGCGCGCCGGGTGCTGTTCTACGACGGCGACGCCGAGATCGCGCCCGGACTGACGGTCCACGCGGCCGGCGGACATTCAGCCGGTCTTCAGTTCGTCCGCGTCAACACGCGCCGCGGCCCGGTCGTGCTCGCCTCCGACGTCAGTCATTTCTACGAGAACATGATGAGCGAGCGTCCGTTCACGACAGCATTTCATGTCGGTGACATGCTGGTGGGCTTTGACAAGCTGCGAGCCGCGGCGCCGGACGCGGACCATATCGTTCCCGGCCATGATCCGCTCGTCATGAAGCTCTACCCGGCGCCAGGCCCGGATTTGAAGGGTGTAGCGGTTCGTCTCGACGTGGCGCCATCCAGGGCCGTGCATTCCCAGGACGTTGGGCAAGGCGTAGCGTAACCTAGGCTAGAAAAAATCGATTTTCGATTTTCTGTTGACCCGCGGCCGCCGCCTTGCAATCATCCGACCATGGGTCCGCTTCAGTTCCAGTTGTCCGGAAGCCCCGGGGATGGTCCGCGCAGCCTGACGTCGGCGCTGCACGAACGTTTGCGCGCCGACATCCTGGCGACGCGGCTGCCTCCGGGCCAGAAGCTGCATATCGCGGGGCTCGCCAAACAGTTTTCCGTGAGCCTCGCCGCCGTGCGCGAGGCGCTGTCGCGACTTGTCGCGGACGGGCTCGTGCAGGCGTCGGACCAGCGTGGCTTTCGCGTGAGCCCGGTGTCGCTCGCCGATCTTGCCGACGTGACGCAGACCCGCATCGACATCGAGGGGCTTGCGCTCCGTCGCTCGATCGAGCGGGGCGATGAGGCCTGGCTCGCATCGGTGAAATCCGCCTGGGCGGATTTGAAGGCCGTTCCCCATCGTTATCCCGACGATCCGACCGTGCACTACGAGGAGTGGGTGATCCGTCACCGCATCTTCCATCGTGCGCTGGTCAACGCGTGCGGCTCGCCATGGCTGCTCGGCTTCCGCGACGTGCTGCACGAGCAGAGCGAGCGTTATCGCCGCCTCTCGATCCGGCGAGAGGCCGGTGGCAAGCCACGCAACGTCGAAGCCGAACACAAGGCGATCGTCGCCGCCGTGATCAGGCGCGATGCGGATGCGGCAGTTCGCGCCTTGTCAAAGCACTTCGGCACCACCAAAGAATTCGTCGAGCTCGCCGCCTCTCGCATTGCGGAGGTGAGCCGTACGACCTGACGTCCGGAAAATTCCGGCACACAAAAAACAGAGACCGGGAGGAAACCAATAATGAAGATCAATCACGCGTTGATGTCGCTGATCGCCGCCGCAATTCTGGCGGGGCCTGCGAGCGCCGCCGACACCATCCGCGTCGGCCTGCCGACGAAAACCTATTGGCCGACGACGATTGCCGAGACGGCGGTGCGGCAGAAACTGTTCGAGAAGGAAGGCATCCAGGCGGAGTTGACGATCTACCGCAGCGGCGCGGAGACGTTCGAAGGCATGGCTGCGGGCGCGGCCGACATCATTCTCGATCCGCCGTCGCTGGTCTCCGCCGGACGCAAGAAGGGTGTCATGTCGCGGATCGTCGCCAATGCCGCGATGGGCAATTTCGGCTGGCAATTGATGGTCCCGACCAAGTCGACGCTCGACGTCAAGGACCTCAACGGCAAGAAGGTGGCGATCACCGCGGCCGGCTCCGGCTCCGACCTGCTCGCGCTGTGGACCATCCAGGACAAGAAGATCGATTTTACGCGCGTTCCCGTCGGCGGCGGTGGCTTGGTGCCGAACCTGCTGGCCGGAAATGTCGAGGCGGCCGTGGTCTATTCGCCTCTGAGCTTCCAGATATCGAAGTCCGGCGAGGCGAAGCCCATCCTCGATTACGCGACCGCGGTCCCGCCGAACCTCACTGCGGGCTGGATCGTGCTCGACAAATTCGCCGAGGCCAAGCCCCAGATGGTGCAGAAGGCGGTGAACGCCCTCTATGGTGCGGTCGCGTTCATGCGCGCCAACCGCGACGTCACCGTCAAGCTGATCGCTGAGCTCTATGAAATGCCGCCGGAGATCGCGGGCCTTGAGTACGACAACACGATCATGAAGCTCGAGACCAGCGGCGACATGGGCGCGGCCGACGTCAATGCGGCCGTGCAGCTCTCGCTCGACCTCGCCAAGCTCGGCGGGCTCAAGGACATCGTGCCGGTCGAGGACGTGATCTCGGCCAAGTTCAAGCCCGTCCCGACCAAGCCGTAACGATGCAAAGCACGTTCGTCATCAACCTTGCGCGGATCGCGATCATCATCGCGGTCCTGGCGCTGTGGGAGGTGCTGTCGCGCACCGGCATCGTCAATCCGCGCCTGCTGCCGTCGGCGTCCGACACGTTTGCAACGCTCGGCGATCTCCTGCAGCGCGCGGCGGTGCAGAAGGATTTGATGGTGACCGCGACCGAGGTGCTGGCCGCGTTCGCGCTGGCCATGCCGTTCGGTGCGGTGATCGGCTTCCTGGTCGCGGAGAACCGCTACTTTGCGGACGTGGCCAAGCCGCTTTTGTTCTTTGCCTTCAGCATCCCGAAGTCGATCTTCCTGCCGATGTTCATCCTGGTGTTCGGCGTCGGCTTTGCCCAGAAGGTGGGATTCGGTTTCTTTTCGACGATCTTCATCGTGATCATGTCGACCACCACGGCGGTGGAATCGGTCAAGGTCGAGCATCTGACAGTGGCGCGTTCATACGGCGCCACGCCGATGCAGACTGCGTTCCGGGTCTATCTGCCGAGCATGCTGCCGGTGCTGCTGGAGGCCTTGCGGATCTCCATGATCTTCAACCTCACCGGCGTGATTTTGGCCGAAATGTACGCCTCGCGTGACGGCATCGGTCACCAGATCGCGACCTGGGGCGAGAACTTCCAGATGAAGCAGCTCCTCGCCGGCGTCGTGATGGTCGCCGCGATCGCCATGACCTTCAACGAGCTTGTCAGATGGGTGGAAACGCGATGCAGCCATTGGCGAACGTGACCCCGTTGAAGCCCGCCGCGCGGGCCGGCGCGATCGAGGTGAAGAACGTCGGTCAGGTCTTCAAGACCCGGTCGCAGGACGTCGTCGCGCTGGAGGGCGTCTCGCTCGAGGTCAAGCCCGGCCGCTTCGTCGTCCTGGTCGGCCCGAGCGGCTGCGGCAAGTCGACCCTTTTGATGATGATGGCGGGCCTGCGCCAGCAGACCTCCGGCACGATCACCATCAGCGGCGCGCCGATCCTTCAGCCCGACCCCGACAGGGTCGGCGTGGTGTTCCAGGAAGCGAGCTTGTTCCCGTGGCTGACGGCGGAGGACAATGTCGAGTTTCCGCTGGCGCTGCGGGGCGTGCCCAAGGCCGAGCGCCGCGCCAAGGCGCAGGACGCGCTCAAGCTGGTCGGCCTCGACGGCTTCGGCAGGCGTCATCCCCACGAATTGTCCGGCGGCATGAAGCAGCGCGTCTCGATCGCGCGCGGGCTGGTGCAGGACCCGCCAGTGCTGCTGATGGACGAGCCGTTCGCCGCCCTCGACGAGCAGACGCGCATGACCATGGGCGACGAGCTGCTGCGGATCTGGGCTGCGACCGGCAAGACGGTCGTTTTCGTCACGCACAGCCTCACCGAAGCCGTCTATCTCGCCGACGAGGTGATCGTGATGTCGGCGCGGCCCGGCCGCATCGTCGACCATCTCCAGGTCCAGCTGCCACGGCCCCGCACCTACGAGATGCTGAGCGGCGACGCCTTTGGCGCGCTGCGCGACCGCATCTGGCGGCACATCCGCAAATCGGCGTGAGGCGGAGATGAGCGCCAAAACGCTGCGATATCTGATCGTGATCGGCCTGATCGCGCTGTGGGAACTGTTGCCGCGCACCGGTCTCATTCCCGAGCTGTTCCTGCCGTCGCTGTCGTCGACGCTGATCGCCGGACGGACCGATGCCGCCGAATACGGTCATGCGCTCGCGGTGACGCTCTACGAGGTCGTAATCTCCATGGCATTCGCTTGCGGTGGCGGCATCCTGCTCGGTGCCATCGTCGGCAGCCTGCCGCGTCCGCGCGTCCTGATCATGCCGATGGTGTCGAGCCTGTATGCGGTGCCGCTCGTGATCCTCTATCCCGTCTTCACGGTGTGGCTCGGCATTGGCTCGGAGTCCAAGATCGCGTTCGCCTCGATCTATGGCTTCCTGCCGACGATGCTCGCCACCGCCGCCGGCATCCAGACCATCGACCCGCAGCTCCTGCTCGCGGCACGCAGCATGGGCGCCACGCTGAGCCAGCGGCTGGTGCGAGTCATCATCCCCGCCGCGATCCCGACCGTGCTGTCGGGCCTACGTGTCGGCGGCGCGCTGGTGATCGTCGGCGTCGTCGTCTCGGAGATGCTGATCTCGTCGGCCGGCATCGGCTATCTGATCTCGCGCTATCGGACAATTCTCGACAGTCCGCACGTGTTCGCGGGCGTGCTGCTCGTGCTGTTCCTCGCTATCGCCTTCAACGCCGCGATCCGCTGGATCGAGCGCAAGGCGGCGATCTGGCAGACCGGCACGCGCGCCGGTCAGGCCAATGACGAGATCGCGTCGGGCGCGATGCAGCCGGCGACCTGAGGTACCAGTGTGTACGATTTGACCCTGACATTCGACAACGGCCCCGATCCTGATGTGACGCCGCGTGTGCTCGACATTCTCGCCGAGCGCGGCATCAAGACCACCTTCTTCGTCATCGGCGAGAAGCTCGCTGATCCCGCGCGGCGCGGCCTTGCGGCGCGTGCGCACGGGGAGGGGCACTGGATCGGCAATCACACGTTTACGCACACCATTCCGCTCGGTGAGCAGGCGGATCGCTGGACGGCAGAGAACGAAATCGGGCGCACGCAGTCTGCGATCTCCGATCTCGCGCATCCCCAGCGCTGGTTCCGGCCGTTCGGCGGCGGCGGCAATCTTGATGCGCGGCTGTTGAAATCCTCCGTCGTGGACTATCTCGCCCGCAACAAGCACAGCTGCGTGCTCTGGAATGCGATCCCGCGCGATTGGGACGACCCCGAGGGCTGGACCGAGCGCGCACTCGACCAGTGCAGCCGGCAGCCCTGGACGCTGATGGTGCTGCACGATCTTCCGACTGGCGCGATGAACCATCTCGAGCGTTTCCTCGACGCTGCCGAGGCGGCCGGCGCCCGCTTCCGCAAGGACTTCCCGCCGCAATGCGTTCCGATCCGCAACGGCGAGATCGCGCTTCCGATCAACGACTATGTTTCCTCCATCGAAGAGAGTGTTTGACTGATGAAAGTTGCAAGCTTCACGATCGCCGGCACCGCGAGCTATGGCATCGTCACCGACAAGGGCGTCATCGATGCCGGCAAGCGCCTGAAGGCCTATCCGACGCTGAAGGCGCTGCTGGCGAAGGGATCGCTCGACGAGCTCAAGAAATTCGCCGGCGAGAAGCCCGATTACGCGCTGCAGGATGTCGCGCTGCTGCCGACGGTACCCGATCCCGACAAGATCTTCTGCATCGGCGTCAACTACGCCACGCATCTGGCCGAGAGCGGCCATCCGACGCCGGCGCATCCGATGATCTTCACCCGCTTCGCCAACAGCCAGGTCGGCCATGGCCAGCCGATGATCCGGCCGCTGGAATCGGAGCGTTTCGATTATGAGGGCGAGATGGCCGTCATCATCGGCAAGGCCGGCCGCCGCATCTCACGCGATGCCGCGCTCAGCCATGTCGCCGGCTATGCCTGCTACAATGACGGCAGCATCCGTGACTGGCAGCGCCACACCTCGCAATTCGCGCCGGGCAAGAATTTTGCCGGCACCGGCGGCTTCGGGCCCTGGATGGTCACAACCGACGAATTGACCGACGTGACCAAGCAGACGCTGATCACCCGGCTCAACGGTGTCGAGGTGCAGAAGGCCCCGATCTCCGATCTCGTTTTCGACGTGCAGGCCTTGATTGCTTACTGCTCGACGTTCACCGAGCTTGCGCCCGGCGATGTCATCGTCACAGGCACGACCGGCGGCGTCGGCGCCTATCGCACGCCGCCGCTGTGGATGAAGGGCGGCGACGTCGTGGAGATCGAGATCTCCGGCATCGGCATCCTGCGCAACCCCGTCAAGGACGAGGGATCGGCCACGGCGACGCGCGCGGCCTGAGAGCCGCGCTCTATAACAATAAGAAGGAGAATCCCGTGCCCATGCCAACGCACATCTTGCCGACCACGGTGGTCGGCAGCTACCCGCAGCCGGAATGGCTGGTGAATCGCGCCATGCTGTCGAAGGTGGTGCCGCGCACGCGCCTGCACGACATGTGGCGGTTGCCGGCGGAGCAT
Organism: Bradyrhizobium sp. MOS001; assembly: GCF_004634465.1. Classification (NCBI taxonomy): domain Bacteria; kingdom Pseudomonadati; phylum Pseudomonadota; class Alphaproteobacteria; order Hyphomicrobiales; family Nitrobacteraceae; genus Bradyrhizobium; species Bradyrhizobium sp. MOS001. The sequence goes on from NZ_SPVJ01000051.1 coordinate 43,059, forward strand.
CTGGAGGAGGCGCAGGACGATGCGACCATCGTCGCGATCCGCGACATGGAGCGCGCCGGCGTCGACATCGTGACCGACGGCGAAATCCGCCGCGAGAGCTACTCCAACCGCTTCGCCACCGCGCTCGACGGCATCGACGGGGACAATCCCGCGATGATCGTGGCGCGCACCGGCAACACCCAGACCCCGGTGCCGCGCGTCGTGGGTCCCGTGAAGCGCAAGGGACCGGTCGAGCTGCACGACATGCAGTTCCTGCGCAAGAACACCGATCGCGCCGCCAAGATCACGCTGCCGGGCCCGTTCACCATGAGCCAGCAGGCCAAGAACGAGTTCTACAAGGACGAGGAGGAGCTCGCGATGGCCCTGGCCGAGGCCGTCAATGCCGAGGCGCTCGATCTGCAAAAGGCAGGTGCGGATGTGATCCAGCTCGACGAGCCCTGGGTGCGCAACAATCCGGACCTCGCCAAGCGCTATGCGGTTAAGGCAATTAACCGCGCGCTGCAGGGCATCACGGTGCCGACCGTCGTGCATCTCTGCTTCGGCTATGCCGCGGTCGTGCCGGGCTCGAACAAGCCGGCCGGCTATTCCTTCCTCGCCGAGCTCGACGACACCATTGCCGACCAGATCTCGATCGAGGCCGCGCAACCGAAGCTCGACCTCGGCGTGCTCAAGGACCTGTCGTCGAAGAAGATCATGCTCGGCGTGCTCGACCTCGCGGATCCCGCGATCGAGAGCGTCGACACTGTTGCCGCCCGTATCCGCAACGGCCTGAAATACGTCTCGCCGGACCGCCTGGTCCCGGCGCCCGATTGCGGCATGAAGTACATGCCGCGCGCAACCGCTTTCGGAAAGCTGAAGGCGATGTGCGATGCGGCGGCCATGGTCCGGCGGGAGATCGGCTGAACAAAGCTGGGCCGGCGAGGATGGTTCGTTCGCCGGCCATCGCCTGGCCATGGCCAGACTGGTCGAAATCTGCGCGGGCGTCGGCTCAAAGGCCAGTTTCACCGCGTTGAACATTCGTCCTCATTGGCGAGGACGACATCGCCGCGGAGGTGCGGCCGCCGTTCAAGCCGACAGGAATTTGGTTAGAAGCTCCGTTGTGTCGGTGGGGTTTTCCTCAGGAAAGAAGTGACCGCCCTTGACGGCCCGACCTTGTACGTTGTCGGCCCACTTCTTCCAAATTCCCAATGCGCCGCCATTCTGCTCGTAGAATGTATCGAGCGGCCCGCCGGAGGCCCAGAGGTGCAGCATAGGGCACTTAATGCGCCGCCCTTCCTTCTGGTCCGCCTTGTCATGCTCGATATCCAGGGTTGCGGCCGCGCGGTACTCTTCGCAGATCGCATGCACCCGAGCCGGATCGCGATAGGTTTCGGTGTATTCCGCTTTCACTTCGGGGCCGAATGAGCCCTGGCCGAAGGCATTGTCGAATACCGCGTCCGGCGCACCGATCAGGTATTTTTCCGGAAGCGGTGCTTTCTGCGAGAGTAGACTCCATGGCCAGTAGGTCATGGCGAACTTTGCGTCGGCGTGGCCCCAGGCTTCCGAGATCGGCAGCACGTCAAACACTGCGAGACGCTGCACCTTCTCCGGGTGATCGAGCGCAAGGCGGTAGGAAACGCGACCGCCGCGATCGTGTCCAACCAGATCGAATTTGGAAAAGCCAAGCTTATCCATCACGGCGACAAGCTCATTCGCCATCGCCCGCTTTGTATAGGGATAGTGATCCTCCGTGGATGCGGGAACGCCGCTGCGGCCATATCCACGAAGATCGACGCAGATGACCGTGCGATTACCGGCGAGGCGCGGCGCGACATGACGCCACATCAGGCTGGTTCGAGGAAATCCATGGACCATGAGCAGTGGCGATCCGCTCCCGTAGCGCCTGATGAAAATGGTGTTGTCATCGGTCTTGATCTCCTTTGTCTCGAAGAGATCGGAAGCGTTCGAGGTGGAGTTGTTTGGGGATTGGCCGGCCGCGCGTCGCGGTAGAAGCGACAGTGATAGAGCGGCGCTCGATGCAGCGGTCATCACCTGGACGAAGGTGCGGCGCTTGATCTTTGTCTTTTCTGTCATCCCTGAGGTCCTTCGAGGTTCGCGCGATGCTCCTGGCAAACGCCCCCTCAATGACGACGCGGTGAGACATGTTAGCACCTCCGTGAAAACGCGCTTTCGCAGGATTAGCGTCTCTGAACCGTTCGTGCTGATGATTTCGGTCATCCGGCTGGCGCGATGGGGCAGAGGCGGGGAGCAGTCGGGAAGTGATCGCTGGAATGATCCTCCGCCTGTAACCAATTTGGTCGCGTCGCCGAATGGCGGGAGGTCAGGGTAGGCGGAGGTGCGTCAACGCAAGCCGCCAGAGCAATGGAGGATCCATGTCCGACGAAATCAACCACGATCGCCGGCGTTTCGTTGGTGCTGCGGCAACGACAGTTGCTGCAGCACAATTCGGCGTGATCGCGCCCGCGGTTGCAAATGCCCGAGTGAGCAAGAAGGTCGTCCGCGACGTCAATGGAAGATCGGAAGCGGCGGGGATGGACGCCACCGTCGTTCTCGTCCACGGCGCCTGGGCCGACGGTTCAAGCTGGGCGCACGTCATCACGCTGCTGCAGTCCGAGGGATTGAAGACGATGGCGGCGCCGATTCCGCTCACTTCGCTATCGGATGATGTCGCGGCGCTTGAACGCGCGCTGGAGCGGACCGACGGACCGGTTGTCCTTGTCGCGCATGCCTATGCCGGCGCCGTCATAGGTGCGGTCACGCAGGAGAGAGTGCGGTCGCTGGTCTTCATTTCGGCTCTCTCTCCCGACGAAGGCGAAACAGTCGCGCAAGTGTTCTATCGCGACAAGCCGTCGCCGGAGGCGCCGAAACTCACCCCCGACAGTCATGGTTTCCTCTGGATGCCGAACGACCGGTTTGGCGCAGCCTGGTGCCAGCATGCCCGACCTGAGCAGGCTGCGCTCCTTGCTGCGATCCAGCGTCCCATTGCCGTCGCGGCAATCCAGGAAAAGGCGCCGAAAGCGGCCTGGAAGGCAAAGCCGTCGTGGTACTTGGTCGCCGAGGAGGATCGAATGATCAATCCGGCGACACAGCTATTCCTGGCACGACGGATGGGTGCGCAGGTTCGCTCCGAGAAAGTCGATCATGCATCGCCGATCACCGCGCCGAAGCTGGTCGCCGGAATGATACGCGAGGCCGTCGCCAACGCAGGTCCGAACGCCACGCAGCAACACGGCTGAACTGTCGCTATCGGCGCGATATGGTTGAACGTGCCATTGGCATCTTTTCCAATAGGCTTCGCGACCTCGGCTTGTGCAAACAACTGGACGGAGTCACCAGCTGACTCTTAATCAGCGGGTCCCAGGTTCGAGCCTTGGTGCGCCCACCATATAAATCAAGACCTTAGCAAGAGAAACCGTTTGAGAAGGCCGAACTAAAACGGTTTTTCAAACGGTGTTTTTGACGGCCGGGTAGCGAGCCCACTCTCGGCATTGTGATGTGTTCTCCTTGTCTCGTCGGAGGCCAACGGCGTCTCGATGGCTGCCCGACAGAACTGCTTCCTCACGTGTATCTGGGTCAGAGCTGCCCGACATGGCCGGCATCTTCCCACTTCTGTTCAATGTCATCGGCGACGCATTGGGGCAGCTGCGCTGCGCTCCCATCGAAATAGTGCTCGAAGTCGACGTGGACCCTCATGTTGTCCGGCCGGTAGGCTGCGATGCGATCGTAGAGAAGAACGGCCGCCGCCTCGAAACGCCGATAGACCGATTTGTGCATCGGTGATCTCGATTCTTCCGTCTCGGGATCAATCGGCAGCTCACGAACTCCGGCCTTGAGGAAGCCTCCCGCCTGCTCATTGTGCTGGGGACCCGCGGCATTGGGCGACAGCCGTAGCACACTGCCGTCGTGTTTCAGGCCGCCCGGAATGAGCGAAGCTCCGGCGAGCAACCAATTGAGCGCGACGTCTGAGAGCCGAGCCTCGTTCTCGATATAGCCGCCGCCGACATCGGCGTGCACGCCCGGAAACCAGACCTGCTCGAAGTAAAGATTGCCGTGCGCGTCTCGTTTGTCCTGCTTCTCGGCCGTGGGCGACCAGCCGACGCGCTTGAAATCGGCGCGGTTCTCGTCGATCGAGATCGCATGTTTGGCGTAGCCCACGTTGGGATTGAGGGTCGTGTCGTAGAATTTGTGCTTCGGCGGAGCGAGATGCACGGTCTGAAGGCGCTTCCAGAATCCATAGCCGGGCAAGGATGGCGCGATCTTCAGATAGTTCATGAGAAAAACAATCAGCACTGTGGCGATGCCGAGGTAGCTCAGAATCCAGGCCACCCATCCGGCCCATGGAAAGACCGGCTGAAGGAAGCCACCGAGCCAGTGCAAACCGATCAGGAGCGCACTGCCAGCGGTCACGAGCACCGCGCCCAGATATTTGTGGCCGAGGGCGGCGACGGTATCGAACACGCCGATGAAGTAGGGAAAAACGTTAGCGTGCTCGGCGCCGTTGACGGTGGTTGTACTGCCGTACTGCTGTCTAAATTGTGCAGCGATTGCATCTCGAGTCTCCAGCAGGAACCGACGGTATCTTGCGGGAGTAGGATGGACAGAATTGATAGACATCCTTGACCGCATGCTCGGCCAGCTTGTGGATGCTCTTTGGATCGCGGCGCAAGGGCGAGCCATCGGGCATATGGCGAGGGACGCCGCAATAAGTCATGACCCCTGCCACCGATCGGACCGTGTAGGCGCCCCGGCTGAAACCGATCAGGAAGATCCGATCGCCTTCCTCATACAGGGCGATGATAGCGGCGTAGCAATCGACAATGTTCCGAGTGATCCCGAGGCCCGTCGCCATGCTGGCGAGATTGTACAGCCATCGCATCCAGCCAATCTTGAAATGACCGCCATCAGACGCAGAACCGAGACCGGCATCGTAGAAGGCGACCTGTTCGGATGGTTCGACCTTCGTGTCCGGGCCGACGCGGCAGGCGCGGTAGAGCTTGTAAACGTTTGTCCGCGCTTCGTCGAAATTGATGCCGCCGGCCTGACCTGTGCCGTCGGAAAAGATCACAATGTTCTTCGGCATTCACACCATCCCTCAAAAGTGCGCCAAAAGCCAATCTATATCACAGATTGAAGCCCAACTCTGAGCTGGCCCACTTGCTGACAGCGCGCCCGGACCAGGGTTCAGAGTCAACTGATCGAGAGTTGCGCCTCAATGCGGCTGTGCTAGTACGCCCACTCTCGAATCGAGGAGCTAAAAGTGGCGAAGAACGCAAAGAAGACGGCTACAAAGAAGAAAACTGTGCGCCGTGAATACACAAAGGCGGACGTGAAAGAGCTGCGTGCTCATTCGAAAGCAAAGACGCCCGTTGCAAAAATCGCGAAGCTCACAAAGCGCTCCGAAGGCTCACTCCGCCAAAAGGCACTCAAGCTTGGAATCCGACTCGGTCACCAGCGCTAAAGGCGGCATTATGGCGCTCCTCAATAGAGTGTTCTCCACCAGAACGTTGTTGCAAATCATCTGCGTTCTCGTTGCTGTCGTCGCAATGAAGTTGTTGAGCGCTCACTATGATTTCAGCTGGGCAGCCGCAGTTGGCGGTTGACTAAAAGAACGCCCTGGAAGGCTGAGCAGAAAAAGCCCGTCTAGTGGCGAAGCTATCACGCGGCGGTCGAGCGTTCGAAGTAATGGCGGCTTCAAAGCCGCAGGGTTAAAGAGGCTAGTCAAATCGAGGGCGAACGATCTCCCGACGTTTGCGGCACGCCTTCAACCAGCAACCAGACCGTTATGAGCCGCAGAATATCGATCGCCTTCGTTGATTTTTCTGCTTTTTCGTTCGGAGGGATCGCGTTCGTGGCGTTTCGCTAGCGCTGTTTCTGGTGCGAAATTGGTGCGGTCTAATCTTGACCTTCGTTCTGTGGAACAGGAGGTCGGTGGTTCGAGCCCACCCAACTGTACCACTGTTGCGGATAACTCCGCTTTCTCAGCATCTTATTGATAGACCTGACCTATTTTGCGCCGCCTAAAATACAAAAGGCGCTACAAATGGCATTGCGGATGTGGCTGTCATTGGGCGTCTTCCCGTATTGCCGTGCTGAGCAGTCGTCACGAACTTCGTGCCAGCATCAGCTTGATCGCGGTTGGCGCGTACGGCTTGCCCATCTTTGTGGTGTGTCCAGCTTCGGCAAGGGCGGCCGAGATTTCTCTTAGGGAGCGTTTGCCTCCCTTGGGCCTCGCACGTGCCAGCCTGCGCGCAAGCTCAACGGTCTCTGGCCGCTCCTCGCCAATCGACTTTCGCCCTTCGACTTTGACACCTGTGCGCCGCTTACGATCCCGGGCACCCTTTAGTTTTACCACCAGCATCGCCTTCTCAAACTCAGAGATAGCGCCGAGAACCTGCCTGATCAGACGAGCGGTCGGGGTGTCGTCCAGGAATGACGTTGGACTATTTGCGGCGATCAGATCGATGCCCCGCGCCTTGAGCATCGCGAACCCTACCTCTTGAACCATGAGGTCCCGAGCGAAGCAGTTATCTTCCACACCCACGAGACCCTGTGGCCCACCCAGGACGGGCCGTATTCAAGTAGGCCCAACGGCCCCAAGCGATTAATAATTTGCCGCGCGTGTCTGGCGCTGCTTCCATCGCAGGATCTCCCGATGCCGATACACTACTGGTGGGAGCAGCAAGCCGATAAATCGTCGCCGCCCTTGAGAGACCAAGTTGGCCGGGAGGCTTGCAAGTAATCCCGACATCACGGCGTTGGCTTGGCGAAGCTGGCAGATGACCTACCCGCACAGTTGATGGCGGAGTGGACTGAGGAGACCGAGAGGCCCTTTGATCCCGATGACGGAGGCGAAGACGCGGAATTTTGACGTTCTGCCCAAACACTACATGCCCATTTGGGCATGGGTTTCTCACCGCCCCGTCTATTGTGCGTAAGGGAAAGGGATAAAAGAGCCTCCATGAAGCCCGTTTGCCCTCAGGTGCCCCTGTGAGCGCGTGAAAATCCTTCGCGTTCCTACAAGCTACCCGAGCGGCCCGCACTGTGCGGCTCTCCTGCGGCTCCCTCAGCTTCACCGCAGCGAGATGTAAACGGTTTTTTGCGGGGACCGACGTGAGGCTTGGTGTTCCTAGGGTGCTCGGGTCCTGCGCACTGTGGGCGCCTTGGGGACTACCACACCAGCCGTGCGTGCGAAGCGGACGTCGCAGTGGCCTGCGCTACGACCGAGTTGGACCGACACGGGACATTAGCCTTCTGGTACGCCGGCGAGGCGCAAGCCTACACACAGCCGCTCGAGCCCAGCAACGAAAGTCGGATTGTAGCTTGATTGGCCGGTGAGCACGCGACGGATGGTGAAGCCTGGATCGAGCGCTAGCCCCGCCTTTGCAGCGTTTCGCGCCTCATCCCGTGCGCCGAGCAAACCCGAGGCAGCGGCGAACCAAAAATGGGCGAGAGGATACGTGCGATTGGCCTCAATGCTTCGTCGTAACCAATCGGCGGCTTCTGCATCCGCACCGAGCTGTAGCTTGGCTGCGCCCACAAAAAACATCCACCTGAAGGCAGAGACATCGCGAGGGGAGAGACGGAGAGCCTCGACTATGTGGCCTTCGGTCTCGGCAGCGCGACCCATAAAGTACTTGGCTAAACCGATATTGGCATGAGCTTCAGCCAAATTGCGATCAAGCGCTAATGCCCGCTCGCATTCAGCAATCCCCTGAGCCGCGCGGTTTGTTAAAGTATAGGCGATACCCAAGACCAAGTGGGCCGTCGCATTGTTCGGAGCTAGTGAAAGAGCTTTGATCGCAGTAGCTTCGGCTGTCGCAAGCCGTGCCAACCGGTCGTCCGTTAACCGGGAGGAACCCATTGTCAGATCGACGATGGCCGTGCCGACGAGCGCTCCAACACTTTGGGGCTCGATTGCCAAAGCACGTTCGAAAAAGCCGCGCGCCTGGGTCATGTGCTCAGGGGTCGGCTCCTTGTTTAGCGCGGCAAAACCTTGAAAGACTAGGTCCAGTGCACTGGGATGCTGTGAGCGTTCCGCTCGTCGTGCCTCGGCTGCAACGAGTTGGGCGCCCAATGTGTTGGCGAGCCTCGATGAGATTTCGTCCTGCAAATCGAAAAGGTCGGCGACGGGCTTTTCGAAACGCTCGGCCCAAAGATGTTTGCCGCTTTCCGCATCGATCAGCTGCACGTTCACCCGAAGCCGGTTGCCACCACGCTGCACCGAGCCCTCGAGCACGTAGCGGACGTTCAATTCGCGGCCAACTTGCCGTACGTCGATTGGTTTTCCCTTATACGAGAACGCGCTGTTCCTCGCGATTACGAAGGAGCCACCGATGCGCGACAGGTCCGTGGTCAGGCTCTCGGTCACGCCATCGACGAAGTAATTTTGCTCCGGATCACCGCTGAGATTGGCGAACGGGAGCACTACAATGGAAAGATGAGCGGCCGGATGGAGATGAGCGCCTGGGTCCATCTCTCCACGCCAGTACCAAGCCACACCACTGACCGCCATCAGCAGGACGACAACAGCCGCCACCATGCGGGTGATGCGCCATTTTTGGCCTGCTGTTACGGCGTGTAATGTCGTATCGGCATGACGAGAGAGTGTCCCCGCGCCCAATCCATCCCGGATGACGGAATAGGCCCGTACCGGACGTGCGATATTCTTGAGGCTACGCTCGCCCAGATCGCTGAACTCGACCGCGACCTTGCCGCGTACCTGATCATAGGCGGAAGATGAGATGGAGATGCCGCCCGGTTCCGCGATGCCCTCGAGCCGAGCCGCGATATTGACGCCGTCACCAAAGATGTCATGAGCCTCTACGATTACGTCGCCGATATTAATGCCCACACGGAAAGCAATGCGCCTGTCTTCCACCTCACCGATTGTAAGTTCCTTGATGCGGGCCTGGAACTGTAAAGCAGCTCGGACCGCTTCGACAGCGCTCGGAAACTCCGCCAAGAACCCGTCGCCTGTATTTTTCACGACGTGGCCCCCGTGGTCCGCGATTGCTGGCTCTACAGCGTCCGCTAGAAGCGCGGCCAGTTTGGCGTGCGTAGCCTCTTCGTCATTGTGCATGAGCCGCGAATAGCCAGCCACGTCGGCGGCCAAAATCGCCGACAACCTACGCACGACCCGACCTCGCGGTTCCTGCACCATGGCTCGCAGTCCAACCCATAGATACTGTACGACGGATCGGCTGAGAAATCCCGAGGTTCGTATAGCACTGCTTCAGCCGTTCCAGCAGCCGGGCTAAAGTCCGTAATTGGGCCCTTTTCGGACCTCGCAAGATGTTCGAACTTGTGTCCGTACATTGTGTGTACCGAAAATTCAAGCTCGGGCGTAGTGGTGATGAAGTCCGCCGAGGATGGCGTGTGATTTGATGCTTCCTGTTCGCTGAACCGGACGAGAAACCGGCGCATCCTTGTTCAAGGATCGATGAGTTCTGAAATTATTATAGTAATCGGCGTAGGATTTCAGAATCCGGCACAGATGCGCCTCGCTCAGGACAATGATGTGATCCAAACACTCACGCCGGATCGATCCGATCAACCGTTCGGCAAAGCCGTTCTGCCAGGGTGAGGCCGGTGCAATAGGCTTGTCCCGAATGCCCATGGCGCGCAATCGTCGTGTGACGACGGTGCCGTAGATCCGATCCCGATCGCGGATGAGATAGTGCGGAGCCTCATCCCAAGGAAATGCCTCCGTGATTTGACGTGCAACCCATTCCGCCGTCGGATTTGCTGTGACGTTGATCCAGACGAGGTCTCTGCGGTCGAGCCGCACGATGATGAAGGCATAGAGCAGGTCGAAGCCAATGGTCGGAACAACAAACAAGTCCATGGCGGCAATGTCCGGCGCATGGTTACACAAGAAGGTTCGCCATCCTTGGCCAGGTGGCTGCCGTCGTTTGACCATGTACTTGGCGACGCTCGACTGCGCGACCTCAAACCCGAGCTTAAGCAATTCGCCGTGAATGCGTGGCGCGCCCCAAAGCGGATTCTCGACGCTCATCCGCCGGATCAATACGCGCAACTCCATGTCGATCGGCGGTCGCCCTCCCAATGGGCGCGATTTCCAACGCCAGTAACACAGAAAGCCGGCCCGATGCCAACGCAGGAGCGTCTCAGGCCGGATGATCGTGAAAGCCTGCAAGATTGATGGAAACCAGCGATACAGCTGGATAAAGAACCAGCGATCATGGCTGGTGAGCCGGACGCGACCATGCAGCCTGCGCCTCAAGACAATCACCTGATGTCGAAGCACCGTGTTCTCGGCCTCAAGCCGCAACTTGGACTTGAATGGCGAGGTCAGGACGGCCAGCACGAACCAGAGCAGCCCGATCATCCCGCCAGCTTAGGCGATTCCACTGTGTCTTCAACCCGGATGAGGTTTTCGGTACACACAGGGCTCGGATAGACGCATCGATGCACCTCATGCGGGCGCGACAGCAATTGCTGGCATTTTTGCTGCGCCACGGCCGCGCCTACGATACCGGCAAACACTGGACTCAACGACACCGCTCGTGGCTTGCAGGCCAGACATTCGATCAGCCCGCGCACCAGATTGTCTTCCAGGACTATCTAGAAGCAGTTTTGACACCCCTGGAACGGCGCGACCAACTCGTCGGCCGCATCAGCGCCATAGCTGCCGATTGGACGATGGGACCTCTCGTGGAAGCGCTACGCGCGTTGCGAGGGCTTGATTGTCATTCGGCCTGCAATATTGGCTCTGACGCAATTTTGGTGCAGCTCCGATTATTCTGCACCGATTAGCCTGGCCTGAAGGAGATCGATTTTCCCGCGACCGTACATCTGCCTTCTCA
>NZ_SPVJ01000052.1:0-50184 GCF_004634465.1 Bradyrhizobium sp. MOS001
CCCGATGATCTGCTCTTCCGAAAAGCGGCTGCGCTTCATGCTCTGGTCCTTGTCGTGGGCCAGAACGAACTTCAAACTGGATTAAACCCGCGGGGCAAGGTCAAGACTGCTCCGTTTCAAGCACGTACGGGCGAAGGATGTCAGACCAAAAGAGCGGATGATCGTCGGCGCAACCGTCAATCAATTCTTGGAAGACTAAAGCTGACAAAACGAATGGTGCTCCAAAGCTGTCAAAGCCTTGCGCGGTCTCGGAACCAAATACGTCCCTTTGGAGTGAGGACGAGACCTGAAACGCTTTCTCGCCATCGCCGCTGCGTTCGCCGTCGCCGACGCTCATGCGGCGCCTCTTGACGATGCAATCAACTGCGCGAATTACGCCACTATTGATGCGGTCTGTCGTGAGCAAAAAGACCCAAGCGACCCTTTGCTCGGCAAACTCAAGACTGCAGCAGGCGTGTTGCACGGTCGCAGCATTCGCATAGGTGCGCAGGCTGGCGTTTCCAAAGAAGCGGTTGGAGCCTTGGCTACTATCGCCAACGACAAGATGACAAACGAGATGTCGCGCAAGTGCGACAACATCAAAGTGTTGCGTGATCAATTCGAGGGAACTTGCCGCCCGGTGATGGATCAAGCGTATAAAGATACGCTCATGATGATAGACGAGATCATGAAGGGAAAGGGTCGCTAAGAAGTTAGCGAACGCGCCGCGCTAAAGCACTAGCGACCTTTTCCTCCATCGTCTGCGCTTACGCATTGCAGTGAGCGCAAACTTCATGGCTTCATACCCTCTTCGATCATGCGCAGCGTCTTGGGAGCGCCAGCGCACCACTTGGCCATCGCAGCCTTGTCGCGGTTCCACGACCCGATGATAGCGGCGCTGCCTATCATCACTATTTTCTTGCCGACGTTTTTCAGCAATAGCTCCTTGGCCTGCTCGACAGTCGGGGACAGCTTGATCTCGCAGACCGATTCGTACAACGCGATCCTGATTGCCAGACTGATCTTGGTGCTTTCCACGTCGGATGCTTCTTCGGTCGCAGGAACGGCCAACAAGGCCGCATTCTTCTGGTTCAATTGTTCCTGCGCTTCGTTTTCTTTAAGTTTTCCGTTGGCGTAGTCTTGCAGGATGACCCGTACCTCCGAGTCGATCCTTAACCACTTGTGTCGTGAGGCTGCATCGACACAGATCGACCAGAGACTGGACATGTCGCGCCGCTCACGATTGGCGATGTAGTCGTAACCCTCGGCGTAGTCCTTTTTCCATCGTGAATTGTTTCGGTACATCCGGTCGAGCTTGGCGTTCTCCTTCGCATCGGCCACGGTCAGGATACCCTTGCAATAGAGTTCGAGGGAGGCGTTCGCAAAACCGTAGTCACTGGCGGCCTTGCCGTGATCGACCGCGTGCGCGGCGCCGGTCAGGGCGAGCAGTGTTGCGGAGGCTAGGACGATGGCGGCGGTGCCGGGTAGTCGTTTCATGTGTCACCTCATATCCGCGAAGTGAACTTTTCGGCATTCCATGCTTCCAGAGGTGCGTTTCGCCGCCATGAAACAGGCGGCCCGTAGGGCCGCCTGATCCTCTTCACCCGACTTGTGCCGTGTTACTGGCAGATGTGCTGGAGGCCGTTCGCTCCCTTGTACCAGGTCCCGGGCCGGCAAACGATGCCGTTGCGGGCCGCATAGGTATCCCAATTGCCGTACCAGCCCATTTCGCTACGGCCGCCGGCATATCCACCGGAATTGTCATAGGCGTAGGAATTGTCCCAGCCGCGGAACGGCGCGGATGCAACGGCTGCCGCGGTGCCGACGGCGGCGCCAGCAACGGCGCCTGCGGTGTCGACCGGCCAGAAGCGCGATCGAGTTCCGTCATCCGGATTCACTTGGCCGCGGGCCATGTGCCGGCGCCGATAGGCGCGATCGGTGGTGGGATTGCCGGGGGTGAGATTCTGGCAATTGGGATCCTGGAAGAGCCCCGTGCAGCGGCCCGAATTGTCGACTGTCGTTTGCGCGAAGGCCGGTGTTGCCAGCGTGGACGCGACGATCGCGGCCAAGCCAAGAAACTTCAGGCTCGTCATGGCATTTGCTCCATGTTGTTGAGACCTGTGCTAAGCGCGCCATCCGGCAGTCGTTCCGCGGCTTCTCGCATGTGGGGTCACATCGACGTGAGCCCGCCGAGGATGTACAGTTTGTGCCACGCAACCTCGTGCGATCCGGCATGTGCGGCGGGTTTGTGTCCCGTTAACGCTTCGCTAGCGCAGCTTGCGGCATTTGAGCCGCTATCGACCCTTGCACGTTAGGCTTACCGGAAATTGATGAGCGGGCCTTAACCCTCTCCGCGTGGCGATCGGATAGGTTGAGCGTCGGATAAACCGGGATCCTTCCATGCGCGCTCTCGCGCTCGCCGCCTTTCTGATCGGATTGCCCGCGACGGCGTTTGCCGGCGGCGGCTTCGATATCGTCGTTCCTGGCCGCCCGGGCGTGCCCATCATCATCGACAACATCGACGTGTCCTACAGCGTGGTCGAGGGTGTCTGGGGTCTCGGCAAGAACGTCCAGGTGCAGCCGACCATCTATGGCGGGCGCTACATCGCCGAGCGGCAGCCCGAGGACGTCGGCCATTATTATCCGACCATGGGCTTGCGGCCCGGCTACGGCCGGCTCGAGGTCGAGCCGCCCGCGAACCGCAAATTGCCCAGGCCCGCCGAGAGCTATCACCAGAGCTGGGGTGTGCAATCGGCGCCGCTGCCGCCGCAGATGGACGTGCCCGTCAATCCGCCGGCGGTGATCTTTGCGCCTGAGATCAACGACCGTCCGCGGCGTCCTCGGCCGCGGCCGCATGCACAGGCGCCCGGAAGGCCGCCAACTTAAGAAACGTCAAAAATTCAAGAAAAAATCCAAGATACGAAAATCAACAGGAGAGAGTAATGCGTCAGACGATTTCGGGACTGGTTGCGGCGGCTGCCGTGATGTTCGTCGCCACCGCGCCCGCCGCGGCTTGCGGCTTCAGCACGTGCGCACCGGTTGCGCCGGTCTATAGCGGCTGCAACACGGGTTGCGGTAGCTGGGGCTATGGCCCGGGTTATGGCGGATGGGGCTTTGAGCACCTCGCCGAGCCAGCCACGCAGTATTACTACGTCAACCAGGGGCCGACCTACACCGGGCCGGGCGCATTCGCGCCGTACCCGACCTATCGTGAGGACGCAGTCGTCGCGCCCGCCAACTACGGCTACGGCCGTGGTTATGGCTACGGCAACGGCTATGGCTATCGTGCCGCCGCGGTCGAAGCCCCGGCCGCCTATCCCTATCAGCGCCCGTACTACCGTCCGTATCGCTACGGCTATGGCCCGCGCTACGGCTATCTGCCGCGCGTGCATTACGGCTACGGTCCCCGCTACGGCTACGCCCGTCGCGCCGCGCCGTACTATTACGGCGGCCACCGCGTGCTGCGCCGCTATTACTGATCGTTTGACCGGTTGAATTGAGAAACGCCCGCCCGCGCGATGCGGACGGGCGTTTTGTTTTTTGGATCCTTAGTTTGACGCGTTTTCTTGACGCGAACCGGTATCCACTCGCTCGAAAACGCTCTACCGCTTCATCAGCCCGAGCCGGCTCGCGCCGACATAGAGCGAGAGCACGGCGGCGTTGGAGACGTTGAGGCTCTTGATCTCGCCGGGCATGTCGAGCCGCGCCACGACGCTGCATGTCTCGCGGGTCAGTTGCCGCAGGCCCTTGCCTTCGGCACCAAGCACCAGCGCGAGCGGCTCGCGCAGCGTGACGTTCGAGAGGTCCTCGCTGCCTTCGCTGTCCAGCCCAACGGTCTGGAAGCCGCGCTCGTTCAGCGCGGTGAGTGCGCGGGCGAGGTTCTGCACGATCACCATTGGCACCAGCTCGAGAGCGCCGGAGGCGGCCTTGGCCAGCACGCCGGTTGCCTCGGGGCTGTGCCGTGCCGTGGTGACGATCGCCTTCACCGCGAAAGCTGCTGCGGAGCGCAGGATGGCGCCGACATTGTGCGGATCGGTGATCTGGTCGAGCACCAGCACCATGCCTTCCTGGTCCAGGGTCTCGATGTCGGGCGAGGGCAGGGCGTCGGCCGCGGCGAGCAGGCCCTGGTGCACGGCGTCGGGCGACAGCAGGCGGTCGATCTCCTGGGGCCGGACGATCTCGGGCGTGACGCGGGTCGCGATGTTCTCGTCCGCAAGCCGCTTTGCGGCGTTCTCGGTCAGCGTCAGCTTGCGGATCTGCCGCTGAGGGTTGGCCAGCGCCATGGTCACGGTGTGCCAGCCATAGAGGATGACCGGTCCGTCGGACTGCGAATCGCGGTCGCGCCAGGCCGGCCGGCCGGCTGATTTTCCGGGCCTGTTGAAGGGCTTAGCCCCGCCGCGGGGGCCCCTTGGGGTGAATTTTCGATCCTTCATGGGCTTGCTTGTGTCACGGGTCCCGGAATATGGCAATTTGGGTGGCGTCGGGGGCGATTTTAGCTGTTCGCCTCGGTTGACTTTGCCCCACCGCATCGCCCATAAACGCGCCCGGTCGCGCCCCCATCCGGGCTGTCGCGGCCTTCACGTTCCATGGCCGTCTTCGGTCGCCGGCAAGGTCCGGCCCGATTGTGCTGCCGTCGAGCGGGGGAGTGTCCCGAGTGGCAAAGGGAGCTGACTGTAAATCAGCCGCCTCATGGCTTCGCAGGTTCGAGTCCTGCCTCCCCCACCATCTTGATTTTGCTGGTAAAAATCAATTTTTTCCAGATTTCGTAAAATGGCGAGAGCGCTCGATTTTGACGTTGGGTCAGGGGTGGGTCACTTTTTGTGTCAGAGGCTGATCACGGCAATCCGGGTGTTGCCTCGTGTCTCCTCAGCGCCTCTCGAAGCTGCTCGATTTCTTCTGCCTGGGCGGAAATAGTTGCATCGCGCTCCTGAAGCTTGTGCTGCAATGCGGCGAACTCGGTCGCGACATTGTTTGCGTATCTGGTGGCCTTTTCCTTCACAACCGCCACTCGGCTCTCAGTTTCCGCCTTAGCCGCATCGATCTGGACCCGCGCGTCCTGCTGAACCAGAGCAATGGTTTCGTTCGCGCAGAATTCAGCCTGCTCGACCAACTTGATCGCCTCTGCGCGTTGTCGCCGGCCGGCTTCCGCAAGCGCCTCTGCATCCGCCTTTCGGGCCATCCACTCGTTGCGCTCGAAGCGCTGACGCTTCTTCCCGAGTCGCTTCAGTCCGTGCCGGGACGCCACGTCGTAGTAGAAGTTGTTCTGGAACTGCTTCATCGCGGCCTGATGAGCTTTCTTTTGCTCGCGCTTGGAGCCGCCGCGCTCGGCTGCCGCTTGCCCGGCCCGCAGGCCTGGATGAATTCTCGTCAGGTGGAGGCGGCGGTCCGCATCGAGGTGGCTCACGGCGATAAACTGAATGTGGGGTTGGGCCTCGTCGATGTGCTCGACGACGCTCATCAGGTGGTCGCCCCAGTACTGGCGGAGCCATGCGATGCTGTCGTCGCGAAACGCGGCCCAGCGGCTCATTGCTTCAGCATCATCAAGACAGGGGGCCAGCGGCTCGGGCCAGGAGATCACGCCGGCCAGGATGATTGGGGCGTCGCATCGAAGGCGACGGCCTCGCACATCGACGGCCTGTCGCCCAAGCTCGTCGGCGAATGCAACCGCGTCGCGGGGATCGCAGCCAAAGCGCTGAATGTGCGGCTTCGGATCCGCCAAATGCGGGCAGGCATGCGGCTCGCGCACCTGCTCAGCAGCGATCCCGTGCATCGATCGCTTGCGTCGACGGCTGTTCTTGTGATGCGCTCCGACCCTGCCGTACACTTCGAAGCGAATGAATTGCGGTCCCATGCGGATGTCCTCGTGTTGAGGTTTTTATCCGCGACGGCCCGGCAAGTCGGAAGGGCAGCTAACACCTAGTCGGTTACTAGGTGTTAGAAATCGGTTTGAGCGCCAACGACCGCCATTCGGCCAATGGGTACCAGACTTGGCCGGTACGCGAGACGGGCAGCGAGCCGGGCGCACTCAGCAGACATACGAGAGCAACGCAGGGGAGGCCGTTTGCTGGCAATGCGGCCGAGTACGTGGGGCGGGGCATCCAGCGCAACGAACTAGGCCGTCCGGACCTTGTCGGATGTCAGGTGTGCGAATTCGGCTCTTGCTGCGATCCCACCAGCCCGGCCAACCGCTGCCGAAGCTCGGTTCGCGTGAGGGAGACCGGCTGCGGACCGTGGGCCGTCAGCAAATTTTCGAGCGCGATGCAGATGAGGTCAGCGCTATATTGGCCTGACGGCGAACCTCAAAAAGCGGCTAGCGGATCTTAACGCGGGCAACTCTCCGCATACCTCCAAATACATGCCTTGGAGGCTGGTTACCTATGTGGCCTTCTCAGATATCGAGAAGGCGAGAGCCTTCGAACGTTATTTGAAGTCGGGTTCGGGCCACGCCTTCGCGAAGAAGAGATTCTGGTGAGCGAAAGCAAAAACGGACTATCGCCTTACTCCATCATCTCCCGCACCATCGGCACCACTTTCCTCCCGTAAAGCTCGATGCTCCGCATCAGTTTCTCGTGCGGCAAAGGCCCCGCCGAATACTTCAGCTGGAAGCGCGAAATGCCAAGCGCCTTTGCGGTCTTGGCGATCTTGCGCGCGACGGTTTCCGGCGAGCCGACATAGAGCGAGCCGTGCTCCGCCTCATTGACGAACTCGTCGCGGCCCATCGGCGGCCAGCCGCGCTCCTTGCCGATCCGGTCGCGCATCGCCTTGTAGTCGGGCCACAGCTCTTCGCGCGCCTGCTCATCCGTCTCGGCGACGTAGCCAGGCGAGTGCACGCCGATCGGCTGTGCCGGGCGGCCGAACTCCTTGAAGGCGCGATGGTAGAGATCGACGTAAGGCGCAAAGCGCGTGGGATCGCCGCCGATGATCGCGAACATCAGGGGCAGGCCGTAATGCGCTGCGCGCACCACCGATTGCGGGCTGCCGCCGACGCCGATCCAGGCCTTAAGCCGGTCGTTCTCGACCGGCGGATAGACCAGCTGCTCTTTCAGCGGCGGACGCAGCTTGCCCTCCCAGGTCACCGGCTGCTGCGACAAGAGAGCCGTGAACAGATCGAGCTTTTCCTCGAACAGCGCCTCGTAAGCGCGCAGGTCGAAGCCGAACAGCGGAAAGGATTCGGTGAAGGAGCCGCGGCCGAGGATCACCTCGGCACGTCCGTTGGAGAGCGCATCCAGAGTCGCAAAGCGCTGGAACACGCGAATGGGGTCGTCCGAGCTCAGCACCGTCACGGCCGAGCCGAGATGGATGCGCTTGGTGCGCGACGCGATCGCGGCGAGCACGGTCTCGGGCGAGGAGATCGCAAAATCAGATCGGTGGTGCTCGCCGAGGCCGATGAAATCGAGGCCGAGCTCGTCAGCCAGCACGGCCTCGTCGACGACGTTGCGGATCACCTGAGCATGCGCGAGCGTCTTGCCTGTGCCGTCCTTGGTGACGTCACCAAAGGTATCCAGTCCGAATTGAAGCGGTGAGGTCATCGATCAGGTCTCTGCGGGGGGAGGGGGGTGCGAGCAGCGCCCGCATGTGGGAAATTGTTTGCTGTGCAGCTAAGGCGCGGAGACCGCTTCGACAATGCTGCTCCGGGAAAGGCTGGTTTTCCGGTTTTTCATCGCCCCGCCGGCTCAGTCGGACTTGGCGAACGTCTCGACCAGGGTCTCGCGCAGCCAGCGTTGCGCCGGTACGGTGTCGTTGCGCTGGTGCCAGAACAGGCTGACGATGCGCGGTGGCGCCTTGAGCGGAAGCGGCATGGCGTGCAGGAACGGCGCGTGTCGGGATTGCGAGCGCAGCTCGCTCGGCAGCACGGCGATCAGGTCGGTCTGGCGCACGACCTCGTAGGCGGCGCTGTAATGATTGACGGTCGCGACCAGGTTGCGCGACAGCCCGCGCGAGGCGAGGAAAAGATCGTAGGACGGCAAGGTCTTGCCGGCGAGGCTCACGTCCAAGTGCCCCGCATTGAGGAAGCTGCGCGTGCTCAGCCGCTTCATCGCGGCGAGCGGATGGCCGCGCCGCATGAAGCAGGCGTAGTCGACGGTCCACAGCGAGCGCGAGCGAATGGCGGCCGGCTGTTGCGCCTCGTTGACATATACGCTCAGCACGCAATCGACCCTGTTGTCCTCGAGCTGGTCGGCGATCTCCAGAATGGTGTTGGGTACGGTATGGACGCGCGCCTTGGGCGCGACCCTGCCGAAATGGTTCAGCAGGTTCGGCATCACCAGCGAGGCGACGTAGTCCGACATCGACAGGCTGAACTCGGTCTGCGCGCGGCGCGGATCGAACACCTGCTCGTCGAGCGCGCCGCGAACGCGTTCCAGCGCCTCGCCGATCGGCTCCCACAGCACCACGGCGCGCTGGGTGGGGCGGATGCCGGTGCCGGACCTGACGAACAGGGGATCGCCGAGCGCGTCGCGCAGGCGCGCGAGCGCGTTGCTGACCGCCGGCTGCGTCATCAGAAGCGCATTAGCGGCGCGCGTGACGCTGCCTTCGGTCATCAGGGCCTCGAAGACTTTCAACAGGTTGAGGTCGAGCGATCGGAACGACAGAACATTCACCACAGTGATGTACTAGATCATAATTATAAATTATGACGATAATATCTCTTTGTCTATGGTTCCTCCAAGGGATGAGCGGAGTGCCGGGCCGCCAGACAGAGGGGGACTTTCATGTCGATGATCTCGGCGCGCGTCGAGCGCCTTCCATTCGCGCGTTTCCACACGCATCTGCTGTTGATGGGCGGGCTCGGCTACGCATTCGACGCGATGGACGCAGCCGTGCTGGCGTTCATCCTGCCGGTGCTGCGCACTGCCTGGAACCTGTCGAGCGTTCAGATCGGCGTGCTCGGCAGCAGCACCTATATCGGCTTCCTGTTCGGCGCGCTGCTGGCGGGCACGCTGGGCGACCTGATCGGGCGCCGCGCGGTGATGATGTCGGCGCTGGCGCTTTACTGCGCAGCATCGATCGTGAGCGCGATGGTCGATACCTGGCCGTCCTTCTTTGCCGCCCGCGTTGTCGCCGGCATGGGGACCGGCGCGGAGAGCGCGATCATCGCGCCCTATCTCGCGGAGTTCGTCGCGCGGCGCTATCGCGGCAGCTTTACCGGCGCACTCGCCGGCTTCTTCTCCTTCGGCTTCGTCGCCGCAGCCTTGCTCGGCTACTTCATCGTTCCCGCCTACGAGAACGGCTGGCGCATCGTGCTGGTGATCACAGCGGTGCCGGTCGTCATGCTGCTGTGGTGGCGCCGGGCGCTGCCGGAATCGCCGCGCTGGCTCGAAAGCCGGGGACGGGAGAAGGAAGCCGAAGCCGTCCTCGACAGGATCGAGGCAGGCTTTGCGCGCGCGGGCCATGTCCTGCCGCAGCCGGTCGTCGAAGCGACGGCGCCGGCCGGAGCTACCGGAACGCTGCTCGCCAATTTCGCGGCGCTGCTCGCCGGCCGCCAGGCGCGCATCACCATCATGACCTGGATCATGTGGCTGGCGATCACCTTCAGCTATTATTCCTTCTTCGTCTGGATCCCCGGCCTGCTGGTCCAGAACGGGATGAGCATTACCAAGAGCTTCGCCTATTCGATCGCGATCTATTGCGCGCAGATCCCCGGTTATTTCAGCGCCGCGTATTTCAACGAGCGCATCGGGCGGCAGGCGACGATCGCGACCTACATGGTGCTCGGCGGTGCCAGCGCGCTCGGGCTCGCCTTCGCGCAAAGCGACCAGCAGATCATGGCGGCGGGGATCTTCCTGTCCCTGTTCATGAACGGCACCTATGCGGGCGTCTATGCCTATACCGCCGAAGTATTCCCGACGCCGGTCAGGACCACGGGTGCCGGGCTCGCCTCCGCAATCGGTCGCATCGGCGCGATCGTCTCGCCGATCCTGGTCGGCTATCTCTATCCGAATTTCGGCTTCGCCGGCGTATTCGGGGTCACCACCACTGTGCTGCTGCTCGGGGCAGTCACCGTCGTGCTGATGGGCGTGCCGACGCGCGGCCGCTCGCTGGAAGAGATCGCGGCGGGTGAAGTTGCATGACGCGGACGAAAGTTACCGCTGATCCCTGGCTCTGCGCCGTCGCGGCGGCGCAGAGCAGGGCGGATCAGCCGGATGCACTATTCGCGGCACTCGACGAAGCCGTGAAGTCGGCGATCGGGCACAAGCTGTTCACGATCCTGACCTACGACGGGGACAGCGGCGAAGCGGCGCGGGTCTATTCCAATCTTCCCGGTCCGTACCCGACCGGCGGACGCAAGCGCCTCGCGCCGGGCCCGTGGACCGAGGCGGTTCTTGATCGCGGCGAGGCCTATATCGGCCGCACGCAGGATGATCTGCGCAAGGTGTTCTCCGACCACGAGCTGATCGCCTCGCTCGGCTGCGCGAGCGTGCTCAACATGCCCGTGCGCTGGCGCGGCCGTACGCTCGGCTCGCTCAATCTGCTTCACGAGGCGGGCTGGTATGGCGAGGACGATATCGCCGCGTGCCTTCCCTTTGCCCAGCTCACCTTGCCGGCGCTGCTTGCGCCGGTCGACTTCTGACAGGATTCCGCGATGTCCAGCATCCTCTTCAAGAACGCCGCGCTGCTCGATCCGCTCCAGGCGGAATTGCTGGCAGGCCATGATGTGCTGGTCGAAGACAGCCTGATCAAGGAGGTCTCGGACCGGCCGATCCAGGCCACCGCCGATCGCACCATCGATCTCAAGGGCAGGACGCTGATGCCCGGCCTGATCGACCTGCATGTGCACGCCATCGCCGTTGAGCTTAACCTGGCGCAGCAGGTGCACATGCCGAACGTGCTGGTGACGCTGCGCTCGACGCTGCTGCTGCGCGGCATGCTGCGGCGTGGCTTTACCACCGTCCGCGACGCCGGCGGCGCCGGCCATGCGCTGAAGCAGGCGATCGAGACCGGCCTGACCGACGGGCCGCGGCTGTTCGTCTCCGGCCGTGCGCTCAGCCAGACCGGCGGCCATGGTGATATGCGGGCGCGCTCGGATTACCTCGCGAGCGACGCCCCGTGTCCCTGCTGCGTGCGTGTCGGGGCGCTGGCGCGCGTTGCCGACGGCGTCGATGGCGTGCGCAGGGCAGCACGCGAGGAGCTCCAGATGGGCGCCGACCAGATCAAGATCATGGCGTCCGGCGGCGTCGCTTCACCGACCGATCCGGTCGGCGCCTTCGGCTACTCCGAGGACGAGATCCGCGCCATCGTCGAGGAGGCGCGCGGGCGCCAGACCTACGTGCTCGCCCACGCCTACACCGCTGCCGCCATCGAACGCGCGGTTCGCTGCGGCGTGCGCACCATCGAGCATGGCAATCTGGTCGATGCTCCGACCGCGCGCCTGATCGCCGACAAGGGTGCCTATGTGGTGCCGACCCTCGTCACCTACGAGGCGCTGGCCAACGAGGGCGCCCAATACGGCCTGCCGCCGGAGAGCGTGGCCAAGATCGCCGATGTCCGCGACGCCGGTCTGCGTTCGCTCGCGATCTATCGCGACGCCGGGGTAAAGATGGGATTTGGCAGCGATCTGCTTGGAGCTTCTCAACGCCTCCAGAGCGACGAATTCCGCCTTCGCGCCGAAATTCTGGGAGCGCGCTCCGTCATCGCCAGCGCGACTTTGATCGGCGCCGAAGTGCTCGGCATGGAGGGTAAGCTCGGCCGGATCGCGCCCGACGCTATTGCGGACCTGCTCGTGGTCGACGGCAACCCGCTGCGCGATGTGGCCTGCCTGCTCGGCCAAGGCGAGCACATCCCGATGGTGATGAAGGCAGGCAAGGTCCAGTTCGACCGGCTGAACGCTTAAAGCGTTTTCGAGCGAAGAGGATACCGGTTCGCGTTAGGAACACACGTCTAAACAAGCCTGCGCTACCGCCACATCCCCCGCATCCGCGCCCCGATATCGATCTTCGGGCCCTGCGCCGCAGCGCGGGCCGCAGCCGAAGCCGCCTTCGGCCAGGCGGTGCGCTCGAACAGATAGACGAGGGATTCCGGGATGAAGCGGGTGCGCGAGGCGTAGACGTGGCGATCGCCCTTGGCTTGCTGGCCGTGGGTGAAGAAGCGCTGCGGCACGACAAGATGCAGATCGTCCTTGGCGCGCGTCATCGCGACATAGAGCAGGCGGCGCTCCTCCTCAAGCTCGGCCGAGGTACCGGCGCCGAGATCCGACGGCATGCAGCCGTCGACGACGTTGAGCACGAACACCGACTTCCATTCCTGGCCCTTGGCGGAGTGGATGGTGGAGAGGATCAGATAGTCCTCGTCGCGGAGCGGAGGACCTGATTTGTCGCTGGTCGCATCCGGCGGGTCGAGCGTGAGCTCGGTCAGGAATTTTTCGCGCGAGGCATAGCCGCTCGCGATCTGTTCGAGCTGCATGAGATCGGCGCGGCGCGTCTCGGAATCCTCGTGGATGCGATCGAGATGCGGCTCATACCAGAGCCGCACGCGCTCGAGATCGGCGGGCCATTCCGAGTAACGCAGATTTCCGACCGTGCGGACGAAGTCGGTCCACTCGGCGCCGGTGCGTGGCGGCACCGCAAGCTGGCCGAGCGCGGCAAGCGGGTCGGTGCTCTCCGCCATCTGGTCGAGCACGCGCTGCGCGGTGGCGGGGCCGACGCCGGGCAACAGGTGCAGGATGCGGAAACCGGCGACGCGGTCGCGCGGATTTTCGGCAAAGCGCAGCAGCGCCAGCACGTCCTTGACATGCGCGGCATCGAGAAATTTCAGTCCGCCGAACTTGACGAAGGGGATGTTGCGGCGGGTCAGCTCGATCTCCAGCGGACCGGAATGCGAGGACGTCCGGAACAGCACCGCCTGGTGCTTGAGCAGCGCGCCTTGCTCGCGGTTGGCCAGCACCTCCTCGACGATGTAGCGCGCCTGGTCGGCCTCGTCGTGGACGGTGACGAGCTGCGGCTTCTGCGACGAGGTGCGGTCGGTCCAGAGGTTCTTGGTGAAGCGTTCGCGCGCAAGCCCGATGACGCCGTTGGCCGCCGCCAGCACGGGTTGCGCCGAGCGGTAGTTGCGGTCGAGCGTGATCATCTCGGCGCGGGGGGAGAAGCTTTGCGGAAAATCCAGGATGTTGCGCACGGTGGCGGCGCGGAACGAATAGATCGACTGCGCGTCGTCGCCGACCACGGTTAGCCCGCGTCCATCCGGCTTCAGCGCCAGCAGGATCGAGGATTGCAGCCGGTTGGTGTCCTGATATTCGTCGACCAGCACGTGATCGAAGCGGCCGCCGATCTCTTCGGCGATCAGCGCATCGCTCATCATCTGCGACCAGTAGAGCAGGAGGTCGTCGTAATCCAGCACGTGCTGGGTCTGCTTGGCCTCGACATAGGCCGCGAACAGGCCCTTCAGCTCGGCGGCCCAGCCCGCGCACCAAGGATAGTGCTGGCCGAGCACTTTTTCGATCTCCATCTCGGCATTGACGCAGCGCGAGTAGATCGACAGGCACGTGCCCTTGGCGGGAAAGCGGCTCTCGGTCTTCGACAGGCCGCGCTCGTGCCGGACCAGATTCATCAGGTCGGCGGAATCCTCGCGGTCGTGGATGGTGAAGGCTGGATCGACGCCGATCCGCTCGGCATATTCGCGCAGAAGGCGCGCGCCGATGCCGTGGAACGTGCCGGCCCAGGTGAGGGCGTCGCGCATGATCGCGGCATTGTTCTCGCCCAGCGCCTTTCGGGCGATGCGCTCAACCCGGCCGGCCATCTCGGCCGCGGCGCGGCGGGAGAACGTCATCAGGAGGATGCGGCGTGGATCGGCGCCTGCGACGATCAGGTGCGCGACGCGATGGGCGAGCGTATTGGTCTTGCCGGAGCCCGCGCCGGCGATGACGAGCAGGGGGGCGCCCACGGTCGCGCCGTCGGCGACGCCATGCTCCACGGCGCGGCGCTGCTCCGCATTGAGCGTGTCCAGATATGTCGCCACGAATCGCCCCGGTGAAAGGGTGAGAGTCGGCGATCCCGGTGCGAATCGCAATGCGGCTGGACGGAACCAATGTTAAGACCTAGGGACAACACGGCCCGAAGTTCCAGCCCGAGAAGCGCGCAACCGGCATGACCGAGCTCAAGCCCGACCAGTTCGAGATGCGGCGGCTGGAGTCGCTCAGCAACACCATCTTTGGTGTCGCCATGACGCTACTCGCCTACGACCTGCCCAAGGCCGCGGTGTTCACCAGCGCCCCGAGCTGGAGCGATCTCGCCCATGTCTATTCCGGCAAGCTCGCCGGTCTCGCGCTCAGCTTCATCATCGCCGGCGTGTTCTGGATCAGCCACCACCGCCGGCTCGCGCGCCAGCCCGTGGGCAGCCGCGGCATGGTGATCCTCAACCTGTTCTTCCTGCTGTCGATCGTGCTGCTGCCGGTGACCAATGGCCTCTACATCAATTACAGCATGAGCAGCGCGGTGGCCGTGCTGTACGGCCTGCATCTGACCGCGATCGCCGGCCTCAATGCCTGGCTGTGGTGGCGATTTTGGGCGGCTGGCGCCACGAGATCATGGCCTCGATGTTTCCGCTGCTGGTGTTCATTCCGGGCACGATCGATGCGGCCTTCGCGCCGCACGTCGCGCCCTTCGTGTGGTTCATCGCCTTTGGCGGGCTGCTGATCCAGCGCTTCTATGTCGCACCGACCGGGCCAGGCGCGTGAGGCGGCGGCTCACCCTTTTGTCGCGCCGAACCCGTCGACCGGCACGTAAAGCTTGACCGGGCGGATTTCGTAGACCGCCGACGGGTTGACCTCGCGCAGCTTCCGCGCCGCTGCGATCGCTTCCTCATCGGTATCGTAGTCGACGAGATGGAAGCCGAGAAGCTGCTCCTTGGTCTCGGCAAACGGGCCGTCCAGCACCATGCCCGCGCCGGGGCCGCGCAAGGTGTGCGCCTTTCGGGTCTCATCCAGACGGGCGGCCGGCCCAAGGTGTCCGCTTGCCCTCAAGGGCGCCTGAACCTCGATCACTTTGGCCACGACCGCGGCGTCCTGCTCGGGCGTCCAGGACAAAATCTCGTCTTCCACGTGGTAGGCCAGGATGGCGTAAAGCATCGTCACCTCGTTTGTTTTTCAAGCTCGCAGTCGGAAGGATGTATGAGCGCCGTCGATACCGACAATCCCGGAGACTAACATATTGCGTCGCGCAAGTTGCGACGAAACCGTCCTGAAACCCGATTGCCGCCCTCGGAGGTGAACGCTTCCCAAAGCCGAGGCGACTGATGGCCACCAAGAACACTTCGGAGGCGGCCATGTCGACCATAAAGATCATCTGCGACGCGCGTCGGGCGGGAAAGTCGGAAGCCGCGGATTTGCACGACCAGTCCGGCCACCACCGCTATTACGGCAGCTCGGCCGAGAACGGCGGTGAGCGGATCGTCGAAAGCCGCCGCGGAAAACGCCCGCGCGCGTTCAATGTGTGTGGCTTCTGACGCCTTCGGCGATACCGTCTTTCAACATGGACGTCCTGCAAATATCGATCGCGGCGATGCCGTTCCTGCTTGCGCTGATGAGCCGGACGCGAAAGGCAATCGCGCCGTGCCTGCTGACGAGCATCATCACCGTGCTGCTCGGCGACGAGCCTCATCGGGCGGTCATGGCCTGGTGCGTCGGCGTGCTGATTGCCGCCGTTGCCCTGGGTGAGCGGCATCGCGCGAGCTGACCCGGCGCCGTCACGGCGCGCTCAGGACCTGTTTGACCAACGCCTCGCGCAGCGTGGCCAGCTCGCCACTCGCTTCCATCTGCGCGATCACCTTGCCGACCTTCGGCACCAGATCGCGATGGCGTTCGTGCAAATAATGGTAGATGTGGATGCGCTCCAGCGGTGGCGAGAGCGGGACAATTCTGGTCTGCAGATTGAGTTTCCTCACCGCGACGAGCCCGCTGAAGAGATCGGTGACCATCAGCTTGAAACGGTCGGCGTCGAGCATCCTGATCATGTTCTCGAGGCTGGTGGTCGTGGTGACGCGGGCCATGCCGCGCGTCCCGGCCTCTGAGGAGCCGACGCCGCGGACGATGCCGATGCTGTACTCCCTGATCGAATTCCAGCCGGCGACGTCGAAACGGAGTTTCGTCGCGAAGACCGCCGGCTCGATGTAGTTGATCGCCGGCGTGACCTGAATCAGCGTCGGGTAGTCGCTGGAGAGCGTTCCGATCCGCTGGATCTCGCCATCGACCTCGCCGGCGCTCGACAACGCCAGCGCGCGTTTGCCAGGGACGTCCTCGAACTCCAGCTTGATATTCAGCTTGGCGTAGACGGCCCGCAGCATCTCGCCGCCGACATATTGATCGGGGATGTCGGCGATCCGCGCCAGCCGGATCAGCTCCTGCGCCTGTGACGGACCGGCGGCGAGCAATGACAGGCAGGCGACGATGATCCGCCACATGACGCGTCTCCTTTACCCTGCATGGCTACCATTGGATTCGGATGGCCGCGATCCACCTGGGGTGGCACCCGTGTGGCGGCCGCAACGCTCGCTTGTCTTGCAGGCGACTGCGGACTTTAGCCAATGTCATTCCAGTACGCGAAGTGATAGTTTGCGCGAGAATCCTGCTGCTGGGCGCAAGACAAGACCCCGCCAAGCCGCCCATGGGCCGGCAGGATCGCCACGCAGGTCGCGTGATGAGAGAATTTCAACTGTCGAATTGCTCGCGGCTGCGACCCGCCGTCCGGAGCAGGGTGCCGCCATTCCGGGGACGTGGTGCATGGGCAACGCAGGCGACGAGGACTCCAAGCGCAGCAGTCGCGCCGGTCCCCCGGCGGCCGCGAAGCAGGATTTGAGCGGGATCGGCGCTGCATTTGCGCCAGGGATGATCGGAGCGCTGCTGTCGCGGATCTTCAACTGGTCGCGCAGTGGCGTCGGGCCGGCGCCTGCTGGCCGCCGTGCTGCTGTTCTCCTCGATCGTCACGCTGATGCTGACCGCGCTTCAGCTCTATCTCGACTACGACCGCGAGGTCGGTGTCATCGAGACGCGGCTCGACGAGATCGGCCGCAGCACGACCGGCAGCCTCGGCGAGAGCCTGTGAAATCTCGACCAGAACCAGCTCAAGCTCCAGCTCGACGGCATCCTGCGGCTGCCCGACATCCGCGCCGCCGAGGTGCGCGAGATCGCCGATCGTCCCAATCCGATCCGTGTCGCGGTCGGCGAGCCGAGCACCCGCTCAGCCGTGACACGCGACTATCCGCTGAACTACAGCGTCCAGGGGACGTCACGCCCGATCGGCGTGCTCCATGTCGAGGCGACGCTGGCCGAGGTCTATCAGCAATTGCTGAACCGGGCCTTGGTCATCCTGGCAAGCGAGGCCGCGAAGACCTTTGTCGTCTCGCTGTTCATCATCTACATGTTCCATCTGCTGGTGACGCGGCATCTGGCCGCCATCGCCGAGTTCGTCGGCCAATACAGCCTGTCGCGGCCGCCGCCGCCTTTGCACCTCGAGCGCCGGCCGCCCCGCGATCCCGACGAGCTGGACAAGGTGATCGACGCCTTCAACGCGATGTGCGCGAACCTCGAGCGCGCCTATGGCGAGCTGCGCGAGGCCAACGCAAATCTCGAGCGCGACCTGAATATCCGCCGGCGCGCCGAAGAGGACGCGCGTGCCAGTGAAGAGCGTTTCCGCGACTATGCCGAGACCGCGTCCGACTGGTTCTGGGAGACCGGACCGGATCATCGGTTCACCTACGTATCCGACCGGGCCGGCGCCTTCGGCATGGACAACAAGGCGCTGGTCGGCAAGCACCGCACAGATGCCGCCTCCGACCGCGACGCCGAGCCTGAGAAATGGCGCGCGCACGTGGCGACCTTGGACCGCCACGAGCCGTTCCGGAAGTTCGAATATCGCGGGCGCGACGTGGCCGGCCGCATGCATCATTTCAATGTCAACGGCCAGCCGATCTTCGCGGCGGACGGACGCTTCATGGGCTATCGCGGGTCGGCCACCGACCTCACGGCGCAGCACGAGGCCGAGGAGCGGCTGCGCCAATCTCAGAAGATGGACGCGATCGGTCAGCTCACCGGCGGCGTCGCTCACGACTTCAACAACGTGCTCACGGTCATCACCGGCACCATCGAGATCATCCAGGAAGGGCTTGCCGACAAACCCGAGTTCGCCGCGATCGCACAACTGATCGACGATGCGGCGGCGCGCGGCGCCGAGATCACCTCGCAGCTGCTAACCTTCGCGCGCCGCCAGCCGCTGGAGCCCCGTGACATCGACGTCAACGCACTCGTGGTCGAAACGGCGAAGCTGCTCAAGCCGATCCTCGGCGAGCATATCGAGATCGTGACCCGGCTCGCGGACGACGCCTGGTCCGCGATGGCAGATCCGTCGCAGCTCTCGTCTGCGATCGTCAATCTCGCCGTCAACGCGCGTGACGCGATGCCGGGCGGCGGCCGGCTCACGCTGGAGACCGCGAACCGCGAGCTCGACGGCACCAGCGGTGCCGGCGACGGCGACGTCATGCGCGGCGCCTTCGTGATGATCGCGGTGGCCGACACCGGTCACGGCATCCCGGCCGACATCCGCGAGCGCGTGTTCGAGCCGTTCTTCACCACCAAGGGCGTCGGCCGAGGCACCGGACTTGGGCTCAGCATGGTCTACGGCTTTGCCCGCCAGACCGGCGGCACCGTCGTCATCGAGAGCGAGGAGGGGCGCGGCACGGTGATGCGGCTGTTCCTGCCGCGGTCGAAGGGCGAGGCGCCGGCCAGGACGGCGCCGGTTCAACCGCCCGCGTCGGCACGCGGGCACGAGACGATCCTCGTGGTCGAGGACGATCCGCTGGTGCAGGGCTATGTCATCGCCCGGCTCGGCACCCTCGGCTATCGCACGCTCGCCGCCAGCGACGGCGCAGCCGCGCTTGCGCTGGTCGACCAGGGCGTCAAATTCGATCTCCTGTTCACGGACATCATCATGCCCGGCGGCATGAACGGACGGGAATTGGCCGAAGCCGTCCGGCGTCGACGGCCGGGGGCGAGCGTGCTCTACACCTCCGGCTACACCGACGACACCATCGTCCACGAAGGACATCTCGATCCCGGCCTGGCGCTGCTCAGGAAGCCGTACCGGAAATCGGAGCTGTCGCAGAAGATCCGTGAGGTGCTTGCAGGCGAGCCGCCGGCCTGAGCGGAACTCATCCATGCGGCGCCACCCACGAAAAAAGGCGCGGCGGGGAGGCCCCGTCGCGCCCGATTTCTTGCTCGCTGGTCCAGGGCTGAGAGCGCCCCGATGCCAGGCCTTTCGTCAAAGCCTAGCGGGCGATCCCAGCGAGGTGACAGCGCTTGAGATAAGACACTGGATCACCTCCTTTCGTTGGTTTCGGGACTCTGAATATAGGACGAAATCCCGCCGCCGTTAAGGGCGCCCCGGGGGCGGGAACTGGCCTGTCCGCGAGACGGGAAAGGCCGGTTCGGAGCAGTTGAGACTGCCGCCCGGTCGTGTTAGGGAGCCAGTGATGCGGGTGTAGCTCAATGGTAGAGCAGCAGCCTTCCAAGCTGAATACGAGGGTTCGATTCCCTTCACCCGCTCCAACCACCAACATGCAGCAGCAGAAGCGGTTGCGGGACAAGGCGTTACGTAACGCGCTCAGGCATATCAAGAGTCCGTCGTGCGACCAAGAAGCGCTCTTTGGGGCGCTCCGGCGCAACCGTCGTCATGAGACTGAGAGGCCGATGATGAGGCAACCAATCGGCCCTCACTGAGTGGCGCGCGTTCTTTCTTTGTCACGCATTGTCACGCGAATCCTCATTCGACTAGAATCCGTGAAAGCAAAATCACAAGCCACGAAACAACGCGGCTTCACTACATAGGAACTACGGAAGTGTTTGCTCGGGCATTGAGGCTGCGAGCGTTGCTTGGCACCATCTCGGGTGGCGCGCCTCATAGCTGGTGAATTGAGCCGTTTCCATCGGCTGTTCTTGCTCAACACTACCCTGACGTTCCCAACCTTGGCGACATGAGCCTGCTGTCCAGACGAAGGAGTCGGCCGAGGACAGATGCGCCGCATCCTCCAATCGCACGTCGATGAGGCGAAGACAGAGGATGAGCGGAAGCGAGTGCGGAAGGAGTTGAGGGAGTGCGCTCGGGTCGATCGAGGCGCCGGCTAGTAATCGGTCTTGGTCTTCTCGGCGATGTCCATGTATGTGCGAAGGACATGGTCCGCGAGTTGTTGTGGCGCAAAATCACGTCCCTTCTCATCTACACCAACCCACGCGTGGTAATCTGGTCGCACGAGTTGGTAGGAATAGCGCAACGATTTTATGGAAACCCCTTAAATACATCAAATAGCAAATGAGCACTTCTCTTTGATATCCCGGGATCTGCGAAGACGATCGGCACGCTCCGCGACGGTTTCTTCGTGTGGGTTGCTGCCCCGCTCCGTAGCTCGCGATTCAATTGCTGCAGCGGCCCCTTCGATGCCCCAGCGCTGCAGTCCTACATACAGCCGCGTCTTCGGTAGCCAAGGCGGCATTGCGGGCGATCGACCGTTGGCACAAAGGTCGTGAAGTCCCAGCCGTCATCCAAGGACCTGTTCTTGATCGCGTCCCTTTCAACGCGAGTCCAGGGTGTCTCGCCCCACTCCGGTCGGAATAGCACCACAACCAGACGGGCGGTTCTCCCGTAAACTTGGCTGAAGCTTTCCTGCCCGTCTGTTCCGGCAATCTCTCGTCGCCGTTCGCTATAGATGAATGTTTTCAAGCGCGGGGACAGAAAATCGTTTAGTTGCGTAGCCACACCTTCATCGATGGCGCAAAAACTGAAAGCAACGTCGTATTCAAATTCCTCGGCCACTTGCCCAACCCCTTGCAGTAGATTTTGCAAACAGAATGCGTGCAGAGGGCGCCTAGAACAACCGCAGACGGAAGTTTTTGCCCCAGTTTCTGGGGTCGCTCGCGGGGGGGCAATTCCGGTAGGGAGGCGTTTTCGGGTGATTTCCGGTTATGTGCTAACTGCCGCTATGCTGCTGAAAATATGACAGTTTGTGCGGTTGGGTGATCTTCGATGAGGTGTATCGAGATGACGAGGGTTCGATTCCCTTCACCCGCTCCATTCCTCTCGACCAAGCTATCGGCCTCATGACGGTGACCGGCGCAAGGAACGCGGGACGGCTCGCGCCCGCATCGATCGTGGTGCAGCCGACAATCTCCTCTTCGAGCCTGTCATCGAAGACGTATGCCCATCCGGGGTCGGCCAGGGCGGTGAAATGTCATCCAGCGAAGACGCGAGATCGCTACGGTTGCGCGACCACAATGCCGACAGTAGTAGGGCACCCCAAGACTACACCATAGCCGAGTTCGCGCTCGTCGTGACCGACATCGTTAGTTACGGCGGCGAGATCAATTTCGATAGCTCGCGTCCCGATGGAACGCCGCGCAAACTGCTCGACGTCGGCCGTCTCGAAAAGCTCGGCTGGCGTGCCACGACGTCGCTTCACGATGGCTTGAGGCGCGCCTATGCGGCGTATCAGGCCGGCGCGCCGGTGGCGGTGCGAGAGTAGGAACCTTCACCGCAAGCAAGAGTTGGCCGGTCGGGCAGGGCGAAAAGCCACACGAGGCCGACCGTGCAAGAAGCCGTGCGCGTGCGCTCCACCGCGCAAATCGCAGGTCATCCGATTCATCCGATGCTGGTGCCGATACCGATCGCGTGCTTCATCGGGGCATTGGTGACCGACATTGCCTATGTCGTCAGCGCCGAGATCATGTGGGCGGATTTCTCCGCCTGGCTTCTGGTGGTCGGCGTCATCTTCGGTGTGCTGGCGGCGATCGCCGGCCTGACTGATTTCCTCGGCAATCGCCTGGTGCGGGCGCAGGCTCCGGCCTGGCCGCATCTGATCGGCAACGCCGTGGCGCTGATCCTGGCGACTGTCAATGTGCTGATCCACACGCGTGATGCGTGGACCTCGGTGTGGCCGACCGGGCTCATTCTTTCGGTGATCACCGTCCTGATCCTCCCGGTCACCGGCTGGCTCGGCTGGGCGATGGTGTACCGCCACGGCGTCGGAGTTGCGCGATGACGTCCTTGCTTGTCGGGATATTGCTGTGCTCTTCGCTTCTATGTCTTGCCGGTTGCGATGACGGCAGCGGTGATCCCAAAGCGCAGATCGGCGCCAATCCAAAGCTGCCTGACATTCAGCAATATCTGCTGCCGCCGATTCACATCGCGCGCATCATCGGCTGGAAGAAGGACGAGACGCCGACCGTCGCGCAGGGCCTGCAGGCAAAAGCCTTTGCGACGGGCTTGCAGCATCCGCGCTCGCTTTATGTGCTGCCCAACGGCGACGTGCTCGTGGTGGAGTCCAAGGCGCCGAAGGGCGCCGCGATCAAGCGGCCCAAGGAGATCGTGATGGGCTATGTCGAGTCCTGGGCGACCTCCGGCGGTGATACGGGCCCGAGCAACCGCATCACGCTGTTGCGGGACACCAACGGCGACGGCGTGCCAGATATGCAAAGCGTCTTCCTCGACCATCTCAACTCGCCGTTCGGCGTCGCGCTGGTCGGCAACGACCTCTATGTCGCCAACACCGATGCGATCGTGAAATATCCCTACACGGAGGGCGATACGAAAATCACCGCGCCGGGCACCGTGCTGACGCCGCTGCCTGGCGGCCCGATCGACCATCACTGGACCAAGAGCCTGGTCGCGAGCCCCGACGGCTCGAAACTCTATGCCGGCGTCGGCTCCAACAGCAACATCACCGAGAACGGCATGGAGGCCGAGCACAATCGCGCCGTCATCCTCGAGGTCGATCGCGCCAGCGGCCGCTGGCGCATTTTTGCGAGCGGATTGCGCAATCCCAATGGGCTGAGCTTCGAGCCGCAGACGGGCGCGCTGTGGACGGTAGTGAACGAGCGCGACGAGCTCGGTCCCGATCTCGTCCCCGACTACATGACGTCGGTGAAGGACGGCGGCTTCTATGGCTGGCCCTACAGCTATTACGGCCAGCACGTCGATCCCCGCGTCAAGCCGCAGCGGCCAGACCTCGTCGACAAGGCCATCGTGCCGGACTACGCGCTGAGCTCGCATGTCGCGCCGCTCGGGATGGCTTTCAACACCAGCACGAGTCTGCCGGCCGCTTACCGCGGCGGCGCCTTCGTCGGAGAGCACGGCAGCTGGAACCGGCAGGTGCTGAACGGCTACAAGGTCGTGTTCGTGCCGTTTGCGGACGGCAAGCCGAGTGGCCCTGCGCAAGACGTCGTCACCGGCTTCCTCAACAGCGACGATCGGGCACGCGGCCGTCCCGTCGGCGTCGCCATCGACAAGACCGGCGCACTGCTGGTCGCCGACGACAGTGGCAACACCGTGTGGCGGGTGACGGCAGCCCATCCGCAGGTCACGCAGCGCTAGATATCGAGGAGTTGCACCATGGGCCTTGCTCAATACGCGATCATCCCGGTCGACGGAGAATGGGGCGTGCTGCACGACGGCAACGTCAACGGCAAATACGCCACCAAGGAATCCGCATTCGAGTCGGCAGTTGCCGCCGCTTCACTGGCGCTTCGCCAGGGGCATGAGGTTCACGTCAGCGTCCCCGGGCGCGAGCGGGGAGAGACCGCGCTGGGAAGCTAACTTCGGCTAACTTCGTCACCTCGGCCGCCTGCGCCCCGCGGGCGATCGACGGCACGCGGTATGTCGCGCGTATTTTCAATCCGTCCGAGTGATTTCCTGTGACGGCATGTCGAGCCGGTCCGCGCGCGTGACCGCCGGGCGGAGGCGCGCGCCCCGCGCGAAAATAACATCATGTTAGGTTTATCGCATAACTGGGTAATTGTGTTAGCCCGGCGAAAGCCTATTGTCGCGACCAATCGGATACCCATCGGCAGTGACAAGCGCTCGCGGAAGTCGGCAGAGCGCCCGGAGAATACTGCCCAATTTCTAGCGAAGCCCGACAACGGGACGTCAGCAAACCCAGTGGAGGAATTTTCTGCGATGACCACGACTCGCACGATCCGTCACATGAGTCAGTCCAGGAAGGCTGCTGCGAGCGGCTGGATCGGTTCGGCTCTCGAATATTATGACTTCTTCATCTACGCGACCGCCGCGTCGCTGATCTTCCCGCAAATCTTCTTCCCGTCGGAAAATCCCACCGTCGCCATCGTCGCATCGCTGGCGACGTATGGTGTGGGATATGTGGCCCGGCCGATCGGGGCCTTCGTCCTCGGACATTGGGGCGACACCCATGGCCGCAAGACTGTTCTCATCGTCTGCATGTTCCTGATGGGCATCTCGACGATGGCGGTGGGTATCCTGCCGACCTATCAGCAGGTCGGCATCCTGGCGCCGATCCTGCTCGTTATCCTGCGCCTCGTGCAGGGATTTGCCGTGGCCGGTGAAATCTCCGGCGCGAGCTCGATGATTTTGGAGCATGCGCCGTTCGGCCGGCGCGGCTTCTATGCAAGCTTCGCCCTTCAAGGCGTGCAGGCTGGACAAATCCTCGCGGCAGCCGTCTTCCTGCCGCTGGCGGCCTATATGCCGACCGACGCCTTCAACAGCTGGGGATGGCGGATTCCGTTCCTGCTCAGCTTCTTCGTCATCGTCGCCGGCTACATCATTCGTCGCGAAGTCGACGAAACCCCTGCCTTTGCGCAAGAGGGCGCACGGGGAGAAACGCCGCGGTCGCCCATTGTTCAGGCCATCAAGCTGAGCTGGCGCGACATGCTCAGGGTGATCTGCATGGCTCTGATGAACGTCATTCCGGTCGTTGCGACCATCTTCGGTGCGGCCTACGCGGTGCAGCCGGCCTATGGCATCGGTTTTGCCAAGGACGTCTATCTGTGGATCCCGGTCCTCGGAAATATGCTGGCCATATTCGTCATTCCCTTCGTCGGCAATCTCTCCGACAAGGTCGGTCGCAAGCCTCCGATCATCGTGGGCGCGCTGCTCTCAGGCTTGCTTGCCTTCGTCTATCTCTATGCCATCAGCATCAGGAATGTGCCGCTGGCGATCCTGGTGTCGCTGCTGATGTGGGGCGTCGTCTATCAGGGCTACAACGCGATCTTCCCGAGCTTTTACCCCGAGCTGTTTCCGACCCGCACCCGCGTGTCGGCGATGGCGATCTCGCAGAACATCGGAACGACCATCACCGCATTGCTTCCGGCCCTGTTTGCGACTGTGGCACCTCCCGGCTCGGACAATATCCCCTTGACGGTGGGAGCGATCGCCTTCGGTATCACTGTCATCGCGGCGCTGGCGGCCGTCACGGCCCGGGAGACCTATCGGGTCAATATCGACGATCTCGGCAATCCCAAGGCCGTTCCGATGCCGCGGGCCGACTATGAGCGGCAGCGTGCGGAGGCGGCGAGCGGTGCGGCCGCAATTCCGACCTGAAGGGCACGCAAGGAGCCTGCCGCTGCGATCGATGATGTTTGCAGCGGTGGGGCTCGATGCGTTACTTGATTGCCTATTCGAACTCCGTGCGCGCGAGCGCGATCATCATGAGGTCAAGGGATGAACCCCGTTGTTGTTGCTGTCGCCATCACCGGCTCCGTTCCGCGCAAGAAGGACAATCCCGCGGTGCCGATCTTGCCGTCCGAGCAGATCGAGTCGACGCAGGAGGCCTTCGAGGTCGGCGCCACGCTTGCCCATATCCATGTTCGCAACGATGACGAGACGCCGTCCTCCGACCCCGCGCGTTTCGCGCAGGTGCAGGAGGGGATCAAAAAGCATTGTCCGGGGATGATCGTTCAGTTCTCGACCGGCGGGCGGGGCCGCGATCCCTCGGCGCGGGGATCATCGCTTTATCTGAAGCCGGACATGGCCTCGCTGTCGACTGGATCGGTGAACTTTCCGACGATCGTCTATGAGAACGGCGCCGCCCTGGTCGAGACTCTCGCGACCGGCATGAAGACAAATGGCATCCGCCCGGAAATCGAGATCTTCGATCTGTCGCATCTACACGGTGCGCGGCGTCTGATCGAGGCGGGGCTGATGGACTCGCGTCCGCACGTGCAATTCGTCATGGGCGTCAAGAACGCGATGCCTGCGGACGAGCATGTCCTCGACATCCTC
Source organism: Bradyrhizobium sp. MOS001 (assembly GCF_004634465.1). Classification (NCBI taxonomy): domain Bacteria; kingdom Pseudomonadati; phylum Pseudomonadota; class Alphaproteobacteria; order Hyphomicrobiales; family Nitrobacteraceae; genus Bradyrhizobium; species Bradyrhizobium sp. MOS001. Next base: position 25,983 of record NZ_SPVJ01000052.1, read on the forward strand.
CTGGGAGAGCTGAAGCGGCTGATCCCGAAAGCGACGTGGACGGCGGCCGGGATCGGACGCCATCAGGCCGAGGTCATGGGCTGGGCGCTTGCGCGCGGCGCCGACGCGGTGCGGACCGGGCTCGAGGACAATATCAGGATCGACAAGACCCGCCTGGCCGCCAGCAACGCCGAGCTCGTGACCATCGCCGCCGGGGCTGTCGCGCGCCACGGCCGGCGCGTCGCGACCGCAGCCGAGGCGCGATCCGTGCTCGGGCTCGCGGGGTAGAGGCTACTGCCCCCTGCTGACATGCTCCCGGCCGCCTTCTGCCATTCGGCGGCCGGCGTTCCGCTGCACTGAGTCTCCGGGTAAGACGGTGTCACAGGCGTGATCGGCGCCTGCTGGGCAGGCGACGAGTGGAATGCGGTTCTTGAAATCTGACAGCAGACTCATTGGGGTCCTGCTGGTGCTGGCAATCACCCAGCTCGTTGGATGGGGCACGATCGGTCTTCCGCCCATCGTCGGCCGCGACCTTGCGGCCGATCTCGGCATGAGTCTGCCGATGGTGTTTGCGGGCACCTCGGTGCTCTACGTTTCGATGGGGCTATGCGCTCCCTGGCTGGCAAAATCCTTTGCGCGGCATGGTGCGCGAAACGTGATGATGGCCGGTACGGCCGTCGCCATCCCCGGCTACATTCTGCTGTCCTTCGCCCGCGAGCCAATCCTCTATTTCGCCGCCTGGGTCGTGCTCGGCATGGCCGGCAGCGCCACGCTCTCCACCGGCGCCTATATCATGCTGAACGAGGTCGCTGGTCGCCGGGCCAAGGACGCGATCGGCGCGCTGATGCTGGTGACGGGACTCTCCAGCAGCATCTTCTGGCCGACCACGTCGTTCCTCAGCGGCCTGCTCGGCTGGCGCGGGACGTGCCTTGTCTATGCAGCGATGATGCTCGTCATCAATCTTCCCTTCTATGCGTTCTTCGCACCCCGCCGGAAAACGGCTGGGGATGATGGTGGCGAGCCGGTCAAGGCTGCGCCGCCGCCCGCGATTCCCAAGAGCACCTTCGGCCTCGTCGTCGCCGCGATCACGATGAATGCCTTCGTCAATTTCGGTATCGGCGCCATCATGATCGAATTGTTGAGGACGGAGGGGCTGGCGCCCGCGCAGGCGCTCGCGTTCGGTTCGATGCTGGGCGTGATCCAGGTCAGCGCCCGCGGGCTGGACTTCCTCGGCGGCGGGCGATGGGACGGGATCACGACCGGGCTCGTCGCGGGCACGGCGTTGCCGGTGGCCATGCTGCTGCTGATGACGAGCGAGGGGGTGACCTGGGCGGTTGCGGTCTTCATCCTGCTCTATGGCGCCGGCAGCGGTGCGATGGCGGTGGCGCGGGCGACGATCCCGCTGGTGTTCTACGACCAGGCCGAGTTCGCCAAGGCGATGTCGATGATCGCGCTGCCACTCAATCTGGCATCCGCGATCTCGCCGCCGCTCCTTGTCGGCCTGCTCACCCAGTTCGGCAGCCGTGGTGCGCTCGGTCTCACCTTTGTCTTCTCCTGCGCCACGGTGCTGATTTTGGTCCTGCTTGGCCGACGGCGGCCGCAGGTGGCTGCGGCGGCCGCGACCTGAACCGTCGACGTAATCTTCGTAGCGCGGAATTCGCCGCCGCGGGCTACCTCAGCTGCGGGGCAGGGGATGGCCGTATGCCCAGCGTGCAGTGCTCAGCGCCCGAAAATAGTGTATCCGCAGGAGGCGCAGGCCCGCTTCGAGCGCCGCGCCAAGATCCAGTTCCCGGAGGAAATCGACATGTCGGCTCTGCCGCTCTCAGGCATCAAGATCCTTGACCTCACCCGCGTGCTGGCCGGGCCCCTGTCGGCCCAGATGCTGGGCGATCTCGGCGCGGAGGTGATCAAGATCGAGCGGCCGGGCACCGGCGACGACGCGCGCGCCTTCGGCCCGCCTTACCTGACCGATCCCGAGGGCAAGGCCAACAACAACAACTCGTTCTACCTTTGCGCCAACCGCAACAAGAAGTCGGTCACCGTCAACATCGCCAAGCCCGAGGGGCAGGCGATCATCCGCGCGCTCGCCAAGGACGTCGACGTCTTCATGGAGAACTACAAGGTCGGCGATCTCAAGCGCTATGGCCTCGACTACGAGACGATCAAGGCGATCAACCCCGGCATCATCTATTGCTCGGTGACCGGCTTCGGCCAGACCGGCCCCTACGCGCCGCGCGCCGGCTATGACGCGATCCTGCAGGCGATGGGCGGCCTGATGAGCGTCACCGGCCATATCGACGGCGAGCCCGGCGAGGGTCCGATGAAGGTCGGCCCGTCGATCGTCGACTACATGACCGGCATGAACACCTCGATCGGGATTCTCTCGGCGCTGTACCATCGCGACGCCAATGACGGGCAGGGACAGCACATCGACGTCTGCCTGTTCGACACCGTCATCGCATCGCTGTCGCATTGGCTCCAGATCTACCTCGTCAACGGCAAGATGCCGCCGCGCCGCGGCACCTGGGGCAATGGCGGCATGCCGGCCGGCGTGTTCCGCTGCACCGACGGCGAGCTGATGCTGGTGGTCGGCAATGACGGCCAGTTCCAGCGCACCTGCGCCGTGCTCGGCGAGCCCGAGCTCGCCAACGACAAGCGCTTCGTCAAGAACAACGACCGCGTCGTGCACGGCAAGGAAATCATGGCGATCTTTGCCGGCCTGTTCCTGAAGCAGCCGGTGGCCTACTGGCTGGACAAGCTGGAGGAGGCCGGCGTGCCGTCAGGCCCGATCAACAATTTCGAGCAGGTGTTTTCCGATCCGCACGTCCAGTCGCGCGGCATGCGGGTGAAGGTGGATCATCCGTTCGAGCCCGATCTCTCGCTGATCCGCAACGCGCTGACCCTCTCGGAGACCCCGATCGAGACTTATCGTGCCCCGCCGCTGCTGGGCGAGCACACCCAGGAGGTGCTCGGCGGCAAGCTCGGCTATGATGCCGGCAAGATCGAGCAGCTGAAGCAGCAAGGGATCATCTAGCTTCGCTTCCTGATCCCAGGGCGTGCCGGCGAAGACCAATGCTGGCGCGCATGCGACAGCGATCCTGACCAGCCTGGGAGCGACGGTTGCGACCGCGGACGACGCGCGCGCCATGCCCGGCCTTGCCCGAGGCTTGCGCGCACCCCCAGATAAACCCGGTCCGTCTCGCACAGGCTTCCGCTTTGCGCGCGACTCTGATGCGATCATCCCGACGCAAGTCCGGGAGGGAACGCATGTCTTACACGATCGGGTTTCAAGCCAAGGACCAGAAGGCAATTCTGGCGACCGAGGCAGCAACGGCCAATCAGGCCGTCGCCATCATCGCCGCGCTGCGGCAAAGCGCCGACGAAATAAAGTTCATCCGTTCGCCCCAGGAAGGCGAGATGGGTATCGAGATGCTGCTGCTGCTTGCCAAGGAAGAGGCCGAGGAGATGCCGCAGCGGGTGTAAGGCACGATCCGGAAAACTGCGCAGCGGTTTTCCCTCGCGACAAACGCGGAACGCGTTTGCGCGGAGATCATGCTCAAACAACACTAGAGCGCGATCTGATCGCGCTCTAGGCCCGCAACCACACTTCGAGCTTTAGCGAAGCATGCCGGCTGCAGAATAATGTAGCAAGGCGCCAGTCTCGCTCGAACCGAAGGTGGCCGCCGATGAAACGCGAAGCGCTCCGCGTCGAACCGATCTCGTCCTTTCTCGACCGCGTCAAGGCGCCGACCTCGCCGGTCACGCGCGCCGGCAACATGATCTTCGTCGCCGGCCTGCCGCCGTTCGACCCCGAGACGGGCGAGATCGGGGGGATGCCAATCGCGCGGCAGAGCGAGATCATCATGGAGCAGATGAAGCTCTGCCTCGAAACGGCAGGCGCCTCGCTCGACAATGTCATGAAGTGCAACGTCTACTGCACCTCGACCAAACACTTCGCCGTCTTCAACGCGATCTATGCGCGCTACTTCCCGATCGATCCGCCGGCGCGCATCTTCGTCTGCACCCCGGAATGGTTCGGCCCCTTCGACGTCGAGATCGACTGCATCGCGATGATGTGAGGGACTGGCGGTTACTTTACCTCGCCCCGCTTGCGGGGAGAGGTCGGATTGCATCGAAGATGCAATCCGGGTGAGGGGGCACAGGTCCTTCGGCAATCTCGCACGAGGAGAGAGGCCCCTCACCCCAACCCTCTCAGCGCGAGCGAAGCTCATCGCGGCCCCGTAAGAACGGGGCGAGGGAGCGCAGCGCCGGCGTGGCTACGGCTTTTTGACTAACGCGCGACAACCCATGACGGCGCCTTCGTCTCGGTCCGCCCCGCCGTCAGCGCCATCGTCGCGACGCTGACGACGCGCGCGACGACGTCGTCGACGTCGTCGAGATCGCATTTGCCTTCCGACAGCTTCGTCAACCGCTCGCTCTCGCGGATGGTGTGGTGCGCCATGGCGAGCGCGAAGTTCAGGCCCCAATAGATATCGACGTCGCTGCGGTCGGGCAGGGAGCGCCGCATGGCGCCTGCAAATTTCCGCAAATGGTCGATCTCGCGATTCTTGATGCGGCGGATCGGCGGCACGGATTCGATCGAGGCGCGGATCATGAAGCGCGCCGCGGTGGAGCGCTGGTTTTCTGGACCCAGGCAGCCGCGCAAGGTCGGGCCGACGAGGGCACGCAAGATCACCTCGATCGGCGCGCCACCACCGCCTTGCTCTTCCGCAGCCTTCAATTCGCGCAGGCGTTCGCGGTTGGTGGCGATCGAACGCGAGACGAACAACTCTGCGATCAATTCGTCCTTCGAGCCGAAATGATAATTCACCGCCGCGAGGTTGACGTTGGCCTCCGCGACGATGTCGCGCAGCGTCACGTCGCCAAAGCCGCGATGGGCATAAAGCCGTTCGGCGGCGGCGAGAATGGCAGACCTCGTATGATCGCTGGCCATGGATGCCCCTCGGGGAGGGAGTTGCAATTCAAACACTTGTATGAAACTATCGTTTGAAGGCCGGAGAAAGTCAATCCGCAATCGAGACTCGTTCGCAACGCGCGAGCCGGTTCCGAGGCGTCCGCAAGCATTCGCGCTTGCGGGTCGCGTGCGGCGGGAGGACAGTCCGGCGCAAAACAGCTTTGCAAAGAGAGACCGAGGAGCGTCCCATGGATTTCGATCTGTCCCCCAAGCAGAAGGAATGGCTCGACCGCGTGCAGTCGTTCATGACCAAGCACGTGCGTCCGGCGGTGCCGATCTATAACGAGCAGGACCACAGCGGCGAGCGCTGGAAGGTGATCCCGGTTCTGGAGGACCTCAAGAAGAAGGCGAAGGCCGAAGGCCTCTGGAACATGTTCATGCCGCCGAACGAGCATGAGGACGATGAATTCCGCGGCGCGGGATTGACCAATCTCGAATACGCGCTGCTGTCGGAGCAGATGGGCCACATCTCCTGGGCTTCGGAAGTGTTCAACTGTTCGGCGCCCGACACCGGCAACATGGAAGTGTTCATGCGCTACGGCTCCAAGGAGCAGAAGCGCAAATGGCTGCGTCCGCTGATGGACGGCGAGATCCGCTCGGCGTTCCTGATGACGGAACCGGCGGTGGCCTCGTCCGACGCCACCAACATCGAGACCAGCATCGAGAAGGATGGCGATCACTACGTCATCAACGGTCGCAAATGGTGGTCGTCCGGTGTCGGAGATCCCCGCTGCAAGATCGCGATCCTGATGGGCAAGACCGATTTCAAGGCGGCCAAGCATCAGCAGCAGTCGCAGATCCTGGTTCCGCTCGACACTCCCGGCATCAAGGTCGAGAAGATGCTGCCGGTGTTCGGCTTCGACGATGCGCCGCACGGCCACGCCCAGGTGCTGCTCGAGAACGTGCGCGTGCCGAAGGAGAACATCCTGCTCGGCGAAGGCCGCGGCTTCGAGATCGCGCAGGGCCGCCTCGGTCCCGGCCGTATCCACCACTGCATGCGCACCATTGGCAAGGCCGAGGAGGCGCTGGAGAAGATGGTGAAGCGTCTGATGTCGCGCACCGCCTTCGGCAAGAAGATCGTCGAGCATTCGGTGTGGGAGCAGCGCATTGGCGAGGCCCGCACCAACATCGAGATGACGCGTCTTCTCTGCCTCAAGGCCGCCGACATGATGGACAAGGTCGGCAACAAGACCGCGCAGGCCGAGATCGCCATGATCAAGGTCGCAGCACCCAACATGGCGCTGAAGATCATCGACGAGGCGATCCAGGCCTTTGGTGGCGCGGGCGTCTCCGACGAAGCGGGTCTTGCCAAGGACTACGCCGGCATCCGCACGCTGCGGCTCGCCGACGGTCCGGACGAGGTGCACAATCGCGCCATTGCAAGGCTCGAAGTTCGGAAGTATGCCAATTCTCCCAAGCATTAAGAGGGAGAGCCCTGCGGCGCTCCCGACTTGAAAAAGACGACAGGGCTGATCCGCATTCGGTGACCGCTTGACGCAAGTGCGTCAGCGGTTACCGATTAGGATCATGTTCGGACTGAAGAGGGAGCGTCATCGTGGCTGACGGCGTCAGGAAAGACGAAGAATTCTCGGGCACCAAGCCGGTCGAGGAGCGTCATCGCTTCGACGAGATGCGGCTCGAGGCCTGGATGCGCGACAACGTCGAAGGCTATGAGGGCCCGCTGGTCGTGCTCCAGTTCAAGGGCGGCCAGTCCAATCCAACCTACCGGCTGAACACGCCGAACCGCTCCTACGTGATGCGCCGAAAGCCGTTCGGCAAATTGCTGCCGTCGGCGCACGCGGTCGATCGCGAATATCGCGTCATCGCAGCCCTTGGAAAGCAGGGTTTTCCGGTCGCGCGCGCCTACGCGCTGTGCCAGGACGACAGCATCATCGGCGCCGCCTTCTACATCATGTCGATGGAGGACGGCCGGGTGTTCTGGGATCCGACGCTGCCGAGCCAGACGCCGGAGGACCGCCGCAAGATATTCACCAGCAAGATCGAGACGCTGGCAAAACTCCACATGTACGATCCCGTCGCGATCGGCCTCGGCGAGTTCGGCAAGCCCGGCAACTATTTCGCGCGCCAGATCGATCGCTGGACCAAGCAGTACCGGGCGTCCGAGACGCAGCACATTCCGGAGTTCGAGAAGGTCGCCGAATGGCTGCCCAAAACCGTGCCGGAGCAGGCGCGCGTCTCGATCGTCCACGGCGACTATCGCCTCGACAACATGATTTTCCACGCGACGGAACCGCGCGTGCAGGCCGTGCTCGACTGGGAGCTGTCGACGCTTGGCGATCCCATGGCCGACTTCACCTATCTGTTGATGCAGTGGATCATGCCGGGCCTGGAGGGCGCCGACCTCAAGGCGCTCAACATCCCAAGCGTGGAGGAGGCCGCGCAGATCTATTGCAACGTCACCAAGATGACGGTGCCTGATCTCAACTGGTATTTTGCCTACAACCTGTTCCGCCTCGCCGGCATTACCCAAGGCATCGCCGGCCGCGTCCGCGACGGCACCGCCGCCAACGCCAAGGCTCTGGAGTCCGCCAAGCGCACCGTGCCGCTGTCGAAGGCCTCATGGGAATACGCGCAGAAGGCGGGCGCGGTTTAGACACACAAAGGCGCGGCTGATGGCCGCGCCTTTTCGCTTTGTGGTTCGCCGTCTCCACACTTTCGGTGTCATTGCCCGCGAAAGCGGGCAATCCAGTATCCCAGAGACAGCGCGTGGACGCAGAGGAGCCGCGGCGTACTGGATGCGCCGGTCAACCCGGGGCATGACACCGCTGTCGTAGCGACATCAGTGAAAGAACGGCCAGCCACATGATCGATCACGCCACCCTCATCACCTACATCCTCATCGTACTCGGTTTTGTCTTCATTCCCGGGCCTGCGACGCTGCTCACCATGACGCGCGCGGTTAGCTCGGGAACGAAGGTCGGCATCGCAACCGGCGCGGGGATTGCGGCCGGTGACTTGATCCACACTTCGATGGCGATCGTCGGTCTTTCGGCGATCATCGCGACCTCTGCGCTGCTGTTCAGCATCGTTAAATATGCGGGCGCTGCGTTCCTGATCTATCTCGGCATTCGCGCGATGCTCGACAAGGCGCCGGTCGAGCTGAACGGCGGCGCGCCCGCGATCGGCGCGGGTCGCGCCTTCCGGCAGGCTGTGCTGACTGAAGTGCTCAATCCCAAGACCGCGCTGTTCTTCCTCGCCTTCCTGCCGCAATTCGTGAGGCCGGAGCACGGTTCGATCGCACTTCAGCTTGCGATCCTCGGCATCGTCTTCGTGCTGCTGGGTCTCGTCAGCACCGTGGTGTTCGCCGTCGGCGCCGGTCGTCTGGGCAATCTCCTGCGCCGCCATCCGGCCGTGGTGAAATGGCAGGGCAAGGTGGTCGGGACCATCTACTGCGTTGTCGGCGTGCGGCTGGCGTTGCAGGAGCGATGAGGAACGCGTGCTCCCGTAGCCCGGGTGAGCGCAGCGACACCCGGGACGGCGGTCCCGCATGTTGCTAACGCTCATGCGGGCTACGCTCTGAACGGTTGCGGCGATGAACGCCATCAATGTCGACATCCTGCGCTCGCTGTTCATGCCCTTCTTCTTCGACACGACGGCGCCGCTCTGATGGCGATTGGCCTGCTACCAGGCGCGAATGGTGAACCTCGGTCCGACGTAGTAGCCGCCGTATCCGCGATCGTAATAGCCGGGACCGGCGTAGTAGTTGTAGCGCCTGCCGGGGAAGTAGCTGGGGTCGTCAAAGTAGCGCAGGACATAGCGTCCCCGGGTCCGCCAGCAGCGTCCATAATACTCGTTGCAGATCAGACCGACTTGGTCGACGTCGGAGATTTCGGCAGAGCCGATCGTCGTTGCGTTGAGCGGCGCGGCGGGAGCGGCGGCCGCAACCAGCGCGGCCCCGAGTGCGCCCAGTGCGATGGCCTTCATGGAGTTCTCCCTTCGGTTAGGCGAGAGTCTGGAGCCTAGCAGAAGGGAGCCTTGCCTGTCGGGCAAATCAGCTCCCGCAGGGTGGGCAAAGGCGCATCATTGTCCGCCATTCGCACGGCGCAACAGAAGTGGCGGGTTACGCTGCGCTAAGCTAACCCACCCTACGGGTCAGCCCTTCACACAATGCGCGATCAGCCTTTCCACGAAGCCTGCGCATTTCTCCAGCTCCGCCATCGCCACGAACTCGTCGGGCGTATGCGCTTGCGCGATCGCGCCGGGGCCGATCACCACCGACGGGATATCCGCCATGCTGGCGAACAGGCTCGCCTCGGTGCCGAAGGCGACCTTGGCGTGGTCGTTGCGGCCGGCGAGGCTTTTTGCCAGTGTGACGATGGCGGCGTCGGCCGCCGTGTCGAGCGCGGGATAATCAAGGATCTCCTCGAAATCGATGCCGCACTCCGGATGTCTCGCCTTCATCTCCGGCTCGAGCTCGGCCTTGGCCCAGGCGACGATCGCATCCGTCACCTCGCGCGACTCGGTGATGCCGATGCCGCGGCATTCGAAATCCACCGTGCAGGTATCGGGCACGATGTTCAGCGCGGCGCCGCCATGCACGATGCTGGTGAGCAGCGTCGAATGCGGAACGTCGTAGAGGCTGTCATTCGATCGCGCGGCCGCAAGCTTCACGGCACGGCGACGGATTTCGGTGATCAGCTCGGCCGCGTATTCGATCGCGTTGACGCCGTCGGGCGCGATCGAGGAGTGGCGGGCGAGACCACGGAATGTCGCGCGCACGCCGTGCTTGCCCTTGTGGCCGATGATGACCTTCATCTCGGTCGGCTCGCCGATGAAGGCGCCGAGCGGCTTGATCTTCTTCTTCGCGACCTCGCGCAGCGTCGGCCGCACGCCGACGCAGCCGATCTCCTCGTCATAGGAGATGGCGAGATGGATCGGCGTCGTCAGCTTCGCTTCCAGCATCTCCGGCACCATGGCGAGGCACACCGCGACAAAACCCTTCATGTCGGTGGTGCCGCGGCCGTAGAGCTTGCCGTCGCGCTCGACCAGCTTGAACGGATCGTGGCTCCAGTCCTGGCCCACGACCGGCACGACGTCTGTGTGTCCCGACAGCACGAGGCCTGGACGGTCCTCCGGTCCGATCGTGACCCAGAGCGAGGCCTTCTGGCCGGTGTCGTCGACGATGCGCTCGCCCTTGACACCGAGGAAAGCGAGATAGCTCTCGATATGGGCAATCAAGGGCAGATTGGTGCGGTCGCTGACGGTGTCGAAGCCGACGAGGTCGGCGAGGAGGTTGCGAATGCGATCGGGTCGTGAACTCGGGAAAATCGGGTTGGGCATTGTCTCGTCCATGAGATGGAGGATGGCTTCGCCGCCTGCACGAAACATACCAACGGAGTGGCGGTTCGGGCAAATCGGATCGCGAAGGGTGCTTTCGCTGAACCTCAGCCGAGCGCGGAGAGATCTTTCGGCAGCATTCGCTTGAACAACTCGAGCGTACGCCGCGCCTCCGCCGGCGGCAAGGCGATGGCGTGACGAACCGCGGCGGCGATCTGGATCATCGCCAGTTGCGAGAAGGAGGTGAGGGCGGCGGCGGGCTGTTTCGGCGCGACGCGCTTGAGCGCCTCGCGCAAGAGGCCGGCGAGAAAGGCCACACCCTCCTCGTCGATCTTCCGCAAGCTTCGGTCGGCCTGCTTCGCCTGCCAGATGTGATGCATCACAGGATGCTCGCGGAACATCCGGTCATAGCCGTCGGTGATGCGGCACAGCGCAGCGTGCAGGTCGGACAGCTTCTTCATCTCGGCGAGGTCGCGCTGGACGCATTCGCGGCCGATGACATTGCATCGCTCGGCAAGCGTCCCGATCACCGTGCTCTTGTCCGGAAAATATTGATAGAGCGAGCCGAACGCGATGCCGGTGCGCTCGACGATGTCGCTCATCCGGAAGGCATCGCTGCCTTTCTCGGTGAGGATCTCGGCCGCAGCCGTCAGGATGCGATCGAAACGCTTTCGGCTTCGCTCCTGCGTCGGCACCAGCGGCGTGCGTCGCGCGGCCGCGTGCGTCGTCTTGTCCGTCCTGCTTTTCCGTTCCGGCATGCTGATTCCCGCCATCCGCGCTTGACGTTAGAAATAAGAGAGTTTATCGCATTTATCAAATGCGAGAGTTTATCGTATTTGAGGGAGCTGCGGCATGAGGCAGGTTTTTACGACCGGACTGCTCTGGTTTTCGGCGATCGGCTGCGGCCTCATGGCCGGAATCTATTTCGCCTTTTCGACCTTCATCATGACCGCGTTTGACCGGCTCGATCAGGCCGCCGGCATCGCGGCGATGAACGCGATCAATGTCGACATCGTACGCTCGCTGTTCATGCCGCTGTTTCTCGGCACGACCGTGGCAGGCGCGGCGCTGGTGGTGATGGGGACGTTGCGCGTCAGCGAGCCGGGGGCAATGAGCATGATCGCCGGCGGCGGCCTCTACGTCATCGGCATGTTCGTCGTGACGATGGTGTTCAACGTCCCGCTCAACAACGCGCTCGCCGCGTTGCAGCCGTCCGCGCCGGAGGCTGGCGCGGTGTGGGCGACGTATCTGAAGGACTGGACGTTCTGGAACCACGTGCGGACGGTTGCGTCGGCGGTCGCAAGCGGGTTGTTTGTCGCAGCGCTGGCTTCGTAGGCCAAATCGGCATCGTAGCCCGGATGGAGCGAAGCGAAATCCGGGGCCACTATGTCCGGGGGGCGCAAACCCCGGATTACGCTTCGCTCCATCCGGGCTACAAGATCTTCAGTCTACAAGACCTTGCGTTGCCCGTCGGGCAAAACACTCAAACTCTCGGTCAATGTGTACTCGCGAAAATATTCCGCTTTATCGAAATTCGGAAACGGCGTATCCGTCGCCGCAGCCCGGCCCAAGGAAGAGGGCGTATCGCGATCGTCACGAACGCGGGCCGGGCGGCGGTGGACGCAGGTCACATCGGCACGAAAAGCTTCGCAGGGCGGGCGACCGTGAGCGAAGACCTCGCGCCAACGACAGATGTGATCGGCGTACGGCCAAATCGTGTCGTCCTGGCGCCCGGGGTCTGTGCGCCAAGTCTTGCGGTGATGTGGCAGCCCGACCGGGCATGCGCATCAGTCATCCGCAACGGCGACGGGGGCAATAGTGCATCGCTCCCCGGGGAGAGCTACGACATAAGCCGTTCCAGCCACTGCGCAGGGAAAAACAAAGAGTCGTATGAAGTTCTATGGAGCGGTGTGGAGTCCGCAAGCTATTGATAGACCGCGCAATATCCCCATAACGTGTCATGCGCCTCCATGAGGCTTCACAGACACGATCGCGACACTTCGCGGGAACGGGGAAACCATCTTGGCACGCAAGGTCAGCTTCAGCGCACTGGAAAGTCGCAGCGCACGACTGCGATTGAAAATTCGCCGCAGGCCGTACAGCGGCCCGACGCTAGCGCGCGGCATCTCGCTGATGTACGCCGCAACGCGACCAACGGCACATGGGTGCTGAAGGCCAGCGACGGCCACGGCGCTTACTGGACCAAAGGCTTTGCGCTCGCCGACGACTTCGAAAATGCCGACGGCAGGAACGTACTGACCTTCTATCAGGCGCAAGACGCAGCCAAGAAGCTCGCGCGCGGCGAGGACGGCAGCGCCGACACCGCGCCGCTCACCATCGACGCCGCGCTGAAGGCCTACAAGCGCGATCTGGAGGCGCGCAGCGCTAACCCCTACAACGCCGAGCACCCACGCTTGCACCTCACCAGCGCCCTGCTGGCGAAGCCTGTGACGCTACTGACGTCGAAAGACCTGAAGTCATGGCGCGACGGCCTGCTGGGCAAGATGGTGCCGTCAACCATCAACCGGCTCTGCCGGTGCGTGTGCGCGGCGCTGACGCTGGCGGCAGAGCACGATGAGCGCATCAAGAACCGCGATGCGTGGGAGATCGGGCTCGCCGGTCTGCCGGACGCGACAGAGGTGCGCAACGTCGTCCTCTCGGACGACCAGGTGCGCGGCTTCGTCGCGACCGCGTACGGCATCGATCATGAGTTTGGTCTGCTGATTGATACGCTGGCGGTGACCGGCGCGCGGCCGAGCCAAGCCGTGCGCCTGCGCGTCGAGGATCTGCACGACCATCCGGTGCGGCCGAAACTGTCGATGCCGAAGAGCGCGAAGGGCGGCGGCAGAAACCGCAGCCAGAAAAAGATCGAACGCTACTCGGTGCCGATCACCGTGCAGCTCGCGGCCAAGCTGAAGGCGGCAGCGAAGGGCCGCGCCGACGATGCGCCCTTGCTGCTGCAGAGCGACGGCCGGGAGTGGGATAAGAGCCCGGGCCAGAATTGCCACCGGCAGGTTGACAACGTCGTCAAAGCCATCGGGCTCGATCCCGCCGAGGTGACGATGTACGCGCTACGGCATTCGTCGATCGTCAGGATGTTGTTGGCCAATGTGCCGATCCGGCTGGTGGCATCGCTGCACAACACCAGCGTCGCGATGATCGAAAAGCATTATTCGAGGTATATCACAGAGCACTCCGATGACGTCTCGCGCCACGCACTGTTGCGGCCCGAGTCGCCAGTCGGAGAGAATGTCGTCGCGCTCTCGGGGAGCGCGGCGAGCCATCTCGCAGCCGCTTCATATTCCTTAAAGCTTGGTTAAATCGAGTTTTACTCTGCCCGTTTAAACATCTGGCCACATGAAGCGCAGTTCAGTGGACAACAGGATGGCCCGTCCGGAAGTCTGTGGTCGAAAGCCGAGTGCAGGCAAGGAACTAGCACCCAAGGAGCCAACGCCCCGCCTGGCGTTGTCGATTCCCGAGTTCTGCGAAGCCCACGGAATTTCCGAGGGCATGTTTTACAAAATGAAAAAGCAAAACCGGGGCCTTACCCCGCGCGAGATGAAGATCGGAACTCGGACGCTGATCACGTTCGAAGCCGCCGCCAAATGGCGTGCCGAGCGCGAAGCCGCCAGCACAGCGTCCCCCGAGAAAGCCCGCGCCAAGCGCGAGCAGTAGGCCACCTATCGACTTTGGCTCTCCGGCCGGAACCGGACAGTCAAGTCGAGCGCGTTCGGTGTGGCACGTCAGAACAGTCTGTTCGCTGTGGGGGCACCCGTTGCGGCCAAATCTCGTCTTGGCGCGGCTCGCGGTTACTGCCTAAGATCCCCGCTCGGCGCGGCTAGGCCGACGGGCCGACAAGCCGGATTTCGCACCCGGTCGCCGCGCGTCTCTCGTGCGAAGCGCTTGCGAGGTGCACCATGCCGAAGAAGCGGCCGGCCAGCCAATGGCAGCCAGCAGGCATCGAACTGCTGGATGTCTCGTCCCTCTATGGTGACGTTAAGATTTGCGAATTGGCGGGCATCATAGGTTCTCTTCGCGGCGAGAAGCTGCGTCGCTTTGGGATTGCCTTGCGGAACACCCTCGGACGTCTGAACGCCTCCCTACACTATGAAGGACGCCCCGGTAGCCCGGAGAAACGGGCCGCGATCGAGGCTGTCGCGCGGCCACTATCCGAGCTTCGCGTCGCCTTGAGCAAATTGGACACGGACACCAGCGAGCTCATCCTCGCTGCCGCTGAATCTGATCCCTGGGATCAGGACACGGAGCCGCCCCCTGACGGGTGGCCAAGCGGCTTGGCCAGGGGGCGCGTCGGTCGCGCGCTCGACGGCGTGGAGAGCCTCGCGCGCTGGGTGCCTCACGTTGAAGAAGCCATCGGCAAAAGCAAGGGCGGCAGACCGAAACAGGAAGCAATCCAGCAGGCAATCACCGATCTCCGCGAGATCTGGACTCGGTACGCTGTTCGCGAACCTACGCTGAGCTATGATGGCCTCACCAAAAGAACCAGCGGGCCATTTTTGGACTTGTGCCAAGCCGCTCTCGCGCCGCTGCTCGAGAAGCGAGGCATTGGCGCCAATTTGGAACGCCCAGTCCGCAAAGCCCTGTATGGGTGAAACCTATCCCTGCGAGGGATAGGTTTTGTCCATAGTTATTCTGTCACAACACACTTCGATCTACCTTCGCATCGTTGCAACTCATGTCCGCGAAGGAGACTGCGTATGCGAGAAACCACTAAGCGCTTCGTGACGCGCCGGCAGGGGGTCGAGCTAGCGAACGCCGAAGGCATTCCGCTCACTAAAAGCCGCGTCGATAAGGACTGCATGAAGGGCGTCGGCCCCAAGCCGGCCGCACGGTTTGGCCCACGAGATTTATTCACTCCAGACACGTTCCTAAAATACGCGCGCGCGCTAATCCAGCCGATCAACAAGTCGGAGGCGGCGTGAGAAGCGCGAAATCCAGTCGGCGCTGACCCGCGAGTGCGGGGCCATGCCGGAGATAATGGGTGCTTGGAGAGTCCCCGTTATCGCCGATCAGCCGCCTTGCCGGCTGTCGATCACCACAACGAAAGGAGGTGTCCCCAAAACCGCGAGCGCCCCCTTCTGGAGAGGGAGGGGCGCAGCGGTCCAAAGACGAGGACGGAAAACGAGGACGTCAGAAGACCTCGGTTATAGAGCCCGGCTCTAATCCCGTCCACGAGCAGCAGTGCAATCAGAAAGGAATATCAACCCAGCAACACGTGCTCCGCAGGGAGCGCGAACGGAGACGCGCGTCATGTCGTCCACCTATACCGCTCCGATCGTTCACGCCGACATCAAGGCCCTGGCCGCCGAACGCTTCCACGACGCTGATGGGGGCGCAGCATGATGAAGTTGTGTTCCCATTGTCATCAGCCACTGCCGGAACTGCGCGCGGGGGTTCGGCTATCGCCGCTCAAGGCGCACATCTTCGACGTAATCAAACGCGCCGATTCGAACGGCATCACGATCGAGGACATCAACGCGATCTGCTTCAACGGCCGGGCAAGCGCCGTCAACGTCCGCAATCACATTCACCAGATCAACGACGCGCTGGCTGGGACCGACTTTGAGATTCGCGGCGGCGCACCGGGAATGGTTGGCTACTTCCACATCGTCAAGCGGCATTGGAATGCCGTGCCATGACCGAGGCCCAAACCACATTCGCCAAAGCCCACGAGCGCGCGCCGCTTGAAGCAATCACCGATGCGATCTTCGAGAAGTCGAGGTTGAGCGACTGCGATGCGGTCGTGGCCCGAACCGCCGAAACCGCCGAGGCTTCGCTGGCGGTATTGACGGGCAAGCGCTTACTTCGAGGTGCGAGATGATGGACGCGCCGCTGCTGGCAGGGTTACGCATTCGGCTCGAACGGTCGAAAGACGTTCCGTGTGGCGTATGCGGCCAAGCCGTCGTCGTGGTCGGGAAAGCCGCCGGGCCGCATGTCGCAAGCCTGCATTGCGCAACCTGCGACCGCCATCGCGGATGGCTGCCGAAAACGATCGCCGATTTTCTGATGGAAACGATCAGCCAGTTCGGTTGGCCTCCCGAACCCATCACGATCCGCAATCCGGAATTCGCGCAAGCGAATGCGACCACGCTTTGGGTGCACGCGCGGCCGCAATGTTAGCACCCTGAACCCGACATGAGAGGAAACTGAACATGTCAAACGTATCTGACTTCGATGATCTATACGGGAGCAAATACTTCTCTGCGCCCGACCTGCATGGCGAAACGTGGCTCCGCCGGATCGGCAAGGTAGCTCTGGTCGAGTTGAAGGAGAAGGACGGCAGTACCAAGCGCAAATACCTCGTCTACTTCGACGGCGTCGAAAAGGCGCTCGTGTTGAACAAGACCAACGCGCAAAAGCTGGCGGCTGCCTACGGCAAGGACCATTCCAAATGGATCGGAATGGAAGTCGAGCTCTACGCTGAAATGACGACGCTTGGCAAAGAAGGCGTGCGGGTGCGTCCGCTGAAGCCGACCAGCACTTCTGATCTGAATGACACGATCAATTTCTAAAATCTGGCGGGGCCGTGCTGACACGGCCCCCCATTCTTGACGAGAATTCTATGCAACTCGCAGGCTGGCAGATTCTGGACGCCGCCACGACGCAGCGCAAGCGCCTGCTACAGGCTGGTTATTTGCCGCTTCCGACTGAAGGGAAAAAGCCGCCGATCGCCGGTTGGCAAAATATTGTCGCCGACGAAGGCGAGATCGACGGCTGGTTTCATCAATATCCGACGGCCTTGAACACCGGGATTTTGACGCGCACCACCCCGGCGGTAGATATCGACGTCTATGATCCGGACGTCGCGCAGGCGATCGAGATGATGCTGTGGGACTTGATTGGCACTCGCGGCATGGTGCGCTTTGGTCAGGCGCCGAAACGTGCCGCGTTGTTTCGAACCGAAACCCCGTTCGGAAAGATTTCGACGCCGGTCTTCATGTCACCGACGGCGCCGCGGCACCGCGTCGAGGTACTATGTAACGGCCAGCAAATTGTTGTGCTCGGTACCCATCCAGGCACCGGCAATCCCTATTCCTGGCACGGCGGCGAACCCGGCGATGTGGCTCGTGCCGATCTGCCGGAACTCACCGAAGCTCTAGCGCGGGAATTTGTCACCAAGGCTACTGATATCATGCGCGCGCAGCAGGGCTGGACGGAAGAAGTACGCGAAGCCAACCTTGCGCAACATGCTAAAGGCGACAGCAACGACGAATTCGACTCAATCTATGGCAGCCGCCAGCGCAAATATGCACTGGCTGCGCTGCAAGGCTGCATCGCCGAGCTGTCCGCCATGGCTCCGGATTCCGGCCGCAATGACAAGCTCAATGCCGTGGCGTTCCGGCTTGGCACCATGTGCGCGCGCGCTTGGATCAACCGAGACGAGGTTGAAAGCCGGTTGTTTGCGGCGGCCGTCGCGTGCCGGCTGGTGGCCGACGATGGCGAAGCTGCCACGCGTGCCACGTTGGCATCCGGCCTGGGCGGCGGAGAACTGAAGCCCCACCCGGATCTCACTGACGAGACAGGATCTGCTCCTTCCAGCAATCCGGCGCCGACCGTCGATCTCTTCTGGCACGGCGAACCTGACACCCGGCCGGCCCATTCCTGGCTGGTCGAGAAACTGATCCCGGGAAAGGGAATCGGCCTGATGTCCGGTCAATGGGGCGCTTGCAAAACGTTCGCTGCGTTCGATCTCAGCGCATCGATTGCATCGGGCATGCCGTTCGCCGGCCGCGAGATCGCCCGGCCCGGTGGCGTGCTGTTTGTTGCTGCTGAAGGTGGCGACGAAGTCCGCACCCGGCTTAAGGGTGTCGAGCACAAGCTTCGCGCCGCAGCGTTTGTTGCATCAGCTGCGGGCAACCCGATCGAGGCCGACGTCAACCATCTGCCGCTGGTATGGATCGAGGAGCCGGTTCGGTTCAACACCAAGGCTGGATTTGAACAGCTGCTTATCATTGCGGGGACCGTTAACAATCAAATGCTCGAGAAATTCGGGGTACCGTTGGTTTGCATCATCATTGATACCATGATGGCCTCAGTCGATTTCCAGGATGCCAACAGCGCCGCCGAAACCCAGCAGGTTATGAACGGGCTGCGAGGTCTTAGCCAGAAGACCGGCGCGTTCGTGCTGGTCGTCGATCACTTCGGCAAGAATATCGAAGTCGGCACCAAGGGTTCCAGCAACAAGGAAGACGCCAGCGACCTAGTGCTGGCGATGCTGGCTGATCGTGACGTCGGCGGTAGCATCAGCAACACTAGAATGAAGGTCAGAAAATTGCGCAACGGCAAGTCTGGTGTCGAATTTCCGTTCAACCTGGTTGAGGTCGATCTCGGCGACGGCGAAACCACCTGTGCCATCGATTGGAAGCCGGAGCGCAACGACACCGGCAAGGGCACCAGCGGTAAGGAGAGCTGGACCAAGACCTTGCGGATCCTCCGCAGCGCCATGGAAACTGTGGTCATCGAGTACTGCCGGGACCTCTTCCCCTATGGCAACGACGGACCGAAAGTCCACGCTGTAACCCTCGAGCAAGTACGGACTGAGTTCGTTGCCAGCTATCCGGCTGATAATGAGGATCAGCGGGCTAGAGATGCCGTCAAGCGCAGTGCTTTCAACCGCGCCATGAAGGATGCGCGGGAGCGGTTGTTGATTTGCTCACGCGAAATCGAAGGCGTGGACTATCTCTGGTTGGTCGAGGAAACCGAGCTTGACTGGCTGAAGCGGACTGGAGCCTGAAGGTGCGAACGCGAATTATTGTGAGAAAAATTCGCACAATTCGCATTCCACTGCGAACGAACAAACGTTTGTCCACACATTCGTACGTTCGTTCGCAGTGAGCTACGCCCCCCTGGCTGGCTACTCAAAACGGTGCGCGAGACGCTGTACAGCATTCGCGGCTTAGGACGAACTGAGTTATACTGGGGTCTAGAGCCCAATGAACTTGGGCATCAGCGGGAGGGGTACCCACCCGGTAAACCATTGGCACGCAAAGCAATACCAACGGACATACGGTCATTGTGCCGGACATATTCGGCGGAGGCTATTCGTCACCTCGCCGCGATCATGCGCCAGCCAGAATATTCACCCGCCGCGCGCGTGCAGGCCGCCAGCGTTCTGCTGGATCGCGGCTGGGGTAAGCCGCCGCAAGCGCACACAGGCGTGGACGACAAGGACATCCGCGTCATCATCCGGCAAATTGGCGAGTGCCGCGACCAGGATTGACGTCTGGCATCCGACAAGCCAACCAGCACCTCCCTCTGAGCGCCTAATATGGCGCATCGAAGGATTCACTCCTGGTCGCGCAGGCCGAGCCGCTTCAACATTCGCATCACCGACATTGCCGACCAAGTGCCGCGCCGAGGCGCAGGCACCTTGCGCTCGTTCAGCTCGTCCGCGATCTCGCGGTAGGGTAGTTCCCAGCCGATCTCGTGCAGGATGTCGACCAGGCCAGCGTCACGAGCTGCTGCAGCGGCCGCGTTCTTTGCCCCCAACCCGGCGTCGCCGAGCTGCACACCGCGTGCTTTTGCAGCCTGGAGAGCATCCCTGGTGCGCTGGGCGATGGTTTCGCGCTCTTTCTCGGCCATGGCAGCATAGATGTGCAGCATGAACGGATCGACGTTCCTGCCGAGTTGGGTGACGATGAATGGCACCCTCTTGCTCATCAGGTCTGCGATGAAGGCGACGTCGCGCGACAGGCGGTCGAGTTTGGCAACAACGATCTCGGTCCTCAGCCGCTTGGCCGTACGAAGTGCAGCGGCGAGCTGTGGGCGCTTGTTCAGAGCGTCCGAACCTTTGCCGGTCTCGACCTCGATGAACTCCTGGGCGATCTTCAGGCCTTCACTGGTGGCGAACTGTGTGACAGCCCTGCGCTGTGCCTCAAGGCCCAGGCCTGACCGGCCCTGCTTGTGCGTCGAGACGCGGTAGTAAGCAACAATCTCCGATGACATGGCGCTTCGTGTACCGTGTGAACCAACCTCCATATGGTACAAAGCCAGGTCGAAATGCAATAGCTGGCGCGATCCGGCAATGCTCCGAGTGGAGGTTTTTGGGAGATGTGCTCATTGTGCGCAGCTACTGACCACTGACCGACCACCAGCGCTGCACAGTGCGACCGGATGGCGAAGCTGGCCAGCGCCTGGCGGAACTCATCAGGCATTTTGATGGCGAACCGGGGCGCCGCTAGGATCAGGCTCCGCGAAATCGCCAAGGGGGTGGGTGACCCCCGGGGCCATAGGTCGGGATCGAAGGTCGATGGGACTCCTGTACCGGTTACACCCCGCAATGCAATGGCGCTGGATACGCTCGCCGGGGTGCGAGGGGAGATGGCGAGGCTCTACCGGCTCGGCCTCGCTGGTGGCGTCGGTGATCTGACGGATTATGATCCGATGCGGCCCGCCGGCCTCGTCAGTATGCGGCTGGATCGGTCGGCCCCAGCCGCGATCCAACAGAATACCTGCCGCCGCCACGCGCGCGGCCGGTGGCACGCCTTCTTGGCTGACGATCCCGGCGAGCACCTTGACGCATAGCGCGGGTGTGCCCCCGCGCCAGCGACCGCAAATCGGTTGGGACTTTCTTTCGGGGCAATGGTGTGCGGGGTGACCCTACCCCCTCCTTTTGGCGGCGCCCAGCGCTGGCGTCACGCGCATACTCTAGCACAAAAGGCGCCCACGCCCGACGGAGGATACGCCGTTACCGCGCCGGTTGGTGTTTGCGCTTACTCAATCAGCTACCGCGTTGCGAGATGCAATTTTCTTGTTGTTGTTTGCTCGATGTGTTGGGCTCCATCTGCAGGGAAGCGAGGAGGTGGCCTTGACCTTCACGATCCACTCGTCAAAGGACGGAAACGTCCAACAGACATTGAGAATTGGTTCTCGTTCAGCAGTCGAGCGCGCGCTCGCGCTCCACGACGCTGGTTGGGACGTGTACATAACTGACGCGGCTGGTCGTCAATATCAGCCCGAGACCTTTGAAACTCTTGCTGCTCATGGTCCGGCGCTCACGATTGCAGATCAGATGATCCCGCGCGCCAATTTGGAAACGCACTTCTCGCGCCGCGAAGTTCCGTAAATCAACGATTGCACAACTGGACTTCAACGGTTGGGCGTGGTGGCTTGCGGCCGACGCGCGTCGTCGTTGACAATCGCACGAACCCCGACAAAGGTCTCTCCCGCGGACCGCCTGCAGCTCCGGTGGGTCAGTAATCACCGACTGCCTTCTCGCTCCGATAAGGCGGCTAGATAATTGAGGCGATAAGCGCGTTGAGACGCGGTGTTCAACGGCGGTCCCAATAGTGCCGCATCTATCCTTGGACTTTCCACAATCACGGAGTTGCGACGAGGCCTGCTTCGTCCGGCATGACGGGCGACCGAAGTAATTGCGACTGGGACTAACATTTTTCGACCCGCCACTAACGTTGGCTGCTGGCCAGTGTGAGGGCGCTGCCAGGGGCGGTCACGATGTCTGTTTATGAGGGTGGAGCAGAAGTCCTCAGTCATCGCCTAAACCGACGCAAATGACCCAAACCGGAAGCCGCGCCTGCTCGTGATGGCTGTTGTTTCGCCGCGCAGCAACGGGCGGCTGGCCGCAAGAAAATCAACCGGGGTGTATAAAAAAGAACATCCTGCGCGACCTTTTCGTGTCCAATGCTGCAAGCTCCGATATGGAGCCGCAGAAAGAGACGATGCACTCTTAGGCGGCTTGGTTCTCTCTGCCGGAACAGGCCCTAAGGCGACCTCAGTTGGAGCCTCTCGCGCTCTATCCTGGCGGAATAGGGCGATCTCAGGCCGAGAAGACAAATAGGCACACAGACCAGACAGCTTTTGTTGGTGACACGGCCATGGTGGACAATAGGGAGTAGGTGCAATGAGAGTCTCCTCGATTGTCGGACTGCTGTTTGCAGCAGTGATGTTGGCGATCATTCCGGTCTCGCCGCAGGTGACACCGCGCGGCTTGGAGTTAAGCGTTGATCAAGCGCAGGCCGTCACGTACCGGCGCGCCCGCGTGACGGCGCGTCGTGTCGACCGTCGCGATTACCGCTATACGCGTCGCGCCGTGCGGCGTGGTGCTTATTAACGGAGCGCGATGGGCAAGGGTGTTGGCGCGGGCAGAGAGCCAGAACCGGTTCCAGTCGTCGCAGCGCGCGAGGCATGCTATGACCCCTCTACCAGCGGGCGACGCGTTCCTTACGGTCGCCATTATGAGTGCCACTTTCCTGACAGAGGTCGCTCTTTTCATCCTGATTGGATTGATCTGAAAGGAGCGCAAGTGGCGGCGGCTCCCGTTAAAGTCTGCTCAGTCGGGCATAGCGGACAAGATTGGTGCAGGTTTGGTATCCGGGCGATCAGCGCGATCGAAAGCGCTTGACGCCGGTGGTATGATTTCCGCGATGTGGCCGTACTGACAGTCCCGATGCCTCGCCATGCATGCCCGAATTGATGTCGCCACGCATGCCCGAATAGATGGAGAAGGTCGGGTCCGCGGCTAATGCCGCGGCGGGTTCCCATGCCGAGGCGGGCGTCGCAAGGAGCGCGGAACAAACGAGCGCTGCGCCCAAAAAGTTGAAGCTGGTCATGGTATCCTCTTGTTTACTGGCGTGCACGATGCGCGTGCTGTCCATTGACATGAATGACAGTTAGGCGTTGGCATTCCCCTCGCGCAGGGGTGGCGCAATCACGCTTCGTCGATCGGCGTGATGCTGATGTCGGCAACCGGCCGCGTTTCGCAAGCCGTTGAAAAACTCTCTCCGGACTGTGAATAGAATTTTAGTCGCCGATGGCGCGTACACGCGCAACGGCGCGTGACGAGCGCGGGCCGGAATTTGTGATCGATGCCTCCGCCGACCTCGCGCAGTGGTAAACGACCATGAACAAATATTTCAATTTAAGCCACCGGTCGCTCCACCCATTTCCAAAGCAGACGCCAAAATGTTTTGGCTTCTGTATCCAATGGAGAAACTGAATTGACCAGATTCAAAGTTCTGTCGGCTGGGCTGATCGCCGCATCCATACTGACCACGCCCCTGATGGCTCGGGAATATCGGCACGTCGCGAGGTCCGATGTCAGCGCCCCGCGTGGCGCCCTTGATGGGCGCGACTGCGTCCGCGCTCCGGACGTCGGCGCATATGCGTCGGACCCCTACACCAGACCCCCGTGCGAACCCACGTCGTTTAATTGATCAGTCGGCGCCGCATCGGGCTGAACGGCCCAGGCAATGAACCTGGATCGATAACGGTGTGCCCCTTGGCACTGTAATGTGGGGAGCCTGCGAATAGTTCGGGCTGGGAGCCGATTTATCACCAGCCCGAATTCTTTAAATGACCCCACGCTGCTGCTGCCGAGCATTCCAATTCGCTGCGGTGCATTGGCCCGGTTGTGGCCCTTTTGCGAAGTGGCTGCCGACACCGAGTACGTCCGATTAGCGGTGCAGACCGGAAGTGCGCGGGCCGTAGCCAAAACGGCGCTTTTGACCCAATCATGCTGGCCGCGAGGGCAAGGCCAACGCAAAGAGGACTGCGGATCCGGTCACTCATTATCTGTCACCTTGGCAACCAGACCCTAGCGAAACCTGCGTCCCGTCGTCGGGCCGAGCTTGATCTATCTCAAGTCCCTGAGCGGCGATTGGCGTTGGTTGGCTTGTCCGATCGGACAGCCAGGAGAGTTGTCGCGATCAGATGGATAGCCGCAATGGATTCGCTTTGTAGGAGGAGAAAATGAAGCGAGCCGTCCTCATGACGACCATTGTCGCTCTCGGGGTGATCCAGGGGACACGCGCCGAGCCCCAGGCCGCCCAGTGTTCGTCCTTCTACATCTCGGAAATCAATCTCGTATCGACGGCGGACGGCGAGGCCGGGCACGTTCAGACCTTTGTGGGGTTTGGCCCCTCCAAGGAAGAGGCAGAGAAGAGCGCCCTGGGATGGTGCTCGCATATCAGGTTC
>NZ_SPVJ01000053.1:0-48063 GCF_004634465.1 Bradyrhizobium sp. MOS001
CAAGAAAGCGAGGTCCAACACCCCGCTTTCCTGCAAAATCGAATACTACATCAAGACAAATTCTGCTTATTTCTCAGATCAATCCGCATTCTTCACGGACGACGAAGTACACGTGGGGCATGCCGCGAAAGACGACATTGGATCGCGGTTGGGCCGCGCTCTGCTTCAGCGGCCAGGACTATTGCGGCAGGTGGATGGAGTCGGTGTCCGCGCGCGCCGAGCATTTCGTCAGACGCCAGTTCACCGTGCAGGCGACGCTATGGGGCAAGCCCGGCCTGACGCGGGACGTGGTCGTGCTGATCGTGCCACCGCGAACGAGCAGCGCGACGCCCGAGAGCGCCGCGCAGGACTTCAGCGCCAGCAGGCGCCCGACGGACTAGGCTTTGCGCTCAGCAGTGGCTGTCGCGGATTCGCTCGAGGCCTTCGCTCGCGAAGGGGGGAGTGAACGCAGTTCGGTCGGCGCCCGACGTCGGGCGTTCCGTTTCCGCCCGATCCGGGGTGGTGCTGTCTTCGCGATGTTCCGGTTCCATGAGGCGGCCTTTCGAATTGCTGCAGTACAACATCGATGCGGCCGGGAAGTTCCTCATGCGATGGGACGATGATGCGGCTTGAACAGCCGTCCTTTTTCCACCACCAGCACGATCGCAAGCGCCGCCAGCGTCGACAGGAAGAAGCCGACCGAGAACGGCAGCAGCGTGCCGTCAAAACTCTGCCCGATCGCCATGCCGACGACGATGCCGATCAGCGTCGTGATCGAGCCGTAGAGCGAGGAGGCGGTGCCGGCGATGTGGCCCTGCGGCTCCATGGCCAGCGCGGTGAAGTTCGCGACCATCATGCCGAACGAGAACATCATCAGGGCGGACAGCACCATGAACAAGGAGAGCGGCAGCATGCCGAGGCTTTCCGTCAGCAGCATCACGCCCGCAACCGCGGTGTAGAGTGTCAGCGCGCCGTGCGAGATCACGCGCATGCCGAGCCGTCCGACCAGCTTCGCATTGAGGAAACCGGCGATCGCGGTGCCGGCCGCGATCGCGGCGAAGGCAATCGGGAAATAATGGCCGAGATGATAGACGCCGGTAAAGACCTGCTGCGCTGAGAAGACATAGGCAAAGAGCGCGCCTATCACGCTGCCGGCGGCCGTCGCATAGCCGATGGTCTGGCGGTTGGTCACGGTCTGCCGGAACGCCGAGAGCACGTCTGCGGGCGCCAGCGACCTGCGTTCGGACTCGGGAAGAGTTTCAGGCAGCCGCAGCACGCTCCATGCAAGCGCGAGCAGCCCGTAGAGCATCAGTACGACGAAGATGCCGCGCCATTGCGTGACCAGCAGCACCGCCTGCCCGAACGAGGGCGCGATCACGGGCACCGCGATGAACACCATCATGGCGAGCGACATCACGCTCGCCATCCGGCGGCCGACATAACAGTCGCGCACGATCGAGGTCGCGATCACGCGCGTTGCCGACGTGCCGAGCCCTTGCAGCGCGCGCGCCAGCAGCAGCGTCTCGAACGAGGGCGCGGCGACCGCCAGCACGCTCGCCACCGCATAGACCGCCATGCCGCCGAGCAGCACCGGGCGGCGCCCGAAGCGGTCCGACAACGGGCCCATGACGAACTGGCCGGCGCCGAAGCCGATCAGGAAGGTCGAGAGCACCAGCTGAAGATGGTTGGCGTTGGGAATGGCGAAGGCTGCCCCGATGTTGGGCAGCGCCGGCAGCATCATGTCCATCGCAAGCGGATTCAGCGCCATGATGGAAGCGATCACGATGACGAATTCTGGAAAACCCATAGGCCGGTGTCCCGAGGACACCCAATCGTCGGCATTGACGTCGGACAAAGCTCACCTCTGAAAATCAGAGGCTTTTCTATCGGTTATGCTGCGTCGCACAACCCATGTTTCGGGATGGCTGACAGGCGGGTGCACAAGAATTGGTGATGTCGCCGGCTCGGGAAGGGCTGCCTCGTCCATCATCGTGCGCTACGGGCCTGCTCGACCAGGCCGAGCGCCAAGCGTCCCGCGGTGTCGACATAGTCGAGATCGCGATGGATCAGCATCACGGTCGTGGCGCCGTCGAGCAGGATCACAAGCTGGCGCGCGAGCGCCGGTGCACCGGCAACGCCATGCCCGCGCAATTCGGTTTCGAGCCACGCTTCAAAACGCTTCTTGTGCGCCGCGCCGGCCTTGACCGCGGGATGTGCCGGCGTGTTTGCGAGCTCGGCGATGGTGCGCAGGAATCCGCAGCCGCGCCATCGGGGCGTATCCACGGAGCGTCCGAGCCTTGTGAAGAGACCGCGGACCTTGTCGGCCACCGTGCCCTCGGTCTCGGCGAACCAGCGCATATAGAGCTCCAGCGTCGGCTGGTCCCTGGCCGCGATGGTCTCGGCGACGAGCTCGTCCTTGCTGGTGAAGTGATAATAGAGCGTCTTCTTGGTGACGCCGGCCTTCTCGGCGACCGCGTCCATGCTCACCGCCCTGATGCCTTCGCCATAGAACAGGCGCGTCGCCGCGATGACGATCTGCTCGCGCGTGGTGTCGCCTTTGCCTGACATCGCCAATGTATACTGCCTAGTGAGTATACACGACAAGATCGCTGTGGCTGACTTCCGCGCCTGTTCGACCTGGAATTCGACCTGGAAGGAGCCTGCACTTGTCCGATCTCATACTCTCCGAAACGCGAGGCGCTGTCGCGCTGCTGACGTTCAATCGCCCGAACAAGCTCAATGCGCTGAGCTACGCCCTCGTCGACCGTCTGATGGCGCTCCTCGATCGTATCGAGGACGATGCCGATATCCGCGCCGTGATCCTGACCGGGGCGGGCGACCGCGCCTTCTCGGCCGGCGCCGACATTGCCGAGTTCTCGGAGAGCGTGAAATGCGGGCCGGACGCGGCGGTAAAGGCCTTCGTACGGCGCGGGCAGGCGATGACGGCGCGCATGGAGGCGTTTCCGAAGCCGATCATCGCCGCCGTGAACGGCATCGCCTTCGGCGGCGGCTGCGAGATCACGGAGGCCGTGCATCTCGCCGTGGCGAGCGAGCGGGCGAGCTTCGCCAAGCCCGAGATCGCGATCGGAATCACGCCGACCTTCGGCGGCACGCAGCGCCTGCCACGGCTCGCAGGCCGGAAGCGGGCGCTCGAGTATCTCCTGACAGGAGTTTCCTTTTCACCACAACGGGCTCATGAGATCGGTTTGGTCAACCAGGTCGTGCCGCACGGGCAGCTCCTGGACGCAGCCTTCGCGCTGGCAGGCCGCATCACGCGGCATTCGCACCTGGCGGTCGCCCGGGTCATCACTGCCGCTACGCGGGGCCTCAACGTCTCGATTTCGGAAGGCCTCGCCATCGAGAGCGAGCAGTTCGCACGCATGGCGGCGACACGGGACACGCGCGAAGCGCTCGACGCCTGGCTTGCCGTCCGCTCGTCGCGGTAGGGCTGGCGCGGCTGATCTGGCGGTCGCGGCGACAGGGAACCGGTTCCCTGCCGTCCAGACGGACGGCTGGCAACCAGGGATTCACCATAAGCGCGAGCGCAACGCACAGGGGAGATGAATCCGCAACCCATCCTGTCCATGGTGGCACGGCCTGGCGCCGCGTTGGCGCCGGGAGAAACCTGGCCAAACAAGGTATCCGATTGTGTCCGACGTCACCGGTGCAGCACGATGGTTGGAACCCTCGGCCGACATGGCTTCGCGGCGGAACTTTTGGCTCGCCTGCCTGATCGCACTGACCGCACTGCTGGTGCTCGGCAATCTCGCCAACGACGCCGTGCTCGATATGAAATATGGCTGGGACACCCGCGTCAATTGCGCGGCGGTCGATGCGTATGCCAGCGGGCTCGATCCCTATTTCGTCAAGAACCTGAAGGGCACCAAGCTCTCTTATCCCTATCTGCCGGTGACGCTGGATGTCTTCCGCCCGTTGTGCGCGGGTGGACTTCTGGTCGATCACTACAAGGGCATCTTTCCTGTCCTCGCCGTGCTCTGCGGGCTCCTCTTGCCCGGTCTTGGCCGAACGCGCCCGAGCGCGCGCGATGTTGCGCTGAGGGTGCTCTGCACGCTCGGCGCGTTCGTCGGTTTCGAATGGGTGCAGGCGTCCGGCAATTTCGCGATCCTGAGCGGCATGCTGACCGCGATTGCGCTGAGGTTTCTGCTTTCTCCGTCTGTGTCCGACACGCCTGAGGACCGCAGTTTTCCGTTGCGGCTCGCCGGCGCCGCGCTGCTCGGCCTCGTGACATCGTTCAAGCTGGTGTTCTTTCCCGTGCTGGCCGCGCTCTATTTCCTGCCGCTACCGCGCAGCCGCAAGCTCACGCTGATCGCGATTGCGGCGTTCAGCTTCGCATTGCCGATCCTGATATCGCGGCTGATATACCCCGACCTGTTCGCAAGCTGGCAGCTGGCGATGAGCGGAAAGATCCCCGACCAGCATCTCGTCGATCTCTTCGAGATCAATCCGTCGCTGCTGCTGGCGGCGCGCGACCTCATGGATCATGCCGGCCTCGGTGACAGCAAGGCGGCGACGTTCGCGACCTATGCATTCGCAGCGCTCGCGCTCGTGCTGGTGCCGTTCGCCTTGTCCATCCTGCGCATGGTCACGAGCGAGCCAGCGCAGGCAGGCGGATCACTTCTTGTGCGACTGGATCGCTGGCTGATGGATCATCCGCGCGTCGCCATGCGCATCACGGTATTCGCGATGTTTGCGCTCTATCTCAGCTCGCCGCGCCTCAAGGAATATGCCTTCTTCGAGCTCGCGCTTTATGCCGCGATCCTCGTCGTCGATCTTCCGGCCCTGTCACTTGCAGCGTTCCTCGCCGTCGGTCTCGCCTTTCCGGCACTGATCTCGATTCTGGGGACGGCATTCGAGGGCAGCTTCATCCTCCTCATCATTGCGCTGACAAGTTTCTGGATCCTGCTGCTCGACCTTCGCGCCGTGCCGAAGCGACTGGAGACGGAAGGTGCGCAGTCATAGCGCATGCCGCCGCGTCCGCCGGAAAAGGGACGGCGCCTTGCCCCCGCGCAGGCTCCAGCCGGTTCGTGACTGCACCGGTCTGCCGTCCGCCTCTGGGCGGAGGCTCGCCCCGTCAGCTCCGATGGTGCGGGCAGCCGGGGTCGAACCGGCACAGCGCTTGCGCGCCGAGGGATTTTAAGTCCCTTGCGTCTACCAATTCCGCCATGCCCGCTTGATCCAACGAGATCAACTAGTTAAGTCCACCTCCGGCCGTCTGGAATTGGCGCGTTTCGCGGGCCGGATGGGCGGTTCTTCCTTAAGCGAGCCGGCCGCGCAAGGCAAAGCCTCAATCCGGACATCTGTTGTTGCTTTAGGCATTCTCAATCCACGGGGACTATTCATCCGGCATGGCTGCTACGTTTTCCTCTCGCCTGCGCGACTCGGGCGCATTTCTGGCGCTGCTCGCGGCGGGCGCGGCGCTGTCCGGTTGCGCCAGCATGACCGAGACGGTCGCACCGGCCTTTGCCGATCCCGGCAAGTACGAATTGTACGACTGCAAGCAACTCGAGGCTGAGCGTAAGGCGCTCGCCAGCCGCACCGAGCAGTTGCAGAAGCTGATGGAGAAGGCTGAGACCGGGGCGGGAGGCGCGGTCGTGTCCGAGCTCGCCTATCGCAACGACTACATCGCGGTGCGCGGGCAGTCGCAACTTGCCGAGGAGGCATGGCGCCGCAACAAGTGCCGGGAAACGCCGCCCGGTGCGACGCCGGCGGCCTCTGCTCCGCAGCGGCCGGACATCAAGCCCGCCCCGAAATCCGGTAGCGCCGTTCGCTGAGTTGACACGATTGCGCCCGCCTCACGGCCGCCAGCCGTAGATCCAGTCCTGCCGCGCCAGCATGCGCTCCGGGCCGAGCGCGCGGATCGCAACATCGCGCGCGATCGCGAACGGCCCACCGAGATGATAGATGCGGCCCTGCTGCCGCGCCGTCCGCTGCACCCGCCGCACCCGCGCCTGCCGCGCGCAGCCATATTGCTTGAGCGCCGCCGTGATGCCGGCCGCGCTCTCGGCAGCCTCGAGGCTCAGATGCCGGGCGAGCACGGCGGCATCCTCGATCGCCATGCCGGCGCCCTGGGCGGCGAATGGCAGCATCGCATGCACGGCGTCACCGAGCAGGCCGACCGGTCCTTGGCTCCAGGGGCAGCCGTCGGGCACGCCGAACAGCGCCCATTTGCGCCAATTGTCGACGGCAGTGAGCATCATCCTGGCCGCCGATGGCCAGCGCGGTGCCGCGAAGGCGTCCATCACCTCGAACGGGTCGCCCGGCGTGCTCCAGCCGGGCCTGTTCCAGGTCCCCGGTAGCACCGCGACCACGTTGATCTGGCGTCCGCCGGCGATCGGATAAGCGACGAGATGGGCGTTCGGACCCATCCAGAGCTGTACCCGCCGCGCGGTAAAATCCTTCGGCAGTTGCGTGGCATCGAGCGTGCCGCGCCAGGCGATCAGGCCGGAGAAGCGCGGCTGCACCTCGGGAAACAGATGCTGGCGTACCGTCGACCAGATACCGTCGGCGCCGATCAGTGCGCTGGCCAGATCGCTGCGGCGTATCGTGCCGCTGCGATGGACGACCGTCAGTCCCTTGGCGTGGGGCGCCACATCCTCGAAGGTCGCACCTAATTTCAGATCGATATCGGGATGGTCGGAGACCGCACCGGCCAGCGCGGATTGCAGGTCGGCGCGATGCACCACCCAATAGGGCGCGCCGGCCCGCGCGGAAGCGGCTTCGCCAAGCGGCATGCGCAGCA
The DNA here is from genome assembly GCF_004634465.1 of Bradyrhizobium sp. MOS001. Taxonomy (NCBI): domain Bacteria; kingdom Pseudomonadati; phylum Pseudomonadota; class Alphaproteobacteria; order Hyphomicrobiales; family Nitrobacteraceae; genus Bradyrhizobium; species Bradyrhizobium sp. MOS001. The sequence continues at coordinate 6,740 of NZ_SPVJ01000053.1, forward strand.
GTTCGCCGCCGGCCCGCGCGCTCATGACGCAGAGCGCCTCAGGCGTCACGGCGCTTCGCTTGAGCCGCTCGGTGAGGCCGAGCTCGACCAGCACGCGGCTGGCGTTGGGGGAGAGTTGTAGGCCGGCACCGACTTCCTCGAGCCGCTCGGCCTTTTCCAGCACGACGATGCGGAAGCCGCGGGCTGCGAGCGCAAGCGCGGCCGTCAGTCCACCGATGCCGGCACCGGCGATGACAATCGTTCTGGAGAGCGCCACCCCTGACCGTGAGAGGCGGTCAGGCCACCTTGTCCTTCAGCACGCATTCCGGCGGACGGGCTTCGCCCGGCTTCAGGTCGGCGGCGAAACGGTACAGCGTCGAGCAATAGGGGCAGATGATCTCGTTGTCGTTGCCGAGGTCCAGGAAGACGTGCGGATGATCGAACGGAGGATTGGCGCCGACGCACATGAACTCTTGCGAGCCGATCTCGATGACGGGGACACCGGCATCGTTATGGAAGTGCGGGACGACATGGTCGGACATCGTAGTTCATCCTGGAGTGGCAATGGCGGCAGACACAATCAAACACTGACGCGGCATCTTTGAGGCGCCGCGGACCATACTGTTGGGTGCAGATGATTGCTAGTCCAGCGGAACCGAAAGGTTCGCAATTGCCCCATGCTCATTTGCTCATGCAAATTCGACACAATCTTGCGGCCCGAGAGAAGCCCTTCTTTCGTCGGGGACGTTGTGTCGCAATTTTGGCATACTATGTCTTTGGACGAGCGGAACTGCGACGAAAGACGAACCATCAGGCGCAATGATCTCGGGATCGTCCAGGCTCTTGGCACAACTCTTGGTATGACTCTTGGCATGAAGTGGCTGCGAATCAGCACGGCGTTGACCGGTATTGCAGCATGCAGCTTCATGCTCGCGCAGGTAGCGCCGCATGCCCGCGAGGCCGGCGCGCTCCTCTCCGCCCAGGACGATCCGGCGGCGCTCTCCGAGCTCAAGCTCGATGCGCTGCTGCGGCAGAACGACCGCCTGGTTCAGGACAATATCGAGGCCGCGCTCGCCGCCGGCGACGCTGATCTCGCCGACAGTTTTGTCGCGCTGGCGCGTGAACGTAACATCGCGCTGCCCGACGACCTCCTCAACCGCGTCAGCGATGCGGTCAAGGAAGAAAATTCCACGCGGCATTTCGCCAAACGGTTCGCCACCGGCCTCGTCACCGGCAACGCCGACGATGTCGCGAGCCTGTCCGGAACCGTCGCCGGCGATCTCTTCGTGATCGGCGACATCAGGGACGTCGTCCGCGAGGGCAAGCACCTCGCCATGGGCGAGGACACCGATCGCCTGGTGCTGGGGCTTGCGACCGCGGGCCTTGCCGTGACGGCCGTGACCTACGTCTCCGTTGGCGGTGCTGCGCCTGTTCGCGCTGGACTGACGCTGGTGAAGGATGCCCGCAAGGTCGGACGGCTCGGCGAGGGACTCGCCGCATGGGCCGGCCGGTCGGCGCGTGAGGTGGTCGATACGCCGATGCTTCAGAATGCCGTCGCCAAGGGTTCGGTGTTCCGCCCCGGCGAGACCGCGAGCGCGATCAAGGCCGCGTTCCGTGCCGAGAAGGCCGGTGCGCTGGTCCGGCTCGGCAAGGACGTCACCCGCGTTGCCGAAAAGACCGGCACGCGCGGCGCCATGGATACGCTGCGCATCGCCGAAGGCCCGAAGGACGTCGCGCGCGCGGCCCGGCTTGCGGAAGCGCAGGGCGGCAAGACCCGCGCGATCATGAAGCTGCTCGGCCGCGGCGCCCTGCTGCTCGTCGGCGGCATGTTCGATCTGGCGCTCTGGCTGTTCGGCGCGGCACTGACGCTGTTCGGCCTGCTGTCTTCGATCAAGGCGGCGACGGAGCGCATGACCCAGGCCTGGTGCGATCGCAGACGGGCGCGCCGGCTCCGCCGCGCGCAGGCCGCGGCCGAGGCCGCTCTGGCGGACGGGGCCCTCACGGCCTGAAGCGCGATACGCTTCAGGCTATCGTTTGGGCATGATCTTGCCGGAAAACCGCTGCACACTTTTCCGGATCATGCTCTAAGATCAAACTTTCCCCTCAAGACTGCGGAACATGTGATGCCGAGCTTTCACAACGGCGCCGTTGAAATTGCCTATCTCGACGAAGGCGAGGGCGATCCGATCATCCTGGTGCACGGCTTTGCCTCGAGCAAGAACGTGAACTGGGTCTATCCGACCTGGGTCTCGGAACTGCGCAAGAACGGCCGCCGTGTCATCGCTCTGGACAATCGCGGCCACGGCGAAAGCGCAAAGCTCTACGAGCCCGCACAGTACTCGATCCCGACCATGGCCGGCGACGTGCTCGCGCTGATGGATCACCTCGCGATTCCGCAGGCCGACATGATGGGCTATTCGATGGGCGGACGGATGACGGCGTGGCTCTCCCTCAACGAGTCGCAGCGCCTGCGCTCGGCGATCCTGGGCGGCATCGGAATTGGCGGCCTAATCGAGGGCACCGGGCCCGGCGAGAATGTCGCAAAGGCGCTGGAGGCGCCCTCGCTCGACGACGTCACCGATCCGGTCGGCCGCACGTTTCGCGCCTTCGCCGATCAGACCCGTTCCGACCGTCGTGCGCTCGCCGCCTGTCTGCGCGGCACCCGCGATCTCATGACGAAGGAAGAGGCCGCGCGCATCGACGTGCCCGTGCTGATCGCGGTCGGCAGCACAGACGACGTCGCAGGATCCGCCAGCGCGCTCGGCGCCATCATCCCGGGATCGGAAGTGCTAGATATCCCCAACCGCGACCATATGCGCGCGGTCGGCGACAAGGTCTACAAGACCGGCGTGCTCGACTTCCTGTCACGCCGCGGCTGAGGTCTCGTCGTCAGGCAAATCGTCACCGAAACGACGCGCCAGCGCCATCAGCACCACGAAGGTCGCGACCCACACCATCCGCGCGCCGTAGCGGTCGTGCGGGCCCGAGATCACGCCGCAGATGAAGGCGTTGCCGAGCAGCGCCAGCGTGACGGTTGCCGCCAGCAGCGTCAGATCGTCGAGCCTGCGACTCGCGAGCGCATGCGCGAGCAACCCGACCAGCGCCAGCATCGAGGCCAGCGCGACGGGAACGTGCAGCCGGTTGACGTGATCGAAATCGAGGCCGTGATTCTGTTGCCGCGCCGCGCGCATCGGCGCGACTTGCGCCGGGATGTAGCGCTCGATGATGCCGTAGGTGTGCCCGATCCAGACACTGGTGCCTTCGCCGGTGGCCACATGCAGCAATTGCTGGCCCATCGCCCGCAACGCCGCGCCGGCCTGCCACGCCGGATAGTCGGCGAGCGAATGCACGACGATATAGCCCATCTCGTCGTTCATGCCTTCGAAGCGGCCGAGCGTGTTGAACATGCTCTTGCCCCACAGGAACTCGTCGGCGGTCGCCGGCAATTGGTCGCGATAGGGACAGAGCTTGTACCGCTCGCGCGGGCAATGATCGCTCAGGAAGCGCGCGACGATACCGTCCTGCATCATGCGTCCGAAAGCGACGCCATAGCCGCCGGGCGTCCAGGCCCATTTGCCCGACAGCGCATGGTTTGCCGACACCAGCATCAGGCCGCCCGCGACGATGGTGAGGCTCGCCTGCGCCAATCCGGCGAGCGGCAGGCGCGCGCCGAGGAACGGCCGCCCCATCCAGCCGGCGGCGCAGAGCCCGAGCAGCACGCCGAGTGTGGCGCTGTGGGTTGCGGCGGCAAAGGCGGTGAAGACGAACAGCGAGATCTTTTCGAGGCCCGACGTCCGGCTCGCGCCGACGACCAGCAAGAACACGGACAGGATCGACAGCCCTGCAAAGATGTCCGTGAGCAGCATGCTCGCGAGCCAGGGCAGCGCGGTCGACAGGATCAGGCAGAGGCTGATCGCGACGAAGCGAGACGTCTGCATCAACCCGAGTACGCGCAGCGTCAGTTGCAACAGCCACAGCGTCGCCAGCGACTGGACCGCGAGATTGATCCAGAAGCCGAAATTCTCGCCGTAGTGCAGATAGAGGCCGAACACGGTGGAGCGGCTCGGGACCAGATAGCCTTCGTACCAGCGCGCCAGATAGCCGCCGGTATCCCATTGCAACAGCGGATAGCCGTTCCAGAACGCCGGCGCGATCAAGAGGAGGGGCAGTCCCACCGCCGCCAGCCGCAGCCAAAGCGAGCCCGCGGCGCCCGCGCGCAATTGATCGGTGGTGATGCTCAAATCCGCTCCGTCGTGTTCCCCGACCATGCCCGCAACAGCCGTCGAGGCGGAATTCACCAATAGTTTGACGCTGCCCGGCTTGAATTTGGCAAAACCCTGACCATTTTGAGCCGACCTCGCCGCCTGGGGGCGTCAGAAGAAACTGTTGTGTTTCAAGGCGTTGGCGTGCTTTCGCGGAGCAACTCACTGTTCACTCTCAGGCAAGCCCGTCGGGACTTCGTCGGCTAGACTGTGGTATAGAGCCAGCAAAATGAGCCAATTCGAAAGAGCAGATCCTATGGCAGTGCATCAGGTCAGTCCGGGAGGAAAGCTCGCAACGCTCGATCCGATCTGGGATCGGATCCGCGGCGAGGCGGAGGACATCGTCCATCGCGAGCCGGAGCTTGCGACCTTCATCTACTCGACGGTGCTGCATCACAGTCGCCTGGAAGATTCGGTGATCCATCGTCTCGCCGACCGGCTCGATCATTCCGCGCTGTCGGGTGATCTCGTTCGCCAGACCTATGACGAGGCGCTGCGCGAGGCTCCCGATCTCGGCAACGCCTTCCGCGCCGATCTCGTCGCCGTCTACGACCGCGATCCCGCGACGTCGCGCTTCATCGACCCCTTGCTCTACTTCAAGGGCTTTCACGCCATCCAGACCCATCGCCTCGCACACTGGCTCTATCTGAAGGGCCGCAAGGACTTTGCGTATTATCTCCAGAGCCGCGCGTCTGCGGTGTTCCAGACCGACATCAATCCCGCCGCGCGCATCGGCCGCGGCATCTTCCTCGACCACGCCACCGGCTTCGTCTGCGGTGAGACCGCGGTGATCGAGGATGACGTCTCGATCCTGCACGGTGTCACGCTCGGCGGTACCGGCAAGGAGAACGAGGACCGCCATCCGAAGATCCGTCACGGCGTCCTGATCGGCGCCGGCGCAAAAATCCTCGGCAACATCGAGATCGGTCATTGCGCGCGCATCGCCGCCGGCTCGGTCGTCGTCAAGCCGGTGCCGCACAACGTCACGGTTGCCGGCGTGCCCGCCAAGATCGTCGGCGAGGCTGGCTGCGCCGAGCCGTCGCGCACCATGGATCAGATGATCAACGCGATGGGACTTTGAGCGAGAGAAAAGGGCCGGATTCTCTGGCCCTGTTCGTCCCCAAATTCTTTGGCAATTCATGCTGGCGGTTCGTCGCGTCTCGTCCTAAAACCCCGCCAACCCAGATTTCGATTGGAGACTTGCCGTGGACGTCAAGGAAGTAAGGAAGCTCGACGCGTATCTGAAGCGCGTATTCGGCAATCCCAAGATCCGCGTCGTGCCGCGGCCGAAGAAGGATGATTCCGCCGAGGTCTATATCGGCGAGGAGTTCATCGGCGTGCTCTTCGTCGATGACGAGGATGATGATCGCTCGTTCCAATTCCAGATGGCGATCCTCGAGGACGATCTCGTCGATCAGGAATAGTTTCTCTCTCCGTCATTGCGAGCGAAGCGAAGCAATCCAGGATCTTTCCGCGGAGGGATTCTGGATTGCTTCGCTCTGCTCGCAATGACGAACGTTAACTCCGCGGTTCCGTAGTTCTATTTCTTCGCGAGAATGCGCAGCCGCGCCGTGGCATCAGCGACAGTGATGCCGTTCGCATCGACGAGCTCGGCCTGCACGACCATATCGCGATCGGTCCGTTCGACAACGCGCGCGTGTGCCGTGATGGCTCCGACCGCTGCAGGCTTCAGGAAGCGCGTATCCAGACTTCTGGTGACCACTGTCAGGTCGGGAGACAGCGCTGCCAGCGCGCCAATCCCGGTGGCAGAGTCCAGCATCGCCGCGAGGAAGCCGCCCTGGATCGTGCCGTGCCTGTTGGTGAACGCGGGCTGAGCCTGGAAGCGGATCAAGGCCCGCCCGCCCTCGTCAAAGCCGAGCCATTCGCGCCCCAACAATTGGGCGCCCGGAGGCAGGTTTGCTGCTGCATCGGTCACGTCGATCGCCGCGCTTGATGTTGTTGGCGACGAGCCTATCAGCCGGTCAATGCGGCGCAAAGCGATCCGCGCTCATCCCTTCGGTCCGCGCAATTGCGCTGACAGCCTGTCCTGCGCTTCGGCGACATCGCGCCATTGCGACAGCCAGCTCCGCGGAAAACGGAAGGTGAGATCGGCGCCGCCGACACGGCGTTCGGAGAGGCACATGCCGGGCGTGGCGGCATCGCGCGTGCAGCGTGCGGTCAGCGCGGGGCTTGTCGCGGAATAGAAGTCCTCGCTGCCATAGGGCGTGTCGGCGCGGAACATCCGCATCGTCAGGCCGTCCGCCGCACTGGTCGCGGCCTGGTCGAGATAGCGCGGATAGATCGTGGCTGTTCGCTGCTCCGGCGCCAGCGCATCGTGATGCGCCGATATCGAGAGGAAGACACGGTCGATCGGTTGCATCGCCTCTTCCACGGTGTCGGCGGTGACATGTTTCGGCGCGCCCGGCGGCTCAAGCGAAGGGTAGAGGAAGTCGAGATCGATGCGCTCCTGCGGCCCGGAGTGCCGCTGGATCTTCATCCTGATCGCGGTCGTGGGAACGTTGAACAGCGTGCCGCCGACGCTCACCGGCAGCCGGTCCGGAGCATTCGCGCCGCCCGAGCCCCAGGTCGGCCACAGCAAATAGGCGACGAGCGCCACCGCGCCCAGCGCCGCAATGCCGCCGAGCACGATCGGGACGACATGCGCCCGAGGGTGCGTCCTGGAGGACCGAAGGGGAGCTGCCGAAAACATCGTCATGAGCTTGCGCAAGTCGAACCGGGAAGTCGGCCGGTGGCCGACGAATCAGCGGCGAATATGCCATGCGGCGGCGAATTCGCGGAGCGTTCCCGGCCGCCGGGACGGGGGAGGGCCCTGCGCGGATCGGCCACCGACGTTAACCTTCCCTTAAGGATAATGTAGCGTTAACCGGCACTCTTTGTCACAGGAAGGCTCCGGCGTTGCGTAAGGGCGGACCGTTCCGATGACACCTGAAGCCTTCAATTCTCTGTTCTCGATCTGCATCGGTTTCGCGCTCGCGGGAGCGCTCGTGAACGGATACCAGGCGTTTGCCCAGCGGCCTGCCGGCTTCGGCCTGTTGCAGGACGGCGTGGCGCCGAAGACGTTTGCCGCGGTTCCGTTCCTGGTCTTCGCGGCGCCCTTCATCATCATGCGCAACACGTTGCGTGGCATGCGGGTGGAAAGCCGCCGCGTCGAATTCGTGATGATGGCGACCGTCATCGCCGGCTTCTGGAGCATGATGAGCGGCACCTTCTTCCTGATGACGCTACGCGCCGCCGGCGTTCTGGTCTGACGCTTCCGTTGCACGGGATACTCTGCGTCCCCTGCGTGGCGCGGCGGCCCTTTGCCTCAGCGTCGCCGTTTCGCTATGGCTGGGGTTGACGCGACAGGAGAACCCCATGGCGATCTACGAGCTCGACGGACAGGCACCCGATCTTCCCGCCGACGGGAATTACTTCATCGCCGAGACCGCGACCGTGATCGGCCGCGTGCGCCTGAAGCCGGGTGCGAGCGTCTGGTTCGGCGCCGTGCTGCGCGGCGACAATGAATGGATCGAGATCGGCGAGGGCGCCAATGTGCAGGATGGCTCGACCTGCCACACCGACCTCGGCTTTCCCTTGGTCATCGGCAAGAACTGCACCGTCGGCCACAACGTCATCCTGCACGGCTGCACGATCGAGGAGGGCGCGCTCGTCGGAATGGGCTCGATCGTGATGAACGGCGCGAAGATCGGCCGCAACAGCATCGTCGGCGCGGGCTCGGTCATCACCGAGGGCAAGGAATTTCCCGAACGCTCCCTGATCATCGGCTCGCCCGCGCGCGTGATCCGCACGCTCGACGACGCCCAGGTGCAGAAGATGGGGAGTGCGGCGAGGTTCTACGTGGCCAACGGCCCGCGCTTCAAGAAAGGCCTGAAGCGGATCGGCTGAGAATAGCCGCGGGCCGCCGAGAAGATGGCGGTCGCCGCATAGCGGTCCGCGCGCGCCGCGCGTCAGCTTCCTTCGGATTCACTTGCTTCGATCGCGGCTGCTGATGCTCGCGCGGAAGTGAGGCAGTAAGGCTGTCAGGAAGGCGCGGGTGACGTTAGCTTGGTCCCGCTTTGAGCGTGGAACGTCTCCACGCGGAGGATTGAGTGATGTTACGCAAGATGATGATGGCGGCGCTGGCCGTCGCGGCAGTCGGCTTGTCGGCGCCGCAGGCGGCCGAGGCGCGGGGCGGTTTCGGTCATGGTGGCGGCGGCTGGGGCCACGGTGGTGGCTGGGGCCATGGCGGCCACTGGCGTGGCGGCGGCTTCTGGCCCGGAGTGGCGATCGGGGCAGGTCTTGCCGGCGCCGGCTACTATGGCGGCTATTACGGCTACGGCTACGGCGACCCCTATTACTATGGTACCGGCTACGACGACGGCGGTTACGGCGGCTGCTATGTCGCGCGGAAGCGTGTCATGACGCCGTCGGGCTGGCGTGTCCGCCGCGTGGATGTCTGCGAATAGCGGCCACGAGGCTCAGCCAGACTAGGAAGCCTGATCTGCCAAAAGACTGGACCCACTAAAGAACAAGGCCGTTGACGCAGTATACCGTCAACGACCTTGCCAGCCCCGGACATTGAAATCGGCTCACGCCATCCGGTAACCGGGAGCATGGCGCGGAATCATACGGGGGAATGTGATCCAGTTCACATGTGGAAAAATTTAAGTCGCAGGCCCTGACCCGGCTAGCCGCGCGAACGCTTGCGGGCGCTGGCGTGGACACGGCGCGACGGTTTCCTGCGGGTAACCGAGGGTGTCTCCGCTTCCGTGGCCCGGGCGCTGGCAAAGGACTGCCGAAGGCCGTCGATGGACTCGTTCAGCGTCGTGACCTGTTCGGACAGGCGCTTGGTGTCGGCCTGCTGCGCCGCCATCAGGCGCTTCATGGTCTGGAGTTGGTCCTGCACGACCTGGAGCTGGTCGATCGATTCCTGCTGCGTCGCCTCCAGACCCTTGGTCTTCTCGACGAGTTGCTCGGATGCCTGGGCCGTGCGGGCCTGGAGCTGCCGCGACGCCACCACCCGGTCGGTCTCAGGAGTTGCACCGGTAGAGGCGCGCCAGATCGCAATCGAGGTCACGCCGGCGATGAGGAGCAGGAGGGCTGCGGCGGTCAGCGCAATCGGCTGGGCGCCAAGGCGAAGGAGGGGGTTGGACGGCCTGTCCTGGGCGAGATCGATCATCGCTGACAAAACCCAAATTGAAACTTGGTGAGTGGCGAAGTGCGGCAACCAGAGGTCGCCGGGACGTCCCGAAAGTGTTACCATTCGGCAACAAATGGGACCAAAAAGAGGCTAACGGCAAAAAACCAGCAATCAGCTGGTCTTGGGACCCCTGAAGGTCCTCGAAAAGAGCCGGGATCAAGGCTGGAACGGCGAAAACGGTCCGGAATAGGTCTTCGAGCGCGGAGCCGCATAGGGCCCGAGCCGGGAGGTTTTCAGTCCCAGCCGCACCAGTGATTCTGCCAGCGTGACCGCCGCGGCGACGCCGTCGACCACGGGCAGGCCATGTGTGGCGGCGAGCTCGGCGGCGAGGTCAGCCATGCCGGCGCAGCCGAGCACGATGGCTTCCGCCCGATCGTCACGGACCGCGGCGGTGATCTCGGCGGAGATCCTGCCGAGGGCATCGGCATTGCGCTCCTCGAGCGCGAGCACCGGGACCTCGGCGGCGCGGACGCGAGCGCAGCGCTCGGCGAGACCGTATTTCCGCAAATTATGCTCGATCGGCACGATCGAGACACCGAGCGTCGTCACCACGGCAAAGCGCGCCGCGATCAGGCTCGCCATGTGGAAGCCGGCTTCCCCGATGCCGATCACCGGCGCTTTCGCGGCGGCACGCGCGGCGTCGAGGCCGGTGTCGTCGAAGCAGGCGATGACGTGGGCGTCGGCGCCGTCGCGATCGGCGTCGCGGATGCAGCCGAGCATGCCGGGCACGGCGAAGGCTTCGTCGTAAAAGCCCTCGATCGAGACCGGGCCCATCGCGGGCTGGCGCGCATCGATCAATGTGTCGGGCAGGGCGACGCTGCGTGCTGCAGCGGCGATCTTCGCCGTCATCGACGCGGTGGTGTTGGGATTGACGACGTGCAGCCGCATCAGTTCAGACAAGCCCCTTGTCAGACAAGCCCTTGGCCGGCATCCGAGCCCTTGGCCGCCTGCCGTTTGTTGAGCATGTGGATGGTGCCGAGTGCAAGGGCGATCACGGTGAACGACACCGCCGAGATCACGGTGCCGAGCGCATAGATATCGGGGTTCGTCACGGTGGTGGTGAGGCCCTGGAGATCGAGCGGCAGCGTGTTCACCGCCCCGATCGCCTGGCTGGAGCGGGCGAGCTCGTCCCAGGACAGCGTGAAGCCGAACAGGCCGATGCCGATGACGGAGGGCAGAATGATTGGCAGCACGACATGACGGAAGGCCTGCCACGGCGTCGCGCCGAGATCGCGCGCGGCTTCCTCGAGCCTGGGATCGAAGCGGTTGAAGATCGCGAACATGATGAGCAGGCCGAACGGCAGCGTCCAGGTCAGGTGCGCACCTAAGCCCGAGGTCAGCAGGCCCATCGAGGTCTCGAAATTCTCGTTCCGGTGCGCCTTGATCAGGTCGTCGATGATGCGGAATTCAAGCGAGATGCCGAGTGAGGTGATGATCGAGGGAACGATGAGGCTCGCGATCGCCGAGTAAAACAAGATGCTCTGCGCCTTGAACTTGCGGCGGAAGGCCATGCCGGCGGCGACCGACAGCACGACGGTCACGACCATCACGATCAGGCCAAGCAGCAGCGAGCGGCGGAAGGCCGCGCCGAGATCGACGATGCCGGTGCCCTGGAACAGTTTTGCGATCCAGAAGGTCGACACGCCATTCATCGGGAAGGTGAGGCCGCCCTGCGGGCCCTGGAACGAGAGGACGTAGATCGCGATCATCGGGCCGTAGAGAAACAGCACATAGGCCGCGAAGAAGATCGCGAGCACGTAGAACGAGCGCGGGCGTCCCTCCTTCATGCTCTAGAGCTCCTTCTTGATGTCGACGATGCGCGACATCATGGTGATGATCAGGAAGGTGATGATGAGCAGGATCACGGCGTTCGCGGCGGCAGCCGGGAATTGCAGCGCGTTCACCCGCGTCTCGATGATCTTGCCGGCGGCGGCGATCTGCTGGCCGCCCATCACGCCGATGGTGATGAAGTCGCCCATCACGATGGTGATGACGAAGATCGAGCCGATCACGATGCCGGGCTTGGAGAGCGGGATGATGACGTTGACCAGCGTCTGGAAGCCGGTGGCGCCGGCGTCGTAGGCCGCCTCGATCAGCGACTTGTCGATGCGCACCATCGAATTGAAGATCGGCACCACCATGAAGAAGGTGAAGAGGTGGACCAGCGCCAGCACCACGGAGAATTCGGAGAACAGCAGCCATTCCAGCGGATGGTTGATCAATCCGCTCTTGACCAGTCCGGAGTTCACGAGGCCGTTGCGTCCGAGCAGCGGGATCCAGGCGATCATGCGGATGACGTTGGAGGTCCAGAACGGGATCGTGCAGAGCAGCGACAATCCCATCTGCCAGGTCTTGGACTTGACGTGGAAGGCGAGGAAGTAGGCGACCCAGAAGCCGATGAAGAGCGTGATGACCCAGACCAGGAAGCACAGCTTCAGCGTCTTCAGATAGGTCTTGGCGATGGTGCAGAGATCGGGGAGTTGCGTGATGCAGCCCTCGAACGTGTCGGTGTAGCCGCGGCCGGAGAAGGCCGGCAGCAGCTGGTATTCGTTGTAGTCCCAGAACGAGACGATGACGACGAAGACCAGAGGGATCAAGAAGAAGGCGAGAAACACCAGCATCATCGGCCCGGCCTGGAGCCAGGAGATGAAGGAGGGCGACAGGCGCGTCGCTTTCGCGGCGCGCGCCGTGCCCGACCCCGGGATCAATCCCGGGGACGCCTGTTGCAGGATGTCCTCTGACGTGTCCATCACGTTAGGCCGCGATGAACTCGTTCCACTTGCGGACCATGTAGTCGTTCTCGTCCATCACGGCGTTCCAGCAGGCGACGCCGCCCATGCGGTCCTCGTAGGAGCCGCCGTCACGCACTGCGCCGGCCTTCTCGAGCAGCGAGCCGTCGGGCGCCTTGATGTCCTTCTCGGCCGGCTTGCCTTCCATCCAGTACGCCCACTCGTACGGCTCCATGTGCGCCTTCGCGGTCGAGAGCACGGCGGAGTAATAGCCCTGGCGGTTGAGATAGGCACCGGCATAGCCGGACAGGAACCAGTTCACGAACTCATAGGCCCATTCGAGCTTTGCACCCGACACGCCCTTGGAGACGCAGAAGCCCGAGGCCCAGGAGCGATAGCCTTCCTTGAGCGGCTGGAAGGTGCAGGGGATGCCCATCGAGCGCACCTTCGTCACGGCCGGCGACCACATCGACTGGATCACGGTCTCGCCGGAGGCCATCAGGTTGACGCTCTCGTTGAAGTCCTTCCAGAAGGCGCGGAATTGCCCCGCCTTCTTGGCCTCGGTCATCACCTTCATGGTGAGATCGATCTCTTCCTTGGTCATGTTGCCCTTGTCGGCATATTTGTACTTGCCGGTGGCTTCCACGACCATCGCGGCATCCATGATGCCGATCGAGGGGATGTTGAGGATCGAGGCCTTGCCCTTGAATTCGGGATTGAGCAGCTCCGACCACGAGCTGATCGGGCGCTTGATCAGGTCGGGACGGATGCCGAGCGTGTCGGCGTTGTAGACGGTCGGGATCAGCGTGACGAACTCGGTCGCCGACGTCGCGAACTTCTTGGAGTCCTTGCCTTCGAGATAGAGCACCTTCCAGGGTGCCGTGCCCTGGCCGCCGATCTTCTTGCCGCCGGGCGTCTCGCCCTTGGTGAAGACCGGCGTGATGTTGTCGAATTCCTTGATCTTCTTGGCATCGAGGGCAAGGATGTTGCCCGACGGCACGATCTTCTTCAGCGAGAAATATTCGGTGTCCAGCACGTCGAAGGAGTTGGGCTGGGTCATCACGCGCTTGGTGACGTCGTCGGTGGTCGCGGTGATGTATTCGATCTTGATGCCGGTGTCCTTGAGGCACTGCTTGGAGATGTCGTCGCCTTCGTTCACGGCGGTGCCGAGATAGCGCAGCACCTTCGCATCGGCCGATTTCACATAGGGGAAGCCGGTGATGGCACCGGAGCCGGCGGCGAGGCCCGCGAGACCTGCGGTGCCCTTGAGCAGCGTGCGGCGGCTGACGCCCTTCGTCCTGGTGGTCTCGGTCATATCAGTCACTCCTCTGTTGCGCATTCCAGTGATCGATCGGCGCTATTGCAGGCGTTGCGCCTTGGCGGGATCCCAGGTGGCCAGCACGCGATCGCCCGGACGGAACGGGTGGACGTCGAAGGCGGCCTCGGGGAGGTGGGAGAACAGGGCGGTGCCGTCGTCGAGCGTGAGCGAGACGGCGATGTAGGAGCCCTGGTACTCGGTCTGCGTCAGCAGCGCCGGCGCGCCGAACGCGCCCTCGGCGAACGGCGCGATGCCGAGCTGATCGGCGCGCACGGCGATGAGGCTTCCGGCGTCGCTGAGGACGTTGTGGCCGCCGATGAAGCGCGCCACGAATTCGGTGCGGGGGCGGTGGAAGATCTCGCGCGCGGTGCCCTGCTGTTCGATCCGGCCCTGGTTCATCACCACGATGTGGTCGGCGAGCGCCATCGCTTCTTCCTGGCCGTGGGTGACCTGGATGAAGCTGATGCCGAGCTCGCGCTGAAGGCGCTTCAACTCGCCGCGCATCCTCACCCGCAGGAACGGATCGAGCGCTGAGAGCGGCTCGTCGAGCAGCAGGATCTGCGGCTCGGTGATCAGTGCGCGAGCCAGCGCCACGCGCTGCTGCTGGCCGCCGGAGAGTTGGGCCGGGAGCCGGCCCGCATAGGGTGTCATCGCCACCAGCTCGAGCAATTCGCCGGCGCGCCTGTGCCTGGTCGCGCGGTCGACGCCTCGCATTTTGAGCGCAAACGCCACATTGTCGAGCACGGTCAGATGCGGAAACAGCGCGTAGGACTGGAACATCATCGCCGTGCCGCGCTTGGCGGGCTCGAGGTCGGTCACGTTCTGCGCACCGAGAATGATGTCGCCTTTGCTGACCGCCTCATGGCCCGCGATCATCCGCAAGGTCGAGGTCTTGCCGCAGCCGGAGGGGCCGAGCAGGCAGCAATAGGTCCCGGCCGGGATCTTCAAATTGACGGTGTCGACCGCCAGCGTCGTGTCGTAGCGCTTGGTGACGGCGACCAGTTCGAGGGCGGCGGGAGTGGCCATGGCGTGTCCAAGGGAGGGGCGATGCTCCCGTCTCTCCGCAAGGTCCGTGCCAACCGCCCTTGGCCGGCTAAATTCCAGAACTGTGCAGCAGAGTCAGGTCGTTAGATCGAATCCGCCGCCTTCGGCCGTCCCAGCACCCGTCTGTCTCGCTGCACACAAAACGGGCGCGGATTGTATAAACTTTTGCCTGTGATTGGATACAGGTCGTCGACTAACATTCAAGGCCGAACGTCGCCGATCGAGCCCTCACACCCAACCCTTCGAACTGATGGCCGCCAAGACTCGCCCGAAATCCGACGCGCCAGATGCGAGCGATCGCGTCAGCCGTATCAGTGAGGGGGTGACCGCCGCGATCCTCGAGCATCGCCTGCTGCCCGGTACGAAGCTCGGCGAGGACGAGATCGGCGAGATCTACGGCGCGAGCCGCACGCTGGTCCGCACGGCGCTGCAGCAGCTTGCGCATGAAGGCATCGTCAACATCGAGAAGAACCGCGGCGCCTTCGTCGCGCGGCCGACGCCCGGCGATGCCCGTGAAGTGTTCGAGGCGCGTCGCCTGATCGAGCCAACCATCGTCGATCACGCGATCGATGCGGTGTCCCCGGCCTGGATCGACCGCCTCCAGCAACATCTCACCGAGGAGCGCGAGGCGGAGCTGCGCGGTGACGCGCGCGCCTCGGTCCGGCTCTCCGGCGAGTTTCATCGCCTCGTCGCGGAGATGAGCGGCCACAGTATCTATCTCGGCTTCCTGAAAGAGCTGATCGCGCGCTCCTCGCTCATCATCCTGCTCTACCGCCGCCACGACACGCCGGCCTGTGGCACCGATCATCACGCCGGCATCGTCGCCGCGATCCGCAAGCGCGACAAGCAGGCTGCGCGCGTGCAGATGCTGTCACATCTGGACGAGATCGAGGCCGAGCTGTTCTTGAAGGATCCCGCCGCCGACGAGTTGCGGCTCGCCGACGTGCTGGGCGTGTGACCGCCTGCCGTCTGTCAGAACGGACGTTCCTGATTTCGCCTCATGATCTTGAGCACCAGCAGGACGGCTCCGAGGACGAGCAACAACACGCCGACGAAAGTCATGCCGCTGTATTCGAACGTCACGCCTACGGCCGTCAGCAGGCATCCCAAGATGATTGCGATGAGCCCGCCGAGCTTCTTGGCCAGCAGGATGCGTCCGTCACTCGTTTGCGCCACCATGTTACGCCTCGTCATTTGAATTCTACAGACGACCGCAAGCCCTCCTGCCCAGCGGCTCAAGTCGCGTAGACCGCGCAGGATCGTACTCCCGAGCGAGAAAGTTGCAATCTACCGTTGCTGGCGGGTCGAAATCGATAGTGCGTTTTAATTTGAGTTCGACGCGAGTGCGACAGGTGCACTTACCCATTCGCCTATCCAACTTGATGGGGACGCTTCTCTTCGCGTCCGTATGGCTGATTTGCAAAACCTCCCTGTGGTTGCAAATTGACTCGATGCGGTTTGCAGGCATCAATCCATAGCTGCATCCCGCGGTGTCAGCTGGCTGGCGTTCGCCCGGATCTGCGTGGAGATTGGACATGTGGGGTTGGACCACGCCGGCCGGACTCTTCAGAGCCGCCGCATTGCTTGTGTCGATTGGAAGCCTCGGTAGCCCGTTGCCCTTACAAGCCCAGCAGGACTCCGCCGTCCTGTTCCGCGACGTTCGGATCTTCGACGGAAAGAATGCCACGCTCTCGGCCGCGTCCAACGTCCTGATCAGGAACAGGAAGATCGAGAAGATTTCGACCGCCGATATCGCGGCCACCGGTCAGGTGATCGACGGCGGCGGCCGGGTGCTGATGCCGGGACTGATCGACGCGCATTGGCACGCGATGCTGGTGCGCCCGACGCCGGCCGCGGCCCTCGGCGATGTCGGCTACAACAATCTGCTCGCCGCCAGCGAGGCGACAGCGACGCTGATGCGCGGCTTCACCACTATACGCGACATGGGCGGGCCGAGTTTCGGCCTCAAGCGGGCCATCGACGAGGGTCTCGTCGCCGGTCCGCGCATCTATCCGTCCGGCGCCATCATCACCATCACCGGCGGTCATGGCGATTTCCGCCAGCTCACCGATCTGCCGCGAACCATCGGCGGCATGCTCAGCCGCATGGAGCTGATCGGCGGCAGCCTGGTCGCCGACAGCCCGGACGAGGTGCGCGTGCGCGCGCGCGAGCAACTGATGCAAGGCGCGTCGCAGGTCAAGCTCACGGCGGGCGGCGGCGTCGCATCGCCCTTCAGTCCGCTCGATGTCTCCACCTTCACCGAGCCCGAGCTGCGCGCCGCTGTCGAGGCCGCGGACAATTGGGGCACCTATGTCGCCACGCACGCCTATACGCCGGTCGCGATCCAGCGCTCGATCGCAGCCGGCGTGAGATGCATCGAGCACGGTCATCTCATGGACGAGGCGAGCGCGAAGCTGATGGCGGAGAAGGGAATCTGGCTCAGCACGCAGCCGTTCCTGGATATGTCCATGGCTGCCGCGCTCGGGCCTTCGGAACAGGACAAGATGCGGCAGGTGGTTGCCGGCACCGACCGCGTCTATGCGCTGGCGAAGAAGTACAAGATCAAGACCGCGTTCGGCACTGACGTCCTGTTCTCGAAGGCATTGGCGGACAAGCAGGGCTCGATGCTGGCCGCACTGACGCGCTGGTACACGCCGGCCGAAGCGCTGACGATGGCGACGTCGACCAACGCTGAACTCTTGAGCCTTTCGGGCCTGCGCAATCCCTATCCCGGCAAGCTCGGCGTGGTCGAGGAGGGCGCGCTCGCCGATCTCCTGCTGGTCGACGGCAATCCGCTCGACGACATCAAGCTGGTCGAAGATCCCGCGAAGAATTTTGTGGTGATCATGAAGGACGGCAGGATCTACAAGAACAGGCTCGCGCATTGATGCGCGCTGGGCAGGTGTGAGCCCGCGAAATTCAATCGCTTCTAGTCGCGCTCGTCGGGAACCGGCTTTCCTGGTCGAGAGCCTTTTGCGATCTCCGGGAGCGCAGGAGGCCGCGCGGGGCTTGTCACAATCTCCGGCCTGTCACCATCGGAGGCGTGACTTCTGAGCGTCTCCAAAACCAGAAAGAATTTTTCTGCTAGCATGAGTCAAGCTCGCTGACGCGTTCATCTCGGTTTCGAGAACGCCGAGATTCGCTATCAATTCGATCACTTACTGTACGCGGCGGCAATTTAATTCGTCACGCCAGACGAATTATGACAGTTCCGCCCGATCTTTAGCGTCGCGCGTGTCGCATGTGGACGATGATGCGTTGCGACGTAACGTTACTATTCCTTGTGGGCCTGACGAGCTATATGCTGCGCTCTGTCATCAAACCGTCATGTCACCGGAAATGTTGAAATCAGACGCTACGCCGGCTCGCAAAACCATGAGCGCGCCGGATGGGAATCCTGTCCCCAAGGACAGCAACAAGAGAACGGACGTCGTCGCCGGCTTCCTCAGGCAACGTGACGCAGCCGAGCCCGACCCGGAACATGCGATCGTCGAAGGCGCTGTGATTGATCAGACGCCATCGCAAGACACGACGCCTGCACCGGAGCCTGCCCAGTCCGGCACTGCTGCGCGTCCCGCCGGTGAGATCGAGCTCAAGCTTCTCGTCGATGCCGATCGCATGGCGCATTTCAACGCCGCGCCGGTCATCACGGCCAACGCGCGCAACAAGGGCACGCGCAAGCATCTCAAGTCGGTCTATTACGACACGGCCGAGCGCCTGCTTCGGCGCAATGGCCTGAGCCTGCGTGTCCGCCAGAGCGGCGCGCGCTTCGTGCAGACGGTGAAGACGGACGCCGCGGACGATCCGTTGCGTCGTGGCGAGTGGGAGGCGAGCGTGTCGTCGCTTGCGCCCGATCTCGCTCTGGCGATGCCCTTCATTCCGGAGAAGCTTCGTAGCCACCTCGTGACGCAGCCGCTCGAAGCCGTCTTCACCGCCGACATCCGTCGTCATGCGAGGATGATCGACTTGCCGTCCGGCGCGGTCGAAATCGCCTTCGATCAAGGCGAGCTGACGGCTGGCGATCGCACGCTACAGGTGAGCGAGATCGAGCTTGAGCTGAAGAGCGGCAGCGCCAGCACGATCTATGAGGTCGCGCTGCGGCTCGCGGAGCAGGGTGCGGTGAAGCCGTCTATCCGTACCAAGTCGGCGCGCGGCTTTGATCTTGCCGCCGATGAGCCGCCCCCGGCACGTCGCCCGCGAAAACTTCGCCTCGATGCGTCGGTCACGCTCGACGAGGCCTTCGCGACGATCCTGCGCTCCTGCTTCCTCCATCTGCTTCAGTCGCTGCCGGCGGCCGAGGACGGGCGCAACCCGGAAGGCGTGCATCAACTCCGCGTCTCGCTGCGCCGGCTGCGATCGGCGCTCGACCTGATGCGATCGGTCGGTACGCTCAGCAATCTCGACGTGCTGCGGTCGGAGGTCAAATGGCTGGCGCAAGACCTCTCCGCCGCGCGTGATTGGGACGTGTTCCAGCTCGAGACCTTGCCGACGATCGCACAGGCCTGTCCGTTGGTCGCCGGCTTCGATGCGCTGGGCCGGGCTGCGGCCGAGCGCCAGTCGGACGCCTATCGCAAGGCGCATGATGCGCTCGACGATCGCCGCTGCGCCGTGTTCCTGATCGGTCTCGGAAACTGGATCGAGACGCGAGGCTGGCGCAACGACGTTGCCGCCGAAGATCTCGGCCAGCTGGCCGAACCTGCCGTCGACTTCGCGCGGCGCATCTTGTCGGAGCAATACGCCAAGGTGCTCAAGCGCGGCCGCCGCTTCAAGTCGCTTCCTGCCGAGGAGCTGCACCGGGTGCGGCTCGCGACCAAGCGGCTGCGCTATCTCAGCGAGTTCCTGCTGCCACTGTACGAGGATCGCAAGTCGGCGCGACGTTTCTCGCGCGGGCTCGCAGCCTTGCAGGAGGAGCTTGGCGCTTTCAACGACATGGCGGTCACGGCATCGCTGCTCGATGGGCTCGGTACTGAACCCGACAGCGCCATCGCGGCCGCGGCGATCGCCGGCTGGCAGGCCCGTGCATCGATCGGCGTGCAGCCCGCTTTGCAACGCACGTGGCGCGATTTCACTGCGGCACGCGTGCCCTGGTCGTCGCAGGGCTGATTGCTCTCCCCAAAAAAGTTGCGGCCAGCCATTGGGGGATGGCTGGCCGCGCGCGAACCGGTCTGGGACGGGGAGGGGTGGGGATGTGACCGGGCCGCGTAACTCGTTTTCCTGACTGCTAGTTCTTGGCGCTGGCGGTGGAGACCGCCGGCTTGGTGTCGCCGAGCGAGACCCAGACGTTGGGATCGCTCTGTGACTGGCGCTTGACGAAGCGGTAGCCGGTCTCCGTCCAGGCAACGACGTTCTCGTTCTGATTGTCGAGAACGAACTCGCCCTTGTCGGTCTTCACCGTCAGCACCGCGTGTCCTTCGCCCTTCTTGTCCCGCACGACGGTGATGAGCAGGGCCTCGCGCGGCCATCCGGCATCGATCAGCATCTTGCGCTTCAGCAGCACGTAGTCTTCACAATCGCCGTAACCGTCGGTCGGCAGCGACCACTTCTCGATCACGCCCCAGTGCTCCTGGTCGGTCAAAGGCTTGACGGTCTCGTTGACCCAGCGATTGACCTTGACGAGGTCGCGCCATGCGGCCTGCGACATCACGATGTCGCGCGGTTGCGTCGGCGCGCCCTGGCACTGGGCGGCATTATCCGCACAGAACTCGACCCAGCCGATCGGCGCACGCGTGGTGTCGCCGAGGCTCGCGTAGAGCAGACGGCCTTCGCCGGCCTGCGCTGCCGCGCTGATCCCGAAGAGCATGGCAGCCAGTGCCAGCCCTTTCCCCTGTCCCCTGAAGTCCAACATTGCGGCCCCCGTTTCTTGTTGGGACCACATTTCGCATGGAGCTTTTGAGTTGCCGCTAAGTCGGCCAAGTCAAGTCGAGACGAATACAAGTAAAAGGCGCGATGAATTCGATCTATACTTGAATCGAATTCGACTAAGATTTGAAATGACTTCAATTGATTCAAATTTTATCTATTAACGCGGAAACGCTGGCGGAACTGTTGTTTGCGCGCGCACGCGGCCCTCGCGTTAACCCGCGCGAGGCGGTCGCCGGACACGAAAAAGGCGGCGTCCGCATCGCGGAAGCCGCCTTCAGGGCTGGAAATACAGGCGTTTTAGCGTCCTCGCGCTTTACCGCGCGGTAACGCTCTCTTCGAGAGTCTCTATCGGCTGCTCGTGCATGAACTCCAGCGCGAAGCCGTCCTCGAGGTTTCGGACCACGCGGCCCTGGACCCGGCCGAGCAGCACGATCGATTTCACCGGCGGGCGGTTCTCCGCGGCAATGGCGGCACCAGACAGCGAGAGGTCGATGATGCGGCAGGTCATCTTGGTGCCGTCCTCGAGCGTCAGCACCGCGATCGGGTTGCGCGGCACGATACGGTCGTGGCGGCGATCCTCCGGCAGATTGAGGATGTCGCGGTTGGCAAGCCAGGTCAGCTGGGCCGCCAGCTTGTCGCGCTTGCGCGGCGTCGCCCCGACCGTCATGGCGAAGCCGTTGTCGATGATGCGGGTGATCTTGCCCTCGACCCGGCCGATATGGTCGAGATAGGCGACGACGCGGTCGCCGACATTGCCGATGCCGGGGGCCAGAAGCGCTAGTCCGCCCGGCGACATGTTGATGACCTGGCAGGGGAATTCCCGGCGGTCCGGCAGCATGTAGCGGCCGAGCAGGTGAACCTTCACCCGCTGGAAACGCCGTCGTTCCTCGGCGGCCGGAAGAAATTTTTTGTTCGCCAACGCCATTTTCACAACCCGCCCCCCCGCCTGGCGGAGTCCGGGACGACCCTAAGGTGCACAGGGTTAACGCCGCGTTAGGATTGGGCGCGTCGATTACGGACAGACACAATGCGCTCGAAAAGCCACATCAGCGGCGGGCAGGCCAGCACCGTCAGCGCGCCGAGGTCGAGTGCCACCGCGGCCGTCCCGGCCGATTTGGCCAGCCGGCCGGCGACCGCCGGTCCCAGCATCATCGCGGCATAGAAGAGAGTGTAGAACACGCCCATGCCGATCGCCCTTGTTTCCGGCGCGAGCACGCGGGCGGCCAGGCTCATGATCGGGCCGGCCGGATGGCCGCCGATCAGGCCGATCAGGACGAGGACCGTGATCACCGCATCCGATCGCGGCAACCAGGCAAGCAGCCCGGCCACGATGAGGCTGGCTGCGGTCGCGAGCGTGAGCGGACGCTTGAAGCGGTCGGCGAGATAGCCGCCTGCCGGCACCGAGATCACCGACAGCCACATCACGAGGCTGATCGCGGAGCCTGCCGCAGCAATGCTCCAGCCGCGCTCGGCGAGCAGGGAGGGGCCGAACGAGAAGATCATGGCGAAGCCGACATTAAAGAGTCCCCAGATCAGGCCCGCGACGATCACCGCCAGCAGCGCGAGGGGGTCGAGCCGGCCTGGGCCGGCCGCGCTGACTGTGGCACCCGGCGGCGACTGATAGAGCGTGACCAGCACAATACCGATTGCGGTGAGGGCGCCTGCCGCCAGGAACACCGCGCTCGCGCCATAGGCCGTGCCGATCGCCGGCAGCACCAGCAGCGAGATCGCGACGCCGGCCGGCCAGGAGTTGACGAAGATCGCCATCGCGGTGGCGATCTCCTTCCCGGCGAACCAGTCGGTGCCCATCTTGGTGAGCTGCACCGTCAGCAGCACGCCGCCGGCGCCGGAGACGAGCCGGCCCGCCATCTGCCAGCCCCAGATGTCGGTGGTGGCCATGACCAGGCTGCCCGCGGTCATCAGCAGCAGCGCTGCGATCGTCGTCGGCTTGTCGCCAAGAGTCCGGCCGATCGCGCCGCCCGGCAGCGCCAGCACGATGCCGGGGGTGAAATAGAGTCCGATCAGGATGCCGATATCGGCGAGCCCGACGCCAAAGGTCTGTTGTAGCAACGGCGCGACTGCGGCCACGCTCTGGAACTGGAACGCGATGGTGAGGCGCACGACGAACAGGATCGCAAGAATGCCCCAGCGATTGCGCAACGTCTCATCTCCCCAAGCCCTCTCTCGAAGGTGCGGTGGAGAGGGACGAGAGTCAACCGGCTGTCTTCCTCGTCGCGCGTCCGTAGAGAAGGCACAGCAGCGCCAGCAGCACCGCGGCCGAGAGCCCGAGCGACCAGTGAATGCCGATCGCCGCGCCGAACAGGCCGACGGTGATGCCGCTGAAGGCCCGCATCCCGAGGCCGGCCATGTTGTAGAGCCCGACGACGCGGCCGCGGATGTCGTGCGGCGCGTTCAACTGCACCAGCGCCTGCGCCATGGTGTTGAAGGACAGCTCGAAGAAGCCGGCAAAGAACAGCAGCACGATCGCGACCGGATAGATCCGCACCGCGGCGAAGCCGAGCAGCGCCACGCTCCACAGCATGGCCAGCATGATCGCGGTGCGCGGCGTGCCCTTCAACCGTCCCCAGGATTCCAGCGCGATGCCGGCGAGCAGTGCACCTGCCGCATCGGCCGCGAGCAGCACGCTGTAGGAGACGCCGGGATCGCCGTGGCCGAGATCGCCGGCAAACCCCGGCATCTGGGCGTGATAGGCGTTGCCGATCATGAAGGAGGTGAGGCCGGCGAGCCACGTCATTGCGGTCAGCACCGGCTGCGTGCCGATGGCGCGCATCGTCAGCACGATGTCGGCAAGGCCGCGCATGGCGAAGCGCCGCACCGCGACGCTCTTGTCGCGCACCGGCGCCCAGAACAGCCAGAGCAGCATCGGCAGGTAGAACAGCGTGTTGAAGATGATGCCGTGCGAGGTGCCCAGCGTCAGCATGATGACGCCGCCGACGGCGGGCCCGACCAGGATGCCGAGATAGCGCGCCATCGCATTCAGGCGCACCGCGCTCGGAAGATCCGCGGGACCGACGAGATCGTAGAGCAGAAGCTGGTTCGGCGTCTGCCACAGCACGCCGGCGCAGCCATGGATCACCAGCAGCAGCATCGCGTGCCACATCTGGATGGTGTCGGTGATGAAGAAGAAGCCCCATCCGGCCGAGGCCACGATGAACAGCAGCATGCCGCATTGGATGATGCGTCGCGGATCGAACCGGTCGGCGAGCCCGCCGACCGCGACCGAGAACAGCAGGAACGGCAGCCAGTGCGACAGCACGGCAAAGCCCCCCAGCGTCGGCGAATGGAATTTTTGGAACACCACCCAATAGCTGATCACATGCTCGATGTTGTCCGCCATCATCGCCAGCACGTAGGCGATGAACTGGAGCCGGTACGGCACCGACTTCATCGCCGCGAACGATCCGGACGCGACAACAGGATTTTGGGGCAGGGGGTTCAAGCGATCACCTGGGTGGGACCCTTGGGGCCATACACGTTCGCCGCCGGCCGCTCAAGACACTTGGGTGTTTGTCCGTAGCCCGCAACCCGGGACCGCCGGCCCCGCATTCCGCAAAGCTCCATGCGGGCTACGAAGCAGCGCGTCACGCGATCTCCGTCGCCAGAAACGATCTGACCACCGCAGCAAACTCATCCGGCTTGTCATATGGCAACCCATGGCCCGCATTCGCGATCACCTCATGGCTGAGGTGTGGATTGAGCCCCTGCAGCTCCCGCGCCGTCTCGACCGAGACAACGCCATTGTCTCCGATGACAAGCAGGCTCGGGACGGCAATGGCTTTGACAAGCTCGCGATAATCCGGGTTCGGCGGCGTGAGAACCTCGAAGGCGCTGATCTCGGTCCGCAGCCGCGCATCAACGATCAGGTCAAGCAGCTCGGATGAGCGGTGCGGATGCCGCCGCCGGGCCTCGGCGAGTACCTCATCCTTGTCCTGCCCCAGAAGCCGGCGATGCTGCTCGGCGACATCACTCTCATAAACCTCGCGCTGACGCTCCGGTCGCAGGAAGGTCGGATCGGCGAGGATAACGCTGCGAATGGTCGTACCCATCTCGCTCGCAACCACGGCGGCGGTCATGCCGCCCATAGAATGGCCGAGCAGGATCGGGGCAGTCAGCCCGAGCGCGTCAATGAGGCCGATGACGTCGCCTGCGAGATCGCGGTACAGATACCCGCCGGACGGTGCGCTCGACGCGCCATGTCCCCTCGCGGAGGGCATGATGACGTCGTAGCCGTCTTCGAGCGCACGCGCCAACGGTGTCCAGCAGGCACCGCTTCCAGTCAGACCATGCAGCGCGATCAGCGCAGGCTTCTCGTCCCCGGTCCGTAAATAATGGATGTCGATGCCATTTGCCGCGCAGGTTCGGCTCGTCCAGTTTGTCATTCGCAACGACTGTCAAAGAATCAACGCCGACGCCATCCTACCCCAGCGTCCTGACGTACACCGCATAAGGCACGCCCAGAATATCCGGCGCCTCGCGAACCCTGGTAAATCCCATCCGCTGATACATCGGCAATGCGACCGTCATGATCGGCGTCGTGTGTAGGGCGATGACGCCCGACTGGTCGCGCTCGGCGCGGCGCAGGCATTCCTCGGTCAATTGCCGGCCGATGCCCTTGCTGCGCGCGGCCGGATCAACCACCAGCATGCGGATGACCGGCCAGGCCGGATCGAAGAAGGCAGGCTTCGGGGCTTGCGGACCGACATAGGCGACGGCGCCGACGATCTGGCCGCCATCCTCGGCGACGATGATCTCGCCGGTCTTGGCCAGCTCCGGCATCTTCGCGACATGGGTCGTAAACAACGGCCAGTCGGAATAATCCTGCTCGAATTGCGCGAATGCCGCGAGAGCGACGCGCACGATCGCTTCCGCATCCGCTGGCTGATAGTCACGCAGCATCGGCGTTGTCCTTGTCGCCCGGGTGGAGCGAAGCGTATTCCGGGGACGCCGGTCTTGCATTTCGCTTCGCTCCGTGCGGGCTTCGAGACTCACG
This sequence comes from Bradyrhizobium sp. MOS001, assembly GCF_004634465.1. Lineage (NCBI taxonomy): Bacteria > Pseudomonadati > Pseudomonadota > Alphaproteobacteria > Hyphomicrobiales > Nitrobacteraceae > Bradyrhizobium > Bradyrhizobium sp. MOS001. Next base: position 32,145 of record NZ_SPVJ01000053.1, read on the forward strand.
CTTGGCACGACCGCGCATCTCACATACGCTTTGCCTCACGCCCGCACCATCAATCATAACAGACGGGCCGCGAGGAAACAGCCATGGACCAGATCCGCGTCTGCACTCACGCAGGGCCGGGCTCGGAGCCCGTCATCAAGACCGTGCCATGGCCGAAGGTCGGCAAAAAGGCTGCGCTGATCAAGGTCGGCGCCTGCGGCGTCTGCGGGACCGATCTGCACATCCTCAAAGGGCATTGGCCGAAGCCGCTGCCCTGGCCGTTCACGCTCGGCCACGAGCTCGGCGGAATCATCGTCGAATGCGGCGAGGAATTCACCGAGGACTTCATGAGCAAGCCGCTCAAGGTCGGATCAAAAGTGATGATCCCGCCGCTGATGCCCTGCGGCCACTGCTATTACTGCATCCATTATCCGCAGACCGCGAACAAATGCCTGACGCCGGTCTATTACGGCCGCTATCTCGGCTTCGACAAGGCGCCGCATATGTGGGGCGGCTGGGCCGAATATGTCTATGCCGATCTCGAGATGCTGCCGGGCACCAAGATCTACAAGCTGCCCGACGACATGTCGCTGCGGCTGGGCGCGCTGTCGGAGCCGCTGACCTCCTGCATCCGCGCCTTCAACCGCGCCACCCGCGCCGGTGGTTTTTCCTGGGGCGACACGGTGGTGATCCAGGGCTCGGGTCCGATCGGCATTCTCGCGGTCGCGGCCGCCAAGGAGATGGGGGCGGGGCGCGTGATCTGCGTCGGCGCGCCGGAAGAGCCGCGGCTCAAGCTCGCGCGCGAGTTCGGCGCGGAGGCGACGGTGAACATCGAGGAGATCAAATTGCCGCAGGAGCGCATCGCGTGCGTCCGCGAGATCGTAGGCCACTTCGGTGCCGATCTCGTGATGGATTGCTCGGGACATCCGTCCGCCGGCCCCGAAGGCATCGAGATGCTCCGCGACGGCGGTACCTATGTCGAGATGGGTCAGTTCACCGATGCCGGCTCGATCGCGACCTCCTGGCACCGCATCTGCACCAAGGACCTCAACGTGCTGGGATCCTGGGGCTTTACCGGTAATGATCTCCCGCTCGGCGTCGACATGCTCTACCGCACCCGTGACAAATATCCCTGGCTGAAGATGCAGACGATCTATCCGTTCACGGAAGCGGGCGTCGCGCAGGCGGTGAGGGATGCGATGGCGATGAAGACGGTGAAATCGACCATCGTGCCGTGGCCGGAACTGGTGGACTAGACAATGCCGTCCATTCCCCCCGATCTCGCAGCGTTCCTGGTCGAAGCCAAGCGGCGCACCTATGCGGGGCTGGACGACGACGCGACCGTGGCCGCGCCGCTGCTCGCCGGCTCCAAGCAGCTCGAGCATCGCGCGCCACCTTTTGTCTATCGCGATATCTATTTCGGGATAGGATTCTTCGTTGGCCAAGAGACCGTGTCACGGGATGACCGCGTCATCTGGTCGATGAGCTACAGCGGCGGCGCCCGCGCGGACATCACGGATCGGTCCACGCTGCTCGAGATCTACCAATTCCTGCGCCGGGCGCTGTTGGGCGTAAGCGTCGAGGAGCCTTATCGGGGACCGTGCCTGTTCGAGCAGGCAGGCATGACTTACCGCAACGAGGTCGAAAGGGCGCTCGATCGCTTCCACGGCGTCGAGACGATCTCGCGGCATGATGGCGCACCGCTGTACGAGCTGCGCTATAGCGGTGGCTTGTTGCGATAATTCTTGAACCTTGTAGCCCGGATGGAGCGCAGCGCAATCCGGGGCCGCCGGTCCCGCATTCCGCTCCATGCGGGCTACGAGCCTGAGTTTGGAATGAGGGCTACAATGACAGACGAACCTAACCCGCGCACCCGCTCCCCCTTCCACGCCATTCGCGCGATCGACTACACCGTCATCTTCGTGCGCGACATGGTGGCGATGCGCTGGTTCTACGAGGACGTTCTCGCCTTTCCGCTGCTGCGCGAGCTCTCGCCGAACTGGATCGAGTACGGCCTGGGTGGCAATACGCTGGCGCTGGCGAGACCGAGCCGGACCGCGGCCGACGCGCCGACGCCGGCGGGCAGCGCCTCGCTGCAACTGGCCTTCAAGGTGTCCGCGACCGAGGTCGATCAATGTGCCGAAGAGCTGGTGCGGCAGGGCGTGGCGCTGCTGTCACCGCCCACGAACCAGTCGTTCGGACACCGGACGCTGTTTTTTCGCGATCCCGACGGCAATTTGCTGGAGGTCTATGCCGAGATCTGAGGCGCCCAAAAAGTTCCATCGGGAATCCCCGATCTATCCATGTTAAGGTGAAACTTAGGCCCAGGTTCCGACTTTCACTTCACGGGAGAGGTATCGTGAAGCGAATCCTGAAACCCGTTACTTACATCCTGGCGGCCATCTACTTCCTGGTGGATGCCGTCTTCATGGCCGTCGCGCGGCCAATGGCGCGCTGGATTGGGCGGCATTTCGAATTCAAGTGGTTGCGCACCTGGATCAGGTCGCTGTCCCCTTATCCCTCGCTCGCCCTGTTTTCAGTGCCCGTGATCATTCTGGAGCCGATCAAGCCGGTGGCGGCCTACCTCGCTGCAACGGGTCAGGTCGTGAGCGCCGCCGTGACTTTCATCGTCGGCGAATTGCTCAAGCTCGTGCTGGTCGAGCGCCTGTTCCATCTTACGCGCGACAAGCTGATGCGGATTCCGGCGTTCGCCTGGGCGTACGGCAAGTTCTCCGAGGTGAAGGCGTGGCTGCAGGCAACCGACGCCTGGCGCGCCATCCGCGCCCTGAGCCGCGCGGCGAGGGACACAGTTGCACGGGTCAGGGCGAGGCTGGTCGGCCGCTTCAGCAAGCTGGCGACCTCCAGAGATTAGACGCGCGCCAAGCGCGTTGTCCTCTATGCGAGCTTGCGTGCTGCGGCTGTGGCCTTGTCGCCCGTGTTCGGGGTGCCGGTGGGCTCGATGAGCAGGAGGTGAACCTCCTCGCGTGCCACCGGGCGATGCTCGACACCTTTGGGCACGACATAGAGTTCGCCCGGGCCGAGCGTCACCGTGCGATCCCGCAATTCAATGTCCAGACTGCCTTTCAGGACGAGAAAGAAATCGTCGGTGTCATCGTGCTTGTGCCAGGTGAACTCGCCCTTCACCTTCACCACCATCACGTCGCAATCGTTGAAGGTCGTGACCGTGCGCGGCGACCAGAAATCCCCAAAGGTCGCGAGTTTGTCGGCAAGCGATATCTTGTCGGCCATGTTTCACCCCGTTGCTCTCTCGTGAGGCACGATTTGGGATCGAATGACCGACGTGGCAAGGCCAGCTATTTGACATGTCCTGATAACATGGCCTCCGCCCATTCCGGGCGGCCGTTGGCGAGCGCCTGCGCGGACGCGGCTTCCCAGTCGTATTCCAGGGCCAGCAGTTCGACTTGCCAGCCTCTTGTTCGTTTCGTGAGGATCGCGTAGCGGGCGTGAGGCGAGCGATGCTCCAGGTTTGCGGCAAAAGGAATGTCCGCGAACACCGGGCAACCAACGCTGCCGGGATTGAGGACCAGGCGGTCGCCCGGGCCCTGAACAGCCGCCTGGCGGTGGCTGTGACCACACAGCACGACACGCGCCGTTGGCGCGCTCGAAAGGCGCGCGGTCAGCACGTCGCGACGCGCCGGCACGAAGCGGCCGTCCTCGAGCGCTTCTTCGAGCAGGCACGTTGTATCGTCGTCGGGGGTGCCGTGGCAGGCCAGGATCCCGTCGTCCAGCCGTATTTGGGAGGGCAGGCTGTGAAGTGCGCGGCGCTGCTCTGCGGTCAATGCGCTACGCGCAAACAGACCTGCCGGCGAGAGCTTGTCGTCTGGAAACTCCTCAATCCAGCGATCATGATTTCCGCGCACCGTCGGCAACGACAGCGACTGGAGAGCCTCGAAAGTTTCCTTTGGCCACAGCGGGCTGGTGACGCAATCGCCGAGGTTGACCGTACGATCGACGCCGCGCGCCTTGATGTCGGCCAGCACCGCTTCCAACGCAGCGAGATTGCCGTGGATATCGGAAATGACTGCCAATCGCATCGTCGTGCTCCCCGTGCTGCTTTGCCTGAACTTAACTCTGCCAGGTCACCGGACCTATCTAGCATCGGCTGATGGGACGTTCACCAACCAGCCATGGCTGATCTGATGTTCCTTCACCACCGTCGCGCCGACGACCTTGGTCCCCTCCAGCTCCCGCACGATCCGCTCTTCCGGCCCGACGATGCCGCGATCGAACTCGCGGTCCGGCGTGACGAGGATCATGCGCTGGCCCATTCGGCCGGGCGTTCGGCATAGATCGCGCAGCCCTGGCCGGGTTTGCAGTGCCGGCACCAGCTTCCAGCCGGTTTGGCCAGCGCCTCGATGGCCATGACCTTGCAGCAAAGCGTGCAATCGCCGCAGGCGCGTTTGGCGGAAGGCGTCACGCGGTCGTCCCCCTCTAAGCCGGTTGGCTTCAGGTTAACGGAGGTGGCCGCGAACGTCCGCTGCAACCTTCAGGCGCGGTTCTTTCCGTCAAGCCATGCATCATAGGCATGGTGATTTCAGAGCACTTGGCGTAAAGAGCGCCCTGATCACATCCAGCGTGCGGCCGGGCCGTTTGCCGCGCACGCAACTCAGGTCCGCCGGTTCACCGTTCCGCGCCTGACATTAACCAAGGTTCTCCATCCCGTGTCTTTTCCGGCCCTGACCCCGCCGCTCGCCCACGCTTTGGCCGAGCGGAACTATGATTCACCCACCCCCGTCCAGCTCGCCGTGCTCGCAGACGAAGCCGCCGACCGCGACCTCCTGGTTTCGGCCCAGACCGGCTCCGGCAAGACCCTCGCGTATGGCCTCGCCATGGCCAAGGATCTGTTTGGCGATGCCGAGCGGTTCGAGCAGGCGGGGGGGCCGCTCGCCCTGATCGTGGCGCCGACCCGCGAGCTCGCCTTGCAGGTTCAACGCGAACTGGCATGGCTGTATGGGCATGCCGGCGGGCGGGTCGTCTCCTGCGTCGGCGGCATGGATCCGCGGCGCGAGCAGCGCGAGCTTGCGGCGGGCGCTCACATCGTCGTCGGCACGCCCGGCCGGTTGTGCGACCATTTGCGTCGCGGCCGTCTCGACATCACGGAATTGAAAGTGGTCGTCCTCGACGAGGCCGACGAGATGCTCAATCTCGGCTTTCGCGAGGACATGGAATTCATCCTCAAGACCACGCCGGAGACACGCCGCACGTTGCTGTTCTCGGCGACGTTTCCGCGCGGTATCGTGGCGCTGGCCAAGCAATATCAGCAGCAGGCGTTTCGGATCGAGGTCGCCGGCGATGAAGGCGGTCACGCCGACATCGAGTACCGCGCCATCCGGGTCGCCCCCGGTGATGTCGAACATGCCGTCGTCAACGTGCTGCGCTTCTTCGAGGCGCCGAGCGCGCTGGTGTTTTGCAGCACGCGCGATCACGTCAGACATTTGCAGGCGGCGCTGCTGGAGCGCGGCTTCTCCGTGGTCGCGCTGTCAGGCGAATTGACGCAGAACGAGCGGACCACGGCGCTGCAGTCGCTCCGGGACGGACGCGCTCGCGTCTGTGTGGCGACCGACGTCGCCGCCCGCGGCATCGACCTGCCGAGCCTCGATCTCGTCATCCATGCCGATCTGCCCAACGACGCCGAGGTGATGCAGCATCGCTCCGGCCGCACCGGGCGGGCGGGCCGCAAGGGGACGAGCGTCCTGCTGGTGCCGCCTGTACGGCGGCGACGTGCGGAAATGCTGCTGAATGTCTCGGGGATCGACGCGGTCTGGGGAACGGCACCGCAGGCGGAGGAAATCCGCAAGCTCGATCACGACCGCATGAAGGACGTGTTGTTCACCGAGGAGACGACCGCGGACGATCTGGTGCTGGCGCAGGCGCTGCTGGCCGAGCGGTCGGCCGAGGATATCGCAGCCGCACTCGCGCGGCTCTATCGCGCACGGCTGCCGTCGCCCGAAGACATCATCGATCCCGGCGAGCGAGCCGGCCGGCCGCGCGATGATCGCGGGCGCGACAATGTCCGCGCACCGCGCGACGATGCCCGCACTTCGCGCGGCGATGATCGCCCCGAAAGGTCTCGACCCAAATCAGGAAAATCGTCAGCGAAACACGGCATGGCGGACGGCAGCGTCTGGTTCCGGGCCAACATCGGACGAAGAAAGAATGCGGAAGCACGCTGGCTCTTGCCGATGATCTGCCGCCGCGGCGGCATCGACAAGGGCGACATCGGCGCCATCAAGATCATGGACACCACGACCGAGTTCGAAATTTCCGAGCGGGTCGCGGAATCCTTCGCTGCCAAGATCAAGCGTCCGGACAAGGAAGACAATATCCGCCTCGAGCCGATGACCGATGCGCCGCAGCGGCAGGCGCCTTCGGAGGAGCGGTCAAAGCCGCCCCGGCGCGAGAGCGGCGACAGCGATCATCGTGAACGTCGCGACGATCGCCCGCGCGATGCAGCTGGGTTCAAGCCCCGCGACAAGGCTCACGGCGAGCGCAGGCCGAAATTCGACGATGCTCCTTCGTTCGGAAAGAAAAAGAAGCACAAGAACAAGCCTGGCCATGCCGAGCCGGCGGTGACGCCGTGGCCGTTGAAGGGCGCGCCTGGAAAAAAGAAGGCGAAGAAAAAGCATCGGGGCTGAACTGCGCCTGAGCGTGCAGACAGCAATGATGCCGCCGGATTGCGCCGGCGACATCATCTGAAAAGTCAGCTGCGAACTCAGCGGCCACCGCCACCGCCGCCACCACCACCTCCGCCGCCGCCACCGCCGGCATCGCGCATCGACGAGCTGTAGCGGGGGTCGGTCTGCTTCATGTAGATGGGCGAGGTGTCGTGAGTGAGGTTGACGCGGCTTCTGCCGCCCGGGGTCGGCGTCTCGACCAGGATACCGCAGCCCTCGAAGAAGGCGGAATCGCAGCCATAGGTCCGGACCTGCGCCGCGTTGGCACTGGTTGCGCTGAACGCGGCCGCCGCGGCGAATGCAATCAAAGCAACTTTCGACAATGTAAGTTTCATGGAAATTCTCCAGTCTCGATTCGGCGAGACCAGAACGGCCCGCGCACACCTTCGACGGGGGGTGATCGAAGGCGGTTCGAGGGACGGCTTCACGCCCGCGTGAGCCGGGCGGGGACGTTATGTCGCAGCGAGGCAGCGAAGCATGTAGGTCGCGCCTTCGCCATAGGAGGCGAGCTTTGCGCGCGCCTCCGCATCCGCCGCGACGGGCCGGAAGCCGAGACGCTCCCATAACGGCCGCGTGGCGTAGACCGAGACCAGCGCGAGCGTTGTGATGTGTGATACGCGCGCCAGCTTCTCGATATCGGCAATATAATCGCGCGCGATGCCACCGCGGAAATCGGGCAGCACGGCGACGTCGTGCACGTAGAGACAATCCGCATCATCGGGCAGTTGTTGCAGGAAGCCGTTGAGCGGCGGAATCCGGTGCTGCCTCCACGGATGCGCGAGTCCGTAGCCGGCGATCTCTTCGTCGGCGATGAGCAGACGGCAGCCATCAGGATAGAGCCGCATCTTCTCCGCGAACACGTCGGGACTCTCAGGGAGATCAGGATGGATCCGCGCTGCGATCGCGCTGATCGCGACCAGGTCGGAGGCGCGCGCGGGACGCCAATGCGGCTTGCTCATGTCGGTCCGTTGGTCGGTCTCATCCATTCCAGTTTATTCCGTCGCGACGACGCGCGCAGCGAAAAATATCTTTGCCGCAGTCCCAGGAATACGAAGCGTTGCGCGGCGTCCTACCCCATGCAAGCCAATTGCATGACAGGAGAAACCATGACGTCCTCGATCCGCTTCGCGCTCACGCTCGCCGTATCGCTCGCCATCATCCCCGCTGCCTTCGCCGCGCCGCCGACCAAGACCGGCAAGTCCGACAAGGGCAACGTGCTCACCGATGCCAAGGGCATGACGCTCTACACCTTCGACAAGGATGCGGACGGCAAGTCGGCCTGCAACGGACCGTGTGCGACAAACTGGCCGGTGCTGAAGGCCGAGGCGAGCGATGCCGCGGGCGACGGCTACACCGTCATCACGCGCGATGACGGATCCAGGCAGTGGGCTTATAAGGGCAAGCCGCTCTACACCTTCGCCAAGGACCAGAAGCCCGGCGACATCACCGGCGACGGCTTTCTGAATGGCGCCTGGCACCTGGCGACGCCGTGAGCGGACAATCCGCCGCGGCAATGCGAGGTGGTGTCTGACATTGACGGGATGCCACCGGTCTCGTGCCTCGGACGCAGCGCAACGCCGCATTGGCGATGCGACGTATCGTTCAATGCGGTGCGCTGCGGAGCGGCTCCATCAACTCGCAATCAATCAATGACAGGGCGCCATCTGGAAACGGCCGAATCCTCGCCGCGCACCCAGTGGAAGGCTACCGGCGCCGGCGTCTCCGAACCGCTTGCCGGACTGATCTCAAGTTGGCGGAGGTAATCGCGACAACTTCGAAGAAGTAAAAACGCCGCCCGTGGCGCGCCGTCGCTTGAATCGAATTTATTCAAGTCGAGAGTCCGAAAGCGAACCGAAGGCCCGATTTTGGTTGGTCATAGTTGGTTCCGGCAGGGGGCGAAAGCGGCATATCGGCAGCAGCATCCCTCCATTTGAGAGTAGGGGCACTGGTTTCCCGGTGCGGTCCGCACCTGGGAGCTTCTGGGAGTCTTCAATCCATTATCTGGTTTCGCGTGAGGGGATGAATGACCATGAATGATGCCAATCTGAAAACCGAGACGAACGCCACTGCGCTGAACGGGACGGCGAATGGCGGTGCAACGCCCAGGTTCGACATGCCGTTTTTTAACTTCCAGGCGATCTTCGGCGATCTCGCCGAGCAGGGCGCCGCGCGGGCCAAGGCAAATTTTGAGCGGATGAGGGCAGCTTCCGAGGAGATCACCGAAGCGCTCCGCGAAGCCTGTTCGACCAATGCCACGCGTGCCGTCGATTACGGCTCCAAGGTCATCGAAATATCAAACGTCAATACCAGCTCCGCGCTGGAATTCATGTCCCAGCTTGCGGATGCGAGGTCGTTTGCGGATGTCGTGAACCTCTCCACCACCCACAGCCGCAAGACCTTTGAAGCGGCTTCTCGCCAAAACCGGGAGCTTTGGGACCTCGCCCAGAAGGTCGCAACCGAGACGGCCGAGCCGATCAAGAAGAGTTTCAACCTGGTTCTGCATAGGGCTGCTTGAATCGAGGCTACTGGCCGCGTGGATCGGCTGGACGAGCGTCTTCGCCAGAAGGGGCGCGGTCCAGCCGAGGCGGTGAAGCCTTGCCGTGAGAAGCCTTGCCGTGAGGTGATGCCAAGCTGGAGGAAGTCAGGATGGGTATGGTGATGATCAAATGCCCGGAAACGGGCCACGCCATTCCGACGGGCATCGAGATGGATCGCGAAAGATTTCGGTGCAGTACGGTGTTCTTCTCACGCACATATTGCGGGATGTGCGCGGCGACGCATGAGTGGTTCGCCAGAGAGGCCTGGGTCTATGAATCGGTCTTGGCGAACGGGAAGTCCGGGGGCGGGCAGCCGTTCCGCGCGGGCGCGGTGTGAAGCCGCCTGACGGCATCCTGCGAAACGATCCGATCGATCCTGTGGCTCATCACCTTGTAGCACTCGCAGGCGACGACCTCGAGCCGCTGCCTGTCGATCTCGAGTTGGCCGCGCCGACTGGATTTCAGGGCCCTTGAGGTTCGAAGTGCGCTCACGACGTGCGTGACGGTGGTCCGCCGGACGCCGAGCAATTCCGACAACGTCTCTTGCGTCAGGTGCAGGACGTCACCACTGCCCTCCGTCCGATCGTGAATGTGAAGCAGCCAGCGGGCGAGGCGGGCCTCGACGGAGTGCAGTGCATTACAGGCCGCGACGTGCAGGAATTGCGTCATCATCGCCCTGGTGACGATCTGAACCGCGCTTGCGAGGGCGGGACTGCGTTCGAGCGTTGCTTGAAATCGCGCGGGCGAGATCTGCAGTGCGGTCCCGGCCACGCGGACAACCGCCGTCAGGGGGGATCGCACGGGGCCGAGCGCCGTCATGAGGCCGACTTCGTTGCCGATCACGGCGGTTGCGGCCGTCTGTCCGTTCGGCAACTCCATGATGAGGGCGATCGCGCCGCTGCACGGGAAGCAAAGGTGCTCGACCCGGTCGCCCGATCGAACCAGGACTGCATCGTGCTGGAGCGGTACTTTCCGGAGATACGGTGCAAGCAAAGCGAAGTCGGCCGGCGGTAATGCAGCTAACAGGCGATTACCAACTCTGGTCGCGTGCTCCATCACGGGGAATCGTCCCTCGACGGAGGCCCGGCGGCGAGCAAACGCATCGTCTCCGGCCGAGCCGCGTTGCCGTGCAGGCATATGCCCGGCAAACAGCTAAACGTCCTGCAGCAGGTAAGGTTCCAATGATGGATCGCGAGCCTGGCTCACGCTGCCGGCGCGGGCACCAGTCCGTAGCGCAGCATCGTCTCTTTCATCTTCGCGGGATCGGGTGGCGCGCCGGCCGACAGGAGTGCGGCCATCTCCGTGAAATATTGCGGGCCCAGTACCCCGGGGCTCAGGATGCACAGGCATGTTGCCGGTCCCGCCGAACGGTTGGTGAAGCCGTGCACGATGCCGCGCTTGATGAAGACCGATTCTCCGGGGCCGAGATCGTTCTGCTTGCCGTCGATCGTCCAGGTCGATACGCCGGACAGCCCGTAGATCGTTTCGTCCCAGCGGTCGTGATAATGCGGGATCGGCATCCGCGCATTCGGCTGGAGCGTCATTTCGAAGATGTCGACGCTGCCGCCGGTGTCGTCCTTGCTGTGCAGGAAGCGGAGCTGAAGCGTACCGAAGTTGATGATGTCGGACATGGCTGTGTCATCCCGGTGAAAGGCTGCATCGAGGTCGCGGCGTTTGCCCTCGTCGAAACGAAAACTACCTCAGCCCCTCATACACCATCAGCCCGCGTGCGATCTGCAATTTGCGGATTGCGCGCGGCAGCAGCTTCTCCGGCTGATGCAGATAGCGCCAGGAGGTGAGGGCGAATGCGGACAACGCGCCGCATTCGTCGTTGAACGGTGCGAGCACGCCGGTGACACTCACCGGCGTATGGGGGCGGGCGTTGAAGGGCAGCAGCAGCAGCTCGAGATGCGCCTTGCTGCCATCCTCGCGCGCGGCGGTGACGCCGGCGATCGCACCTAACGTCTCGTCGGCGACGATGGTGGTGATCTCCTCGATCTCGCTGCGGCTGGCCTCGGTGAACAGCGCCGCAAAGCTCTGGTCCTTGAGGTCGAGTCCCGCGAGCGCGCAGACGCGCGTGCCGGCGACGCGGAACGGGAAGCCGAGGTTTTGTTCGCAGGACAGCACGAAGATGTCGCCGAGCAGGCCGCGGACCGCGGCCGGATCGATATCGGCCCGATCAGGGGCCCGCGCAGTGCCGCGCTTCTTGTCCCAATACGCGAAGAACGCGCGGCTCGACGGATGTTTCATGACTGAACGCTTACCCCGGGGCGCTAGCTCGCGGGACAAACCTGTCCCGCTTCAGTGCACCCGCGATCCCTTTCGTTGTTGTGCAGGAGGGGATTTGCAGCGTCTATGCCGTGGAGGCGTTTTCGGGCCTCCGGAGGCTGTCTTTGCGTCGTTAACGTTAAATTAACTATGCGCTTTCCGTCCGGCGCCCGGCTGCTATGGTGATCGCGGTCGCAAGCCTCGCCGCTTTCATCCAGGTTCTCGGCGGGGCCTGTACACGGGCGTCAAACAGTTTGGTCGCGGGCCGCGGGGAGGGGTGGGGATACACCTTATTCCTCTGGGTACCGGAAGACCGACACGGACAGGCAGGGCTTTCCCAGGGCCCTGCCTTTTCCTTTTGTGCACTTGCGCAAGGCCGGCAAAGGCGACTATCTCCAAGGCTGTCGTTAAGCCTGTCGCTCCGATCGCGCCTGAAAGCGAAGCTGCCTTGGATTCCCCGCAAGATTCTCCGCCGGAGATACCGGCCGTTGTCGAGGAAGCTCCGCGCGAGCCGATCCTGACGCTGCCGGTCGCGCTGACCGCCTATATCCTCCTTTTGGCGGTGATCCATCTGCGGGTGCTGCTACCGCCGGAGCTCGAGAACTGGACCATCGACGTCTTCGGCTTCATCCCGAAACGTTACGATTCCTCGCTGCTCAACCTGCAAATCCCCGGTGGGGCCGGCGCCAAGGTCTGGACTTTCGTCACCTATTCGCTGCTGCACGCCAATCTGACCCATCTCGGTTTCAACGTGCTGTGGCTGCTGCCGTTCGGCAGCGCGCTGGCGCGGCGCTTCGGCGCGATCAGGTTCTTCCTGTTTCTCGCGGTGACGGCAGCGGCCGGCGCGCTCGCCCATCTCGTCACCCATGAGCACGCGGTGGCGCCGATGATCGGCGCCTCGGCCTCGGTGTCCGGCGCGATGGCGGCGGCGATCCGCTTTGCCTTTGTCCGCGGCAGCTTCCTGTCGTTCAACCGATCAGACGCCGATACCGCCGCAAGGGTTCCGGCACTGCCACTGTCGCGTGCACTGCGCGACGGGCGGGTGGTCGGCTTCCTCGCCGTTTGGTTCGGCGTCAACATCATCTTCGGCGTCGGCGCGATCGGCGTCGATTCCGAAACCACGAGCGTCGCCTGGCAGGCACATATCGGCGGCTTCTTCGCGGGCCTTCTGTTGTTCGCGCTGTTCGATCCCGTGCCGCGCGTGCGAAACGATGCTGCGGATGCGTCATCACAGGACATTTCGAACCGCATTTGAAGCGGCGCTTGCGGCGCCGCCCGAATTCATCCATCATTCCCGAGAAGAATGTTCCGAAGCGACAAGCCGCTAGCGGCGATGCTTCGCAAAGCGCCTCAGCGTGCAACCGGCGCCTAAACTGTTAGTTGAAGACTCGACGAACAAGTCCGGTCCGCGAAATGCGGACGGATCCGATTCAGGGAGGCCGACAATGACGGTACGTTCCATTCTCAACACCAAGGGCCACCAGATCATGAGCGTCGAGCCCGACGCCAAGCTGGCTGCCGCGGTCAAACTGCTCGGCGAAAAGAAGATCGGCGCGGTGCTGGTGATGAACCAGAGCCGGCTCGAAGGTATCCTGTCCGAGCGCGACATCGTGCGCGTGATCGGCGAGCGCGGCGCCGGCGCGCTGGAGGAGCCGGTCTCTCAGGTCATGACCCGCAAGGTCGTGACCTGCAAGGAGACCGACACGGTCGCCGAGCTGATGGAGACGATGACCACCGGCAAGTTCCGCCATCTGCCGGTCGTCGACGGTGGCAAGGTGGTCGGCCTGATCTCGATCGGCGACATCGTCAAGCGCCGCGTCCAGGAATACGAGACCGAGCAGGAAGCCTTGCGCGACTATATCAAGACGGCCTGAGCGGCCTTACTCGTCGGCCTCACTCGTCTGCCTTGGGCTCGCCCGCCTTGGGCGCGCTGCCCGCGGGCGCCGGCGCAAGCACCTCGATCGCCTCCTGGATCGACTCCAGCGCGCGCTCGGCGGCGCGGGTGCCGTGCGCGATCAGATCCTCGCCACGGTGGAAGTCGAACCAGCCGAAATGACCGACCCGCGGCGTGATCAGGAGATCGGGCGGATCGCCGGCGAGGCGCGCGCGGGTAATGCGGTCCTGCATGATGTTGAAGGCGTCGACCATCACCGAGGAGATGCCGGGCCGTCCGGCGCCGCCGAAGAACTCGCGCTTCATGGTTTTCTCGGGCGAGAACAATCGCGGAAAGCGCCGCTTCGCCGTGGTCGCCTCGGCCGCGGGCGGGACCGTCTCGGGCACCGCGCCGTGCGAATAGATCGTCGTGGAATGGGTGAAGATGTCGCTGGAAAGATTGGCGGCAATGACGATTTCGGCGCCGAGCGCGCGGGCGGCCGAGACCGGCACCGGATTCACCAGCGCACCGTCGACCAGCCAGCGGTCACCGATCAGGACGGGCGAGAAGATGCCGGGTAGGGCGTAGGAGGCGCGCATGGCGTCGACCACGCGGCCGCGCGTCAGCCAGATCTCGTGGCCGGTACGGACCTCGGTTGCGACGGCGGCGAACTTGATCGGAAGATCCTCGATCAGGGTCTGGCCGACCGCGTCCTCGAGCCGGGTTGCCAGCTTCTCACCGCCGATCAGGCCGGAGCCGCTCAGTCGGATGTCGAGATAGCCGAGGATGTTGCGCATCCCCTGCAGGCTGCGTCCCCACTCCTGTAGCGTATCGAGCCGGCCGGCCGCATAGAGGCCGCCGACCACGGCGCCGATCGAGGTGCCGACCACGACGTCAGGCACGATGCCATTGGCGGCCAGGGTTCTCAGGATGCCGATATGGGCAAAGCCGCGCGCCGCGCCACCGCCGAGCGCCAGGCCAATGACCGGCCGTCGCACGCTGCCAAGACCGACCTTCTCTCCATTGGAGCCGTTCACGCCCCGACCCTTCAAGATATCTAGCACCGAAACCCTCCTACCCCGGGCCAGCCCTCACAGCAGAGTAGGCGCCGTACGTCCGCTCCGCCAGAACGAGGGCAAAGCATGGTTTATACCGTTCGGGAAGCAGGGGGCAGGAGTGTGGCGAGGACCGGCTGCCTCCCGTTTAATCACGCAGGCGTCAACCGGGTTCCAATGAACCGCATCGAGCCGAATTTCCTGGGGAATCGGAGGCTTGAATTTGCCGCGTTTTCGGTGAAAAGCAGGTGGCATGACTCTCGGGGGTGACGGCATCATCGGATGGCGGCGCAGCACATCGCTGCTGCCGACGCTGATCATTGCTGCTTGCCTCTACACCCTTGGTCAAAATGCTGCGCGGGCGCAGCTTTTCTCCGATCGTCCGCCCCCGGTGCCGCCCGCCTCGGTGCCCGACCCCGGCGGCGCCGTCAGCCTCGCGCCCCCCTCCGGCCCGGGTGCTGCGCCGCCGAGCCTGCCGCCGACCCTGCTCCAGCCGAACACGCCCAGCATGCCGCCGCCAGCGGTCAGCACCGTGCCGGCGGCCCCGCCGCTCAACGCGGCCGTGCCCGGCCAGGGCGTTCTGTCGCTGACCGCGAAATACGGCAAGGACACACCCGCGATCACCAGCGGCCTGGTCTGGCGCGTGTTTGCCGACCGTCCTGACGAGAACGGTACCTTCAAGCTGATCCGCGAGGATCGGAACGCCACGCCGAACATCGTGCTGCCGCCGGGCAATTACGTCGTGCACGTCGCCTTCGGCCTCGTGAGCGCGGTGCGCACCGTCAGCCTGAAGGCCGAGACCGACCGCGAATCCTTCGTGCTGCCGGCCGGCGGCCTGCGCATCGAGGGCCGCGTCGGCACCAGCCGCATTCCGCAGAACCAGATCTCGTTCGCGATCTACAAGGGCAGCCAGTTCGAGTCCGGCGAGCGCGCCTCGCTGGTGCCGAACGTCGCCGCCGGCGACGTCGTGCTGATCCCGGAGGGCACCTACTACATCATCTCCAACTATGGCGACGCCAATTCGGTGGTGCGCTCGGACATCCGCGTCCAGGCCGGCAAGCTCACCGACGTCACCATCACCCACCGCGCCGCCGTGATCACGCTTAAGCTCGTCAGCGACAGGGGCGGCGAGGCGCTGGCCAACACCGCCTGGTCGGTGCTGACCCCCGGCGGTGACGTCATCAAGGAATCGATCGGCGCCTTCCCGCGCGTCGTGCTCTCCGAAGGCGAATACCGCGCTATCGCCAAGAACGAGGGCAAGGTCTACGAGCGCGGCTTCAACGTCGTCAACGGCGTCGACGGCGAAGTCGAAGTCGTCGCGCGCTAGTCTCGTGTCCCGGACGCGGTGCGGCATGCAATGCCGCTCCGCAGAGCTGGGACCCAGGAAGCCACAAGCACATATCTCGATAGTCGTCCGTGAAGAATGCGGATTGATCTGAGAAATAAGCAGAATTTGTCTTGATGTAGTATTCGATTTTGCAGGAAAGCGGGGTGTTGGACCTCGCTTTCTTG
>NZ_SPVJ01000054.1:0-45881 GCF_004634465.1 Bradyrhizobium sp. MOS001
GAGGCGGCTATGAACGTCGACCTCGTAGACAAGAGCGAGCCTCGCAGGCTGTCGGTAACGAGCTGAACCCTTGTGCCAGCAACCGCAATCAGACAAGAGGTTGCACATGCGGTTCGCGGGCTAACGCTTTTTAAAGTCCGTTAGCTTGCGCAGGTAGTAGCCTTGTCGCTGAACGGCGAGCTTAATGTTCTCACTGACGCTCGCTACTTTTTTCTTCTTATGCCATCTGCCTGACGCGTCGGGAAGCGGAATTGGCAAACCATTTCGCACAACCAACAGATCTCGCCTGGTGTTAAGATACACATCGAACATTCTAAGGCCCCCAGCCGATTGTCAGAGTATCGCGGGGAGCAGAAATAGCAAACAACTCCGCCCGGCCTACGATGGACAAGCACGCCGCTACAGATTGCGGTGGATGGCGTGCCGGCACGCCGGCACAACGGAGGCGACGTAGGACCTGTGTCGCGACTTGAGCGGCGGTCATCATGTGTCGTCATCCAGTGGCGGCTCACCTCACTTGTCGGCCATCTCCTGTTAGACCTTGGCAATCTCTGTGCGCACCTCGAACACACACGCTCGATGGCGCGCCGGGTCGCAAGATCGCTACGTCGCGCACCATGCAGGATAGATGCCATCAAAACGGTGCCAGCAATGCCGCTTTTGCCACACTTACCGGTGAGGACCTGATCTTGAAACGTAGGAGAGTACGTCATTCCGCTGACCGATCAGTCGCGAAATTATGTTGGCGAACTGAACGAGAGAAAAAATTGCGAGGAATTCCAAAATCATTTCGAAAAGCCTCCGGGTTCGAAAATTCGCTGTCGTAAAACACGCCCCAGCCCGGAGACCGCAAATCTAAAACTGTTTGTTGCGGCGTAAACGCAAAATGGAACAGTTCAACGAAGAAACAATAAATCAGTTGCCTTTCGGCAACAGCATGAGGAGATTGCAGCGTTCTCGAAAACACGCTGTCATTGCCGCGCCGTGCGCAGCATCGGCTTCACTGCGCGACGATTGCCGCCGCTCGCGCCGCAGGTATCGCAGATAAGCGACGCGGCTCTGATCGAGCGGGAAGCCGTCACCTTACCGCTGGATTACGCCTTCGGCTTCGAGCTTGCCGATGTAGGTCCGGCTGCAATCGAGGTGCTGCGCCAGCGCCGACGCGCTGACGGTCTCGGCGCTTCTGGATCGCGGTCGAGGAACAGGCTTGGCGACGGGCGCGACGGTTTCGGTCATCAGCGTCATTCCTGCTGCATCGCGGCGGGATAGCTCACTTTCGCTTCCGGCGGCAGAGCGGACCATATCCAGATTTGCTGCTGGTCGACCTTGGGCGCGATTGCGCCTAACCGGACCTTGCCATGCGGTCTTGAACTCATTCGTTGACGAGGGCGTGTATTGCCCCGTGACCCAAATCCCTTATGTTTATTCGTAGCAGTGATCGGAGCCGGCCCATGTTTCCGTTAATTGTTGCTGCAATCCTTTATCTCAGCCTCATCTCTGCGTGCGGGCACTATACTGCGAACTATGCCGAACAGAGGGGACGCTCTAGGGCCGCCTGGTTCATCTGGGGCGGATTGTTTTATCCACTCCCCTACATTGCGTTGGCACTCTTACCGCCAGTCCGCCGGGAGACGCCGGTCTAAGTCCGCCTCGCTTGGCGGCTTTTCTTGAGTGTCGCCTTTGGGCCCATCGCGTCATTTCGCTGCAAAGCGCTCGCTGCTCGCTATCGGCGCATAGCGAACGTTCCGGCGTCCCCTGCAACTGCAACCACGCATTTTCTCGCACCAGATATTCTCAATAGGTGCGGTGGCGCGGTCCCCGCGTTTCTTTTTGCCCTCTGAAGAACCCTGACGACCGATTGCGGAGGGACCGCCCATCCTTCGACGGTCGCCGCCAGCCATTGCGGACATCACGTCATCACCACGACACGGTGCGAGCCATCGACGATGCCGCGTTCGGGGCCGACATTCGCTGGCTTTCTGACCCAAAACAACCGTAGGCATGATTCCGAGAACCGTGTAACCTCCCCGCACCGTCACGCTCTTTGCTTGCCGGAAGCTGCTGCCCACAAAACGGAGAAACGCCGAACTCTCCGCTTCTCTTCAAATTGCAGCCTTGGTGCCATTGGCAGGCGCGATCTTCAGAACCAGCCATTCACAGATCACCAGCGTGCGCGTCGCATAGGCGCGCCCGACTGGCGGACACGATCAGATCAAAGAGGGCAAAGTCATGAGCAAAAGCTTATCGCTGCTGCTGGTGCTGTTGTTCGTCACTATCGGCCATGCGCGGGCGGACCCGCTCACTGAGGACATGACGAAACTCAATGCGCAATGGGATGCAGCGATCAACGATCCAAATTTCGATGCCTTGCTGCCAATGTATGCCACCGATGCCAGTCTAATCCCGCCCGGCGCACCGCCCGTTTCGGGTGCGACTGCGATACGCGACTTCTTTGCCAAAAGGGGAACGAGCGTCAGAAATCACAAGCTTGAACTTGTTGAGGTTTTGCCAATGGGGAACTACACATACGTGACCTCCCGCTTCAAAGCTTCCTTGGTCAAAGGCGAGGAAACGACCAAGCTGTCCGGAAGCACCGTTAAGCTTTACGAACACCAGTCCAACGGCGAATGGAAGGTTAAGTCCCACATTTTCGTTCGGGAATAGCCAGCCAAACATTACGAGCCGAATGAGCCGGGATGGGCTACACATACGCCATTTCCGAATTTCGGTAAAGGGGAATATTTGGCGCGATTGGGTTGACAGCAAAGCGAAACACCCGGGCATGCCACCGTCATTCCGGAGCGCGGCGAAGCGGCGAGCTATGATGCGCAATTGCGCATCTGAGATCCCATGTCGCCGCGCAACTGCGGCCCGATGGATTCCGGGCTCGATGCTGCGCATCGCCCCGGAATGACGAAGGGGAGAGTGTCACCCCTTCGGCCGCCCGGCAGGCCTTCGCCCTCAGCCGGCGCGCTGGCACTCTCCTTGCTGCTCGTCCGCCAATCCCTCAGACCCGCAGTGGGTCTGTTTCATAGTGAGGCGATCCTATGCAATCGACGTCCCGTTTCGAAGCGACCATCCCAACACAGCTCCACGTCCTGATCTCCGATCTGCGTTGGCGCACGCAGATGCTCGACGCCGACATTCTGGAGGAAGAGCGGAGGGCCGGGATCTCCGATCCAAACAATCTCGCCTACCCGATGCTCGCGCAGAACCTGAGAGCCCGGCGCGACAATCTCCAGGTGAGCATCGCGATCCTGGAAAGCCGCATTGAAAAGCGATCAACCGGGTGGCCGAGCGCCGCCTGACGCGGATCGTGCCGGGCCCGACTAGGCAACGCGACGGCATCTACAGAAGGGCGCGGGCGATGGGCGATAGCTCTGTCCGCGCCGGTCAACGCGCGGGAACCCGCGTTGCCCTTTTGCAACGGTTCCCCACCGTCTGAAGCCGGACAAAAGAAACTCCCATTCCAGCCACGAACCCCGCTCACAACGCCGTGAGACTAGCAGGGGAACTACGATGCGTGCACAGCGCGTTTGGAAAGTGAATGGGGCCGCCAGCATCGGGCAGCTCCAATCGAGACTGGATGACCTGAACAAACGTCTCGGTCAGCTCGAAAGCCAACATCCGGCGAGCTGGAGGCTCGAAGAACTGAGATCCAGCGCGCTCAGCCTGTCGCGCGAGATCGACGACATCCGCTGCGCCGAGGCGACGGCGGCCTTGAGCGAGCTCTTGCGGAAGTAGAGCGTCGGGCGATTCGAGCGACGCGCGAGGAACCAACCTTCCTCGCCGCTATTGCCATGCAGAGCATGGAGCAAGATCATGACCAGGCACCTGACGCGAGCCCATCTCGCGCGCGGCGTGGCCGGCGCGGTATCCACGCTGGTCCTGTGCGCGACGGCGGCATTCACCATCGCGCACCACTTCGCGCTGTGAGGGATTTTGCATGACATCCGATCCCGAGGAATCGGTGAGGCTGCAAGGTTTTGGTGAGATGACGTTGCGCACTGCTGTCGCGACGCTGATGGCGCTCGCGCCGCGCGAGCGATCCGACGCCGCCATCTTCCGCGTCCGCGACGGCGTGCGTTTGGCCTCGAGCGAGATCGCCGAACTTGCCTCGGACTGGGGCATGACACCGATGGCTGAAGTCAGGTCTCCAAGCCTCGTCCCGGACCAGCACTGGCCGGACATCGTCCGCGGCATGGTGCGCGAGGCGCCACTGCCGGCACTGATGGTGGCGTTCTTGGTGGGCGTGCTGGTGGCGCGGCGGTAGGCTACTGACCTACTGTCCAGCATTGGACCATCGGCCGGCGAATGTAGAGCCATGCCGCCGCGGCAGATGCCCCTGCCCGGCCAAATCGGCCGTGGACCCGCTCCGAAAATCGTTGCAAAAAGGCGCTCCCGAGGCGCTGGCGGCCGGTCCGCCAAGCCTCTGGAAAACGTCGACTTTTGGAAGAATGGTCGGAGTGGCAGGATTCGAACCTGCGACCCCTGCGTCCCGAACGTAAGTAGCAATCGAAAAATCCAGCAAAAACAATCAAGATCATTCCTGATTGACCACCTTTAAAGCCGTTTGTTCACGGCGTTTCGGTGGTCAATCGGTGGTCAGCCGCCAGCGCCATTCCAGTATTCGATGCGCCGTACGTGTAAAGCACTCCATTGGTAATGGAGAGGTCGACAGTTCAACTCTGTATGGCACGCTTTGGCAATCGGTCTACAAGCGGCTCTTTTATCTCGCGGCCGCTGTAGCAGCGTAGCTCTTGGAGCATGCGCCTAACTGCTTCGAAATTTGCCGCCCTGGTGCCGCTGGCAGATGCTGGCGCGACGCGGCCTCCCCACGACCGATTCAGCAAACGCCCAGGCAAATCTCCGCCCTGCGATGTCCCTTCTGCACTAGCGCCGCGGCAAAGTAGAGGAAGCAACTGGCGGTGTTTTTATGCAGGAAAGGTGGAACAGGTGGGCAAGCCTCAGCTCTGCCAATTCCGAATCCCTGTCCCGTGCTAACTGCCCGGAACTGGCGACGCGGCTAAACGATTCGTCCTGGCAGGAGGCGCTTCATGCTGATGACGAAAGAGAGACGCCCAGCGATTCGAACGCTGCGTGGTTGGGCATTCGCTGTGCTGCAGGCGGCCGGCGCCATCCACGAATGCGATGAGCACGGCTGGGCGAAGGACAGCGCCGATCCGCATGCTCGCGAGCGCGCGCTAGATAGCGCCAGACAGGAGCCGCCCGAGGGCATCTCTTCGGACGAAGCCGTCGCGGAGGTCCGTGCTGTGCTGCATTCGGTCGGCGACACCTGCCCGGAATGCCCGCCGGAAGGCGGTTGATGCAGGGGGCCCTTCGCAGAACGATGGCGCTGAGGTCCGCTCCGTCTCTGATAGCAGCCCTTTGGCGCACCTCACGCTAGGTCCGAGTCGGGCCAACAGCGGTCACAGCACGCTTGGTTTTAGAATGCAATTAATGGTATGCTTCAAAGATTAAGGTCAACTGGGCGTCGTGTCGAGCCGCTGAATTTTCCTTAGGCTCGACGAGCGCTTGTCTCCCCTTTGAACCAAAGTGAGGAGTTCGCCATGAGTTCGACCCGACGATCATTCGTAAACGGCGCGGCTGCGGCCAGCTTTGCATTCACAGTACTCAGCGGAATGCCCCCGCCTGCAAACGCACAAGCAGTCACTCCTGAGGAAGCGCGGCAAATTGCCGAGGGCGCATATATCTACGGCTATTCGCTCATCACGACCGATGTCACCCGGGTTCAGATGAGCAATGTGCCAAAGGTTGAAGGGCTTACGGCGCCGACCGGACAGTTCATCAACGTTCCGCGCTATCCGCCGGCCGATTATCGTGGCGTTTCGGCGCCAAATGCGGACACGCTTTATTCTCTGGGTTGGCTCGACCTCACTGAACCGCAGGTGTTCAGTCACCCAGATATGGGCAGTCGTTTCTATTTGTTCGAGCTGACCGACCTTTGGATGTCGGACTCCGAGTCATCGCCGAGCAGACGCACGGCTGACGGCAAGGCCGCCAACTACCTGTTCACCGGCCCTGGCTGGAAGGGCGAGGTACCGGCAGGCATGAAGCAGTTCCCCATGGCGACGCGCTACATGGTCATTCTGGGCCGAACTTATGCCGATGGCACCGAACAGGATTACAAGGCAGTTAACGAGTTGCAGGCACAGTACAAGATCACGCCGCTTTCCTCATGGGGCAAGTCGTATACACCTGTCGCGCCGCCGGTGAATCCGAATCCCGGCTTCAACATGACCGATAAGCCGCAACCGGTCATCATAGCTATGGGAACGGAGGGATATTTCAATCTCTTGGCGAAGCTAATGGGTGGGGATGCACCGCCAGCGGCGGGAGATGGCCCCATCCTCGCGAGCATGGCGAAGATCGGTATCGTACCCGGCAAGCCGTTTGAGATGAGCAAACTCGATCCCGCTGTGCAGGCTGCATTGAAGGACATTCCGCAATCAGCCCTGAAGAAGATTGAAGACAACAAGGCAGCCTTGGGCGGGATCATCGACGGCTGGGTGGTGACAAAGGGACTAGGTACCTACGGCCCCGACAGCTACATGATGCGCGCTGTGGTGGCGGCATTCGGTTGGCCCGCCAACCAGCAGCGGGATGCGGTCTATCCCTACACGGAGACCGATTCGACGGGACAGAAGCTGACGGGCGCAAACAAGTACACCTTGACCTTCGCCAAGGACGCGACGCCGCCGGTCAACGGCTTCTGGTCGATCACCATGTACATGATCGACCAGGGCTGGTGGTTCGTTCCCAATCCGCTGAACAAATTTACCGTCAGCCTGCGCGACAATCCAAAGTTCAATGCCGATGGTTCGCTGACGCTTTACCTCCAGAATGAATCGCCGGGTAAGGACAAGGAGGCGAACTGGCTTCCGGCTCCGAAGGGCGAGTTCATTCCGATGCTGAGGATGTACTGGCCGAAGGATGAGTCGCCTTCGATCCTGAACGGCTCGTGGAAGCCCCCGGCGGTGCAAAAAGCGAGCTAAACTTGTACCGCGCTGGGCGCCAACGCACCTGTGCCTGCCGTAAATCACATCCGGCCATATTGATGGTGCAGTCCGCCCAGGATCGGGCGGCAGACGACATTCCCGGCCCACTCAACGCCGCGAGGGACCGGGGCATCCTTGTTCAACGACAAATGAGTGCGCGTGGCGTTGTAGTAGTCTTGGTACGACAGCAGAACGTGGCGCAGATGGCGTTCGCCGAAGACTACGACATGATCAATGCATTCCCTCCGGATTGAACCGATCAACCGTTCTGCGTAGGCGTTTTGCCAAGGTGAGCAGAAAGACGTCGGGCGGTCTCGAATGCCGATCGACTGAACCCGGCGGACAAAGATCGCGCCATAGGCTTGATCGCGGTCCCTGACTAAGTAACGGGGGATTTGCTCCCAGCCGCAGGCTTGCGTGAGCTGATTGGCGATCCATTCGGCCGTCGGGTGCGCGGTCACCCCAAACCACAGGATCTGTCGCCGGCCATGGCCCATGATCAGCAAACCATAGAGCAGCCGGAACGAGATTGTTGGCACGACGAACAGGTCGATTGCGACAATGCCATCCGCATGGTTGCGAAGGAATGTCTTCCATCCCTGCGAGGGAGGGCCCCTCCTCCGCGCCATATATTTGGCGACACTGGTCTGGCCGATCTCGATGCCGAGCTTGAGAAGCTCTCCATGGATTCTCGGCGCTCCCCACAACGGGTTGGCGATGCTCATCTCGCGGATTAGCCGGCGAATTTCCAACGGTACAGTCGGTCGACCGCAGCGGTGCCGCGATTTCCGGCGCCAATACAATCTGAAACCAGCACGGTGCCAACGGATCACGGTGTCCGGCTTCACAATCGTCAGCGCCTTGATGGTATTCGGCACCAAACGATACAGCCCAACAAAGATCAGGCGATCCATGGCACTGAAGGCCACTCTCTTCGGCTGGTGCCGTCGCTGGATGTTAAGTTGATGACGAAGGATCAGGATCTCAGCTTCCAACGAGACCCGCGACCGGAACAATAAGACCAGCACCGACCAGACCAGGCTGTAAGCTTCTCTCATGACACAGAAGCATTGCGCGATTCGGCCTCACGTGCCAGCCGGATAAGGTTTCCGACAGGGACAGGGCGAGCAGGCGGGCGGTCACTGCGTCGGAATTAGCGCCGAAGGGCGCCTTATGGTTGCTGCACCGCCAAGAGCCGTAGTCGCTCCTGTTGAAGTAGGCGCTGGTCGGTGCGCATCCGTTCGAGTTCGTCCTCGGCCTTGCTCGTATCCTGCTTCTGCCGTTTCAAACCAACGACGAGAGCCTCTTGCTCTGCAAGTCGCCGCTCGCCTTCAACTACCTGACGCTCGACCTGCCTTAGCTCGTCTAGGATGGGCTCCCTGTACATGTACATGGTGACACGCGCTCCAACAGGTTCTCGCCATCTAACCCCGAGTTCAAAGCTGCGTTCCTAATTGCAGACTAAAGTGGAATTGGCGAAGGAAGGCGTTGCTGATGAGGTCGGCGCACTTGATGCCTTGGGTCTCGGCGTCAGCTTGACCGAGGCGGTCGCGATCAAGCTCGTTCAAGCGGCTCAGCCGCAAATAGGAACGCCGGCTCCCGGGTCAGGTTGCCGTTAAGTCGCGCCGCCAGAGGCATGCGATTGCCGGTCTACCGCACGAACGGTTATGCGCCGAGGCAACGATGAAGACCAAGGTACCCAGTAGTTTCTCACACTATGCCGAGATGATCTCCTCAGCTGAGCAATTTTTCAAGGAGGCGACGGCCTGCCGCGAGGAGGCGGCTCGGAGCCTCGACCAGGTCGATCGAGAAGGCTGGTTGAAGCTTGCGCGCGAATGGACAGAGCTCGCGCTCGCGGCCGAGCGGGGCCAGATTTTCCGCCGGGATTAGTGGGGCCGTCTCTCTACCGTTGTCACATCGGAGTAGCGTATGCGTTCCTCGCCCTCGATCGTGCCCGCCGATCGCCTCGACCGTGACATCTATCTGGTGCTTGAAGACTTCGGCGCTAGCGCCGGTTGCGCCTGGCGCGAGAAGGATGAGGCTGACACTGGCCTCGAGGGCGTTCTGCAAAATCTCCTGTCCGGCCAGTACGCCTACCCGGTCCGAATTGTATCCTTCAATCCCATCGAGGGGTGGTCGCGGGATGCGACTTCCGACGTCGCGGATGCGCTGGCCCAGCGCGTAGCCGAGACCGACGCCGAGATCTCATCTGCGCTGCAAGACTTCATCGCCGCCAACGCCACACGACGCCTTGACATGCAGTTGGCCCTGCCCTTGCGCGGTGTCGCCTGAAGGCGCAACGCAGGCGAAAACAATCGAGTCAATGGCCCGGCGCTGACTCGGCTGTTGAAGGTCGACGCTTTGGCGTGGCGTGGTATCGCAACGAGATACCGAGCTGATGCGCTTTGACAGCCACCGATGAGACGCCTCGATTCAATTCGGCGGCTATGTCTTCGCGGCGGTGATTCCCGGCCATCGCCTTGAGTTTCTCAAGGTCTTCTGACGTCCATGGGCGAGCAGAATTGGCCATTGCCGATCCTCCAAAACGAAACTCTGGCCGGTAGCTCAATCTCGGCTGGGACTAAAAGTTTCAATGGGATCCCGCAGACCGCGCACAAATGCTGCGCCAGCGCGAGCCGCCGAGATCGCGCGCCGTCGAGATCCTGTTGCCTAAGGCAGGCGAAAGCGCGCCGCCTGGTCGCCGAGCTCGAGGTCGACCAGGACTAGGGAACAACTGGCAACCGCACGCCGCAGCACCTACTACGCGGCATGCCCCACGCCTTTGAGTTTTGCGTTCCGAAGGTCGCCAAAGGCTGTGCCGGCCGGCCCCGGCTGGATCCACGAGATCAAATATGACGGTTATCGCGCGCGCCTGGTGCGCGACGGCGAGGCCGTGCGGCTCGAGTCCAAGGCCGGCCTCGACTGGACCTGGCGCTTCCCCTGGATTGTCCAGACCGCCCGCCAGCTGCGTCAGGCGCGCTTTGCAATCGACGGCGAGATCGTGGTGCTCGACGCGCGCGGGATCTCCGATTTCAACGCGCTGCATTCGGGCAAGCACAACGCCGAGGCCAGCTCTACGCCTTCGACCTGCTCGAGCTCGTCGGCGACGATTTGCGCCAGCTGCCGCTATTCGAGCGCAAGGCCGAGCTCGGCAAGCTGCTGCGCCGCCGGCCGGAAGGAATCTTCGTCGCGCCATTCGAGCCAGGCGCGCTCGGTCCGGATCTGTTCGCGGCTGCTTGCGAGATGGGCCTCGAGGGCTCGTTTCCAAGCATCGGGAACGGCGCTATCGACCGCACACATGCGACTGAATCAAGATCAAGAATCGCGCGCATCCGGCTATGTCGCGCCGGTTTGAATGAAGCAGGCCCGCGCCAGGATTCGCAGCGCGGCCCGTCCATGCGTTAAATCGACCGCGCCCGCTACTCGGTCGCCTCGAACACGAAAAAAACGCCACGGTTGCCCGTACTCGCGCCCCCTGAGGCGGCCTTAGTGTCTGCTGATCGGCTCAAATCTATCGAGCTTGGTTGCGCCTTCCCAAAGTTCGACCGCGTGCGCGTCTACAAGCAATTTGGCTCGCTCCCGAGCCTCCGCCTCGTCCTGCACCTCAATGTCAATTCGAAGCGCAATGTGCCCCTCGCCATCGATTACATATGCGCGAAACTCTCGCATGATCCCGCTCCAAAACACCGCCTCGCCCTCAAGCAGGAACGAGTTTAGAGCTGATCTAAAATCACGTCACTATTGAAATTCGGCCCGCCAGCGTGAACCGGCGGCCAGACTTGCTTTTCCACACCCACGACCAGTCGTAGCTCGCGCTCGTTCCGATTGCCTGCTTGGCTTGATGCCTTACCAGGGAAGGTTAGCGATCGCGTAGGCAACAAACCCGAGTAGTGCAATCCAAGCGAACGACACGCACCAAGACCCAACCGCACGATACGTGCTGAGGCCCCGCGCAGCACGGCTCACAGCGATAGAATCATCCATACCACCCCCAAAGCGCTGAAGATCGAACAGCACGACAAAACTGAACCGGTAAGTCCGTTCCGCCCAATCCATAAGCGTCCCCTGCTTATGCAACCTGTAGTGATTTCCATATCGTGCTTGGTTAGTTGGGAAAAGGAAGCAACGTTGACCTAACGTCGGGGGACCGTGGCCCGTCTATTTAAATTCGGCCCCGGCCGTGGGGGGCTTTTGAGGTGGAGGCCGGGGCCGGCGGAGGTACCTCGGCGGTAATGGGGTCGCCTCGGTGGTCATAAGTTATAGGAACCGGCAGCCAGGTTCTGTGCGCTTTCGCACCAAGCGGCTCGCCACTGTGTCCCAAAGCTTAACCCGAAAAGAGCCCATTGGGCCGTCGCAGATTGAAGATAGACCCCAATGCTCCCGGCTGCCGATGCAATTGCGGATTAGAGCGCCGGGAGTGCTAGGCCCGCCAGCGTGAAGTCCAGCGGGGCGGGTGTCACAAACCTGTGGCACGGCTATTGCTACGTTGCAGCCAACTGGGATTTCAGGGCTCAGTTTGAGAATGAGATGCTGCCGGGACGTGTATTTCGAGCCCGGCAGCGTTCTATTTTGAGAAAGATTTTGTGGCAAGCAGACACGACGAGCTACCGCACTGAGCGCAGATAACGGTCGGGCCGGTTGGCGCGGTTCACCGCCGCTCAGTCTGCTTTGCAGCGAAGACCGGCGCCATTGACCACGTCGCCTTATGACCCCTTGAGCCAACATGGCCCCAGCCCCGAAGCAGCCGATCATGCTTTCATGAGGCAGTCTTAGGTCCCGATGTTGGCTGTCGTTGGCAGAGCGGACGCGGTCCCGCACTCGCTTTGACCGCGAAATGTGACCCTAGCCGGGGGCGTCCATTGAATGGCAGATCAAATAGGCCCCCTCCTCCGGCATTGCCCACCAAAACTGGAGTAGTCGGCGGCTGCTGAGCTGATGCGGACGAGCCACAATCTCTCATGACCGTTTAGGCGACAAGTGATCCATTGCCTGCTGTCGTGCGTTCTAGACCTGAGAAGTCACTTGTCGAGCAACTATGGTCACTGCTATCCGAGCTTTGCATGTGCCAATCCGGGCCGAGGCTGGTGTGCCTCGCGGGTTTGTGGCGCGGTTGTCGACCAGTGTGAGCAAAGGGCCGAAGCCGAAGGTGGACTGGGCTGATTTAATCGGACGAGTCGCCTCTTCCCGTGACCGGGAGGCGTTCAAACGCCTATTCGAGCACTTCGCGCCTCGCATCAAAGGATTGATGTTGAAGGCCGGGTGCAGTTCCGACGAGGCGGAGGAGATCGCCCAGAACGCCCTGATCGCAGTATGGCGGAAGGCGAACCAGTTCGATCCGGCGACAGCCGGGGCCGCCGCGTGGATATACACGATCGCACGCAACTCGCGGATCGATTTGCTCCGCAGCAAGGCGCGGGCGGATCGCCTGCAAGGGGTCTCCGAGCTGCCGGATGCACCGGATCCCGCCGAACCGGCCGATATTGTCATTTCCCGCCTTCAAGATACCGCCCGGATCACCTCAGCCATTAAGCGGTTGTCGACTGAGCAATCCATGGTGGTGAAGCTATCGTTCATCGAGGAGAGACCGCATCCGGAAATCGCAAGCCTGCTTGGTATTCCGCTCGGAACGGTGAAGTCGCGGATCAGACTGGCGATGAACCGCTTGAGAGAGATATTGGACGAAGAAGCATGACTATCAGCCATCATCCGCCGGAAGATCTTCTGGCCGACTTTGCGGCCGGCAGGCTGGAAGAGGCTCATTACCTCGTGGTGGGATTGCATGTGGCCGAATGCGCAAGATGCGCGCGGTTCGTGCGCGCCATAGAGCAGCTTGCGGGCTTGGCGCTTGAGGATATCGATCCGGTCCCGATGGCATCAGATGCGTTCGAGCGCGTCTTGTCACGGATCGGCAATGCAGCTGAACGCCGAGCGATGCCGCCCCAGACGGACACATTCGGGATGGCGAGAGAGGCTCCGTCGGCGCTGCGAAACTACCGGATCGGCAAACCCAGGCGCGTAGCTCCTGGCGTGAGTATGCGGCCGATCGAGCTTTCCGGCTCGGGCAAGGCGCGGGCCTTCCTGCTTCGGTCTGCGCCGGGTACGCGCATGCTCGAGCACACTCACACCGGTACCGAATTGACCCTCGTGCTCGAAGGCAGCTTCAGCCACAAGGGCGGTCGCTTTGGTCCTGGTGATTTCGACTATGGTGATGGCGAGATCGACCATCGACCGATTGTCGGTAATGAAGGCCCATGTGTCTGCTTAGTTGCGATGACGGGCGACCTGCGACTGAACGGTCTGCTTGGCAGGCTGATCGGACCATTCGTTCGGCTCTGATCACCTTCGGTCCCCTCCCCCGTGATCCGATCGCGCGCCCGAAGCGTTTCAGGACAGCAAACGCAAGGGAGACCAGCCATGGCCTGCTCACGCCTGGAGAACGAGTCGTTACCCGAACTCCTGGCGCGAGTCTCAAGCGGCGATACACGAGCGTTCTCAGAGCTGCACATGCGAACACGAGGTAGGCTGCGCAGGACCGCCCTCGCGATCGGAGCTCCGCCTCACGATATCGAAGACATTCTGCAGGACACCTATCTGAAAATTTGGCGGAACGCCCCTCGCTTCGACGCCAGCCGCGCTCCAGCAATGGCTTGGATGTCCGCGATTGTCCGCAATACCGCGATCGACCATCTGCGGGTAAGAAGGTTGCCGACCTGCGAGTTCGACGAGGCGCTTATGATCACAACCAACGAAGATGCCTCGCCGATCGACGACCTGGACTTTGCCCGCGCCGAACCCATCGCTTTTGGAGTGCTGGCTCGTTTACCGGAAGATCGACGCAGGCTGGTGGCGCTCGCCTATCTCGAGGGCGAGAGCCGCGCGAGTCTGTCACGGCGCTTTGGCGTGCCGGTAGGTACCGTCAAGACCTGGCTGCACCGAACTCTTCTGGCGATGCGCAAGGATTGCCTTGCAGCATCTGGCACGGCGTAAAGGCGATGGAGACTCGGAGTTGACGGACGAGATTATTGAATTTCCCCTGCGCAAACACGAAGACCGCCTCGTGTCCGCGGTGATCAGGCTTGGAGAGCTCGTGCGAGAGGTCGAACGTCTTGCGGACGAACAGCCTGCGGATGACCTCCATCGCCTGCTCAACGTCATGGAGCGCTTCGTCAACAAGCTGGTCGAGTCCTCATCGCTGTTGCTTGACGAAGACGCGCAAGGGCGAGTCCAGACAGCATTCACGTCGTTGTCCGGGAAGATCACGGAAACCAGAGAAGCGATGGATGAGCTTCGGAGACATCCATGAATCCAGCAGCAACGACTCCCTTTCGTCGCCGACGGCACCTGCCGTCATGCTGGCAACGCTAGTTCAGGAGAAGCAGCGATAGATTCAGGTACATCGCAAAAGCGACCCAGCCTGCATAGAGCAGGAAGAGCGACGCTGCCAACCGGTCTGCGCTCCACTGGAGCCAGACGGATGCGACTATGACGACGAATAAGGCAACGATCACGACGAGTGCGATGTCCATGCGATGAAGCGAAAAGAAAATGGGCGGCCACGCGAAGTTCAGAACCATCTGAACGGTCCATAATTTCATTGCGATGCCGCGCGGCTCCGCCTCGAAGGTGCGATATCCCGCCACTGCAATGAGCATGAACAGGATAGTCCAAACGGGTGCAAAAACGGTATCCGGCGGATTAAAGGATGGCTTATTCAGCGCGGCGTACCACGCGCCGGGCCGGTTGAGCAATCCAATCAAAAGCCCCGTGGTAGGAACGATACAAAGGAACGCGGCGCGCCGGTGCCAATTCCAGCTCCTGCGACCTTGCCCGCTCGGCGCTTTGGCTGCGACGCGCATCAGTGCGCCATCCGTTGAGCGACAAGAAAGCCGCTCAAAGCGCTGACACCGGCGAGAAGCGATCCCCAGCAGACGTCAGCCACAGTCAACCCGGTCGACCAGTTTCTCAGCGTTGCCTGGTTGGTCAGATCGTAACTCGCGTAAGTGAAGCAACCCAGCAGCACACCGGAAGTAAACGCGCGCAGCACACCGCCGTCTTGCTGCGCGGGCAGCACCGCGAACCACATCAACCCGACGGGATATGCCAGATAAAACAGTGCAGCAGCAGCAAGATTTGGCTCGGACCGCAACATATCGCCCAGCACTGGCCGATAAAGCCTTTCGACCATGGTCTTCAGCCATATCATATCGAGCCCGACGAAGGTTACGGCGACAGAAAGATACGTGAAGACGAGGTTCATGTCCGCTTTCCCTTCCGAGTCCACCAGAGGTCGACCGACCCTACGAACTGGCCGAGAACTTAACGATCCAAGAGCTGCATCGGATCACTTCGCCTATTCGTTCGCTCGTGCAGCCTGCTTCGCCGACTGACCGCATCGCGCGGGATCGCGCGACCGATCATCGCGGCGGCTGTCGAGGTGGCCACGGGAAGAATGCGCTGGTTCTCGCCTGATATTCGCGATACCGTTCACCACGCGATCGGAGCATCTGCTCCTCCATCGGAGGTATGCCTGTCACCCTCATGAGGATCCAATACATGATCGCCGGTGCCGTGAGGCTGGCCCAGCCCCAAGGATATTGAGTCGACAACGCAATGACAGGGTAAGCCAACCATCCGAGCCATTCGAAGAAATAATTCGGGTGGCGTGACCATCGCCAAAGTCCGGTATTGCAAACGGGGCTGCAGTTGGATGGTGAGCGCTTGAAACGCCGCAATTGCTCATCAGCAGTCGCCTCGCCTGTGACCGCCGCCAGCATGATGGCTGCTCCGATGTAGTCCTGCAGTCTCAGGCCGGGGTACGGAGCGTGCGCGGCGAGAAAGATCGAAAACGGCAGCGGTATGGAAGCCAGCGCCTGCGACTGCAGGAAATTGAACATCCGGCGAGGAGCCTCAGGGCCCCATTCACGTGCATAGGTCGCATAACGCGGATCGTCGACGCCTGCGGCGGCGCGGTGCGCAATGTGCGTTCCAAGTCTTACCGACCAGCAGAGGACGAGCCCTGCCACGAGGGCCCGGCGAGTCGACGATCCGTCGACAAGAGGCCAGAGAGCAGCGACCGCGCCGACGAAACCGATCGAATAGGACCAGATTGCGTCCACCAGCCGGAATTGCCCGTGCGCTGCTGGACGACCCATGCAATGGCCATCAGCACGGAAAAAGCCAGTGCAATGGCGGCTATGGCCAGAAAATTCAGGAAAAGCATCCCTTCAGCGCAGCTGCATGTCCTTGATACGTAGGCTCTATGCACCGGTTTCAGATTGGGGTCCAAAGCTTGCGAATGCGCGAGGTGATCCAGGTCGCCTCGGCGAACGTTCCAATACACAGACCGCAAACGATAGGCGGACGGAGCCGTCGGAGCCGGGCGGATGGCTTTGACGTCGGAATCGAATGTTTCTCACGGCCTGTAGCCGGAAGTATTGCAATGGGGGCAGCTCAAAAATGCGCTTGGCGGTGATCGGGACTGGAATTGCAGGCAACGCCGCCGCCTGGCTCCTGTCGAAGCGCTACGCGGTGACGGTGTACGAGCGCGAGCTGCGACCTGGCGGGCACAGTCATACCGTTCGGGCCGACTACGATGGCGAAGCCGTTGACGTTGACGTCGGCTTCGTCGTGTTCAACGAATTGAACTACCCCGAGTTGACATCTTTGTTCGCGCAGCTGGGGGTGAAGACCGTCGAGACATGCATGAGCTTTGCTCTCTCCGTCGATCACGGCCGCTTTGAATGGCGCGGTGGCGGCGACGGCATTCTGCAATCTGCCTGCGGTCTGTTCGCTCAACCGCGCAATCTGGCGTCGCCATCATACTTTCGAATGCTGGCCGAAATCCTGCGATTCAACAAGCAAAGCGTGGCCGACTTGCGCGCTGGGCGGCTCGAGAAGCTGACGCTCGGCGACTATCTGCAAAGGGAATCATTTGGAGCCCGCCTGTTCTCCAACTATCTTGGGCCAATGGGAGCGGCCATCTGGTCATCATCGCCGACGGATATTCTGTCATTTCCCGCGGAGAACTTCGTCACCTTCTTCGACAATCATAGGCTCCTGCACTTGGACCGTCCGCGCTGGCGCACCGTCGAGGGTGGCAGCCGACGCTATGTCGATAAGCTCACCGCTATGTTCAAGGACAATATTAGGCTAGGCTGTGCGGCGACTTCCGTCACCCGAACGGAGCATAGCGTGATCATCCGCGACAGTCATGGAGGTGCGGACAGTTACGATGCCGTGGTGATGGCCTGCCATAGCGATCAGGCCCTGGCGGCGCTATCAGATGCCGACGCGCAAGAGCGTTCCATTCTCAGCGCGATAAAGTACATCCCGAACGCCGTCTATCTGCACCGCGATCACGGTCTGATGCCCAAGCGACGTCAAGCGTGGGCATCCTGGAATTTCCTGCAATGGCCACGGCAAACACCGGTCCAGAACGATGTCGCCGTGACGTATTGGATGAACCGGCTGCAAGACATCGATGACCGCAAGCCGCTGTTTGTCAGCCTCAACCCGCCGCGCGAGCCGGCGGCCGACCTGACGTTTGAAAAATTGTGCTTCGCTCACCCACTTTACGATATGGCTGCGTTTGCAGCCCAAAGACGGCTTCCTGCGATCCAAGGCCGTCGCCGAACATGGTTCTGTGGGGCTTGGACCGGCTACGGCTTCCACGAGGATGGTCTGCGGTCCGGAATCCGAGTGGCAGAGGTAATTGGCAGTGCGCCGACATGGCGTCAGCCCACCTCGTTGCCGGCGCAAGCTGCCGAGTAGTGCGATGTTCGGATCAGCGCCGCTCAAAGGGAGGGATGCAGCCGCGCCGGTCGTGCTTTACTGGGGGAAGGTAATGCACGCGCGATGGCGGCCAGTGCAGCACAGGTTCACCTACGACGTGATGAGCCTTCTCATCGACTTGGACCGGTTGGACGACGCCGATCGACAGTCGCGGTTGTTCGGTGTCAATCGAGCAGCAATCTTCAGCTTCCACGAGCGCGACCATGGGAATCGCACAGGCGCGAACCTGAGCCAGTACGTGCGGCTGCTGGCAGCCGAGCGCGGCATCGACCTGTCGGGAGGCCGTGTTCGTCTCCTGTGCTATCCGCGGTTCTTGGGCTACGTCTTCAACCCGCTTTCGATTTACTTCTGCTATGCGGCGTCGGGCGACCTCGCGCTGTTGATCTACGAGGTGCGCAACACCTTCGGAGAGATGCATTTGTACGTCCTGCCTGTGCAAGACATGCCCGGTAAACGGTCAATAAGGCAAAGCCAGGCCAAGGAGTTCTACGTCTCGCCCTTCATGGAGATGAGGATGCATTACCGCTTCAGCATTTCTCCGCCGGCACGTCATGTCAGGGTCAGAATCTTGCAGAAGAACGAGCAGGGTGCGATGTTTGCGGCCGCGTTTTTCGGAAGACGACGCCGGCTGACTGACGCCCGACTTTTAGCTGCATTTTTTGGTCTGCCCTTTCTCACCTTCAAGGTGATCGCCGCCATCCATTGGGAGGCGTTGCGGCTTTGGCTTAAAGGTGTTCCGTACGTGGCGCGGATGAAACAGCGCGGAATTTAAGATCATGGACCTCGCGGCAATCACTAGACTGCTCCTCCACCAGCATGTCGAAGGAGAGAACTGCACCTCCTCATTGTACCGGCCGGAACGCAGCGCCTCGAAATCGGAGATGCCGTGCAGGTTGAGGATCGTCGCATGTAGCGGACGAGGGGTGCCGTCTCGACCACGTCGTCGAACAGCACGATCCCGGCGGTGAAGTTCGGCGCTTTGATGTGGGCGAGCACCTCCGTGATCATCAGTGCCGCTTCTTTTGCATGTAGGCCTGGAAGTCCTCGACCATGCGCGGCGTGGTGACGAGCTTGGTGTCGTTCTCTTCAAGGGATGGCAGCGCGCATTCAAAGCACAGCTTGCGCGCGTCGGCAGGGGCACGCGGGCGATACTGAACGCCGCAGCCGCAATCGGCGCACCGCCCGGCGAGATTATCGAACAAATGGAGCGGTGTCAGGGCCGCGCAGACAAGCACCGTCTTGCTCATGCCTCCACCTATATTCCTGCCGGGCCGCGATCGGCCTCGCAGGATCGCCGGGGAAGAAAACGCTCGGCCTCACGCAGGCTGCGCAGCATGTATTACTTCTTGAGAATGCCGATGTCGGTGTTGCCCAGGTTCTTTATGGCGCGTTCGGCGGCGGGCGTGTCCACCGCGTTGTCGTGGGAAGTTGGAGCCGGACTAACCGAGGAAGCATCCACGTCGCCGGTCGCTGCGTGGCTGAGCGGGTTGCCCACGTTGGGACTGGAGTAGCCCGCAGTGCCGCTTATGGTATGCCCAGTCGATAGGGTGCCGCCCGCATAACCTTTCGAGCCGGTGGTCGCAGTTCCACTCGCCGCCGAGCCGCCACTGCTCGATCCACCTGTACTCTGGGCCAAGGCGAGCGAAGAGCCGCCGACGAGCAAGATCAAGATAACTGCGATGTGGTTCAAGAGCGGTCCTCTACTTGAATGTTCGCTCAATGGGTTGCACCTTCGAAAGTTCCTAGGGACCTCCCGCTCTCCAAGCCACCACGTTGATGGTGGATCGCTCCCCGAAATCTTGCTGCGCCGGAGCTCCAGGAGGTGGCCTCGCTTGTACGGATACAGCCCCAGCCGTCACGCAGGGCACCTCCTGCGCTCAACGACAATGCCGGGCCCTTCGGCGGGCGAAAACGTTGACGGTTCCGTGGACGGGAAACAAGCGAGAGGTCTGTGAGGTGGCGGCGAAATCGGCACCTACAAGCGAGGCGGACGCCCAGCTCGGATGCGGAATAGGCTGGACGATGCTGATCACCTATCCCTTGATGGCCGCGATCCAGGAGATCTCGGGACGTATTGGCCGGGTTACGGGCCACGGCAATCGCCGGAAACGTCTGCCGAAATTTTCCAGCACCGGTCATCTGGTATGATCGTGCTGCTCTTCGTGGCCAACACGATCAACGTCGCCGTCGACCTTGGGCCGATGGGCGATGCCCTCCAGCTTTTCATCGGGGGCCCAGGAACGCTTTACGTCGTGGTCTTCGGCGCGGTTTCGGTGATCGCGTAGATCTTCTTCAAGTATGAACGCCATAGACGACTACGTCGAAGAGATGACCGGCGATCACATTAGGATGCACGGCCAGAACCACAAGTGTGGGTGAAGCAGTTCGGCCTTCGGACGAAGAATCTGGTAGTCGATCTGCATGAAACTCACCGCACCGAACGCGCCCTTGCCGCTCCTGACGCCACTGCCCGCAAACTGGCCGAGCTCGCAAAGACCATTGAAGCTATCCAGGACGGTCGCATTCACATCGAAAAGCTCAATGCTCCGTTTCTCTATACGCTCAAGGCCGCCGGGTCGGAGTTCGGCGCCGGCATCAAGCATGCGGTTGAGAAGGGCTGGCTCGAGCTGCACGAGAGGGGGGACGTATGTCGGCTGATCGGCACCAGCGGAAAAACGGCCCCAGCAAAGACTGAGTTGCCGGGGCCGTTTGTTGGCGGTAATGGGGGGCTAAAGTCTAGGAAGATTCCGCGATCGGGTCTGTATGCCTTCCGACATAGGCGGCGCCACTGCTCGCGCTCTCTGAGTGATCGACGCTGCTTAGCTTTTCCACACCCACGACCCGCGGTGGCTCACGCTCGTCCGCCGATAGGACTCGATAATTTGCAAGGTGCATGCGATGCCGCTTTGATCGAGGCATGCCTCGCCCAGCCAGACGCCACACGTCTACGCAGGCCGACGGTCGACCGCGCAAGATCACCTTCGGCGAGATGCGGGAGAGGGCGTTCGCGGCGTGCTGATCTATTGCGCCATTGCGGCCATCACATTGCTCGACGCCGACCGCTGGCCTGACTGTGTAAGGCTCTCCGATCTCGAGCCGCGGTTCGTCTGCCGGGGTTGCGGTAATCGCGGCGCCGAGGTTCGGCTTGATTTTGAACGGGGCAACCAACGCCTTGCAATCGTAGGCGCGAAAGGGGCCGCCAACTGAGGTGGTCTCCTGCTTCTCACTCGTTACTTTCGCCTCTCGCTCGTTATTGTCCCCCTGATAACAAAGAGGGTTCGCTTGCCATCGGATATCACTGTGCTCAGGTATGTATTTCCCCGACCCGGGTGGCATGGCGGCGGCAGTCTTGCCACCGTTGAAATCTAGCGGAGTGTATTTGCGAAGCGATCGCCATCCGGTGACTCCGGCTTCTCCTTATCCTTCTCCCGCTCCCTCAGATCCTTGGCGATCTCATCGACCGACGTCTCGCGGGCAAGCTCGTCCGGCGCGCAATCGTCGTCATCGTCGCATTCGAGCCGTTTCGCGATTCGCTGCAATATGCGCAGCGATCTTGTCGCCTCGCGTTCCGCAAGGAGATTGATCTGAAGTTCGAGATGGTCGCGGCGCTCAAGGCTGCGGTCGATGGTGCCCTGCCGGATCAGCACGCAGGACGTAAGGAGGACCGCTTCGAGCGCGAGGATCAGTGCAAGAAGCGGAAATGGGTATTCGTCGATCGCGTGGTGCGGGAGCCAGACGTTGAATGCCATCCAGGCGGCCACAACTACGAACTGCAGCACGATGAACTGTGTCGTGCCGACAAACCAGCCGATCCAGTGAAAAAGCCGGTGGTGAACGGCGAGATCCTTCTCTTCCTCCTTTTCGAGGCGCAGTATGGCGTCGATATTTTCCGCCGGCGTTCCGCTCTTGTCTGTCCCGGCCGACATCATTACCCGGAGATCCGGTCTGCCGCGCGCCGCGCCGCTTTGCCCGCTTTGTCAACGGCTTCGTCACCGACCTTTTCCGCGGCCGCCCTCGCCTCGCATCTCGAGCGAATGTCTTCCAGCTCGTCATCCGTCAGGTGTTCGATGCCGACAAGAGAATTCCTGGCCTCGCTGACGCGGATCAGCTCATCAAGCTTGACCTGGATCGCGGCGCTGTCGCGGTTCTGAGAATTCTGAATGAGAAAGACCATCAGGAACGTGACGATGGTCGTCCCCGTGTTGATAACGAGCTGCCAAGTATCAGAGAAGCCAAAGATCGGGCCGCTGATGGCCCAGACAATCACAATCCCTGCGGCAAGGATGAAGGTCGACGCCCTCCCCGCCGCAAGCGATGTCTTGTTGGCGAGATCGCCGAAGAATTTCGATACGCCCGAAGGCTCGCCCTTGTCCTTGCCGGTCATACTCATCAGCCACCTTCTTAACCGGCGCCGGGCGTCAAGGTTCCATCACACAGGAACCTTGGCCTTATCTGCTCATTGCCCCGACAGATGGGGAAAAATTGCGCCATCCCATTCAAGGGGATAAAATGATCGATACAGTCGTAGTGGCGCCTGGCGACTCACGGGCATCGTCTCTGTCAGGCGTTTCCTGGCCTTCAATCGTTGCGGGCGCCGTCGTCGCCTGCGCGATGACGCTCGTCCTCATCGCGTTCGGGACGGGGCTTGGCCTTAGCGTCGTCTCGACGTGGGCGGAGTCCGGCATATCGGCAACGACCTTCAAG
This sequence comes from Bradyrhizobium sp. MOS001, assembly GCF_004634465.1. NCBI lineage: Bacteria > Pseudomonadati > Pseudomonadota > Alphaproteobacteria > Hyphomicrobiales > Nitrobacteraceae > Bradyrhizobium > Bradyrhizobium sp. MOS001. The sequence continues at coordinate 22,515 of NZ_SPVJ01000054.1, forward strand.
ATCACGACCGGGCTTTATCTAATCGTCATCGCCATGATTTCCTCGTCGCTCGGGGGTTATATCGCGGGCCGGCTGAGGTCGGGCTGGGACGGCGTCGAGCGTGACGAAGTCTACTTTCGGGATACGGCCCATGGTTTTGTCGCCTGGGCGCTTGCGTCCGTCCTTGGCGCTGCGCTTTTGGCCACCCCGGCGACGAGCTTTGTCAGCAGCGCTGTGACAGGCGCCAGCCAAGGCGTAGCATCAGGCGCCGCCCAGTCCGCGCGTCCGATGGACGGGTATGTCGACACGCTTTTGCGCGGCGACCCCGCGGCACAGGGCCAGAACGCAAATCCCGCCGACACGCGCAGTGAGGTGACGCGCCTGTTCACCCGCAGCTTCCGCAACGGCGGCGACCTCAAAGGTCCGGATCGTGAGTACCCGGCAAAGGTCGTGGCCGCGCGAACCGGCCTCAGACAGGCGGACGCGGAGAAGCGGGTCAATGATGTGGTTACTCAGGTGAAGGCGGACGCGGACGCCGCGCGCAAGGCTACGGGTGCCCTCGCCTTCTGGATTACGGCCTCGCTATTGCTCGGCGCATTCTGCGCAAGTCTTGCAGCCACCGAAGGCGGCGGCCTTCGCGACGGCACCTGGAAACTTCGTCGCTAGCTGAAAGGAAAGACCATGCCCATTCTTTTGTGGCTACTTGGAATCCCGATCCCGCTCATCATCCTGATCCTCCTGTTGAGGTAAAAGGTAAACTCCGCGGCGAGCTTCCCGTGCGGCGCCAACAAGAGCATGCTTCCGGCCTGCAAACCCTGTAAACTTTTGTTTGGCGATGAATGCACTCAGACCGCCGGCGGCTTGCTTCGAAATCGAGCTCAGCGTGGCCGGGATTTCCGGCCGCCAAGCGGCTGAGGCAACGCTCAGCGCGGCCTTAGCTCTGGCTTTGCTGTCGCAAGACGGATGTTGTACAGATTGTAATGAGCAATCGTCAGTTCGTGCGTGTCTTCCGCAAGATCCGGCAGTCCCCGCGGGAGTGCTTGTACTTGTTCGGGAAGTAAAATTGCAGAGTCGTTTCAACGGAGTACGACCTCTGTGTCTGCGGTGTCAATCTTTTGTCAAACGGCCTGCCTTTTCTCTTGTGCATCATGGGTTGTTGGAACGCCCAACGTTCTCCGAGTCTCTGGTGCGTTTCGGGTTGGCTCCAGTGTCTCGGACCCCGCAGCTAACTCGAACGCATCGTCGGGGCTCGTCTTGGGCTGCTGGGTAGCTGTAGCGTTTTGGAGTGCTGGTAGCGACCGAAGTTTCACCGGGGAAATTGATGCGCTGCAAGATTGTAGACGCCAAGGGACGACCTTGTTGGCGTCTTCAAACTGAACGATGCTGCCGCTTTGCAAGCGAATCTATTTCCAAGCGAATCTATTTCAAAGATCGATTAACGCAGGGAGGATTGCAATGAAGGTGGTGCTCGGAATCGCTTTGACTGCGATGCTGGCTACAGCAGCTAAGGACTCGACGTTTCGCAAAGAGCTGAAGCGAGGCGACCTGACTGGGACGAACATGGAGATCATCACGAGCATTAGCGAGCTAAAGCCGGGCGATGTCTCGATGCGCCACATTCATCATGGCGACGAGTCGTATTACTTCCTGGAAGGTGGCACTATTGAGTTGCCTGATGGAAAGCAGATGCCGATCCCGACTGGCACTGTTGGTTTGAACGTCCGAGACACGCCACACGGGGCTTACAAAGTCGTTGGCGACAAGGCGATCAAGCTGCCGACAGTCCACATCGTCGACAAGGGCAAGCCGCTCTACGACACACCGTCGAAGTAAGGCTGAGCCGCCATCAACTGAGGGTAATTCCGATGGTCCGTACGATCGTACTTGCTTGCTCAAACGCTACCAGTCACTGCGGGATGTTCTCGCGGACGGCTCGCTCGATTATTCGCATTCGGTTCTTGAAGATTTCGATTTCGTCGTCGCAAGCGTTCACAGCTGCTTCAAGCGGCCAAAAAGGGAACAGACGGAGCGCATTCTTGCCGCGATCAGGAACCCGCACACAACAATCATCGGCATATGACCGGCCGCCAGTTGCAGCGCCGGCCGGACATGAGATCGACATCGACAGGGATTCTCAAGGCCTGCGCAAAATACGGCATCGCCGTTGAGATCAACGCGCATCCCTGGCGGCTCGATCTCGACTGGCGCTGGCATCAGAAGGCGCTCGATTACGGCTGCATCTTCAGCATTAATCCGGATGCGCACTCTATCCGCGAACTTGACCATATGCAGTGGGGCATCGAAATGGCCCGCAAGGGCGGCGTGCCCGCAGATCGTGTATTAAAGGCAATGCCTTTGCCCAAGCTGATTGCGCATCTCGCGAAACGTAAGCGGGCCACAGCGAAAGGCAAAGCCGGCGCGCGCCCGCGGGAAGCGTTCGTGCGATAGATGAGCACCACGCAGTATCCTTGCCGGAATCCTGCTCTTCCGGCGCAGAGGGGGCATCATCGAAGTGCTTCTTGGGCACACGGGCGGGCCTGTCTGGAAGAAAAATGGATCTCGGCGCCTGGAGTATCCCGAAGGGCCTGATCGCATTCGGGGAAGAGCCATTAGAAGCGGCAGCAACGGGAGTTCGGGGAGGAAACGAGTCACGGGCCGCGGGGAGACGGCAAAACCGTGCATGTCTGGGCAACCGAGGATGACTGTAAGCGTCGTTCCGCTCCCACCTTTTCGGGGCAGATGGGATGGGCGAGTTTCACGATCTCGTTGAAGGGATCGGTTTGTGTCTATGTTTGACCATACGCTTAAGTCGGATGTAACGGCGCGCCGGCTGGAAGTGATCACGGAGACGGGACGACGTCGTTGGTTCTCCCAGGACGACAAGGCCCGGATTGTCGAGGAGACGCTGGTACCAGGCGCGGTCGTTTCCGAGATTGTTCGAAGAACTCAACCTAGAGCCCGGCGATGTCCGCAGGTTGGACAGAGCCTACATAGGCTGACGTCGCTCGCTTTCAGCCCTGTTGACCGCCCTCAGAAGCTCTTCGATATAGGCGGCGATGTCGCCAATCGCGGCCCGCAGGTCGGCCTCTGAAATGCCCTGCCCCTTGGCAACCTCGATGAGACGCCGCGTGAGTTCCGCCACATCCTGCGACGCGCCCGCAGTCTGGTACTGCTCGACAGCGTGGATGCTGTTCTCAACCCAGAAATCGATAAACTCGCGGGCCTTGTCTGACATGTGACGCCCCCCTGTTGGGACACGCTTAGCGCGCCCTACTCAAAAGGGACAATCGAAATCACGGTTCCGTGTGACTAAGTGAGAGGCTGCCTGGGAAAGCAGCAGCCCGCCCCGTGATGAGGCGAGCCACCCCTGCGCTCCACGATCAGCACGGGAGGCACATGGCCAAGCGAACAATGCACCGAAGCCCGCCAGCGGCCGACGAACCAATCACCGTTGCGAGGTTGGAATGGTGCCTCGTCGGCTTGCCATTGCCATGCGGCGTGCGCCACAAGGCGGCGAAGTCTACCTTCCGATCTTTGAGCGGTTTGAGGCTGATCTAGCCGCCGCGAAAGCGTGGGAGGCCATGTTGGAGCGCTCGGGCGGCTCGCGTTATACAAGAGCACTCGATTAAAGAAGAATCTAGCGGACGATGACTACAGACGATAAGAAGCCGCGTAAGCCCGGCATCAATGAAATGCCGCTCTATCCCACCGAGATCAGACTGAAGACCAAGAAATAGATGCCAGCCCGCGCCAGCCACCTGCCGACCAGCTCGGAGCGAGATGCATTGCAGAAACTGCGGACGGGTCGCGAGCTAACACTGAGAGCTCTTGAGCCCACCGGTCAGCGCACCATCGTAAACATGCTGTCGAAGAGCTGGATTGAGCGTGGGAGCACGGCAGGGACGTACCGGATCACGCCTGCGGGCCTCGCGGCCTTGCGTATCAAGATACCCTAACGCCGAGCGCGGATTCCCATTTCGCCGTCGATGGCAAGGAACCATCCTGCGGGCCCGAGATTTCTCTCTTGCTTCAGGTTTCCCCGGCCTGAGGTGCCTCAACAGCGGCCTCCGTGTTGCCCCCGCGGGGGCCGTCCTGTATGCGAGGTACCATGGACGAAAGCTTGAGGGTGATGCTTGCGATCGGTGCGACAGTTGCCGTCGCCGCTAGCGCGTTCTTTGCTGTCCGTTTTCTGGCAGGATTTTACGGCTAGACCTTAGCCCTCTTCGAGAACTGCTTGCGCAAGGCGTCCAGCTTAGACCTATCCCAGCCCCGTCATCGACCACCCACGATGCCCCCGAGCGGCATGGCCAACGAAACGGCTGGATGGAGACCTCAAAAGACTAGTTGCCCTCCCCGATTGGCTCGCCTTATGGTGGCGGCGGGTTTGGGGGCTCGTCCGACGGCAGAAGACTACGGCGACGTTCGGGTCACTCGGTAGGAAAGTCGTAAGGGCACATCGTCCGCCCCGCCGTTTTGTCCGCGATCTGTACAGGCCCGCTCGCATTGTTGCCCCTACATCAAGCCAGGTAGTTCCGGCGATGATATCTGATCCACTTTGCCTTGAGACATCTGCAAGTAAGGTCGGTAGACGAATGGCACCCAGTAGGTGATGTCTCCGCTCGACGCGGTTCGCTCCTCAAAGAATCCAATATCGCGCAGCTTCCGAGCGACCGTCAGCGCCTCCGCTTCACTCAATTTCCATTTCAACGCGAGCGAATCCAAGTTCTGCTCGGTTTTATCTTCGCGAAGCGCCTCGATGTACGGACGAAGTTCAGCATACTCCGCAAACAAAACCCGGGACACCCGGTACTCAGACAAAGCCGGAAGTGCCTCTTTGAATGATGCCCGATCAAATAGCAGATCTCCCGCAGGCTCATCTCCACCCTGCTCTAGGCGCTAGTTCTGAACTTCGCAGACCTTGTTCAAAATAGAATGACGTCGCGTGGTTGGCTTTCCTTTGACCCGTCGGCAGTACGCTTCAATAGCCAATCCAAGGTGGTGGACTGCTTTTCCCCAAGCTCCACCTGCTCGGGCAGCAGTCGAGCGAAAAGCTCTTCCTGCTTGCTCGATGACGAAAGCACCTCGCCCTTATGGATCTTGAAGAGATTGATCAACGCGATGTTACTTAGCAGTGCCAAAAATCGCTTCTCTGCCGAAGCCGTTGCAGAGACAAGGATCCGTTTCCTGAAGCAGCGCAACCTTCTTGATGCATTCGAAAATCAAGAAGGCGGAAAACTGCCTTGCTCCGCCTACTTACAAAACGGCTTGAACACGCTGAGAACCACATGCTTCTCTTGGGTCGCAAGACCGCGCTCGAGAAAGTAGCGGCTTTCGTGCTTGAAATGGATGAGCGACAGGCGCATCCGCATGTTTTGGTTTTGCTGATGGGCCGCCGCGATATCGCAGACTATCTTGGATTGAAACTTGAGACGGTATCACGGGCCTTTTCAAGTCTTCAAGACGAGAGGGTGCTGCGGTTCATCGGACCAAACAACAAACGACTTATAATTCAACGTCGCGCTGAACTCGCGCAGCAAGGCGTATAGGACCACCGCTTCCAGTTGTTGCCGATTTCTTCAGCGAATTCGGCTTTCGGCCCTCTTCGGAGCTGACGGACTTGGCGGAAAACGTCCGCTCACGCGGTTCAAGCGGGCATCAAGCATTCGCAGTTTGATGTCTGCTTCTGCCCCTTGGAAACGCCGCATTTGTGTACCGGATGGCACATAATTTAGAGCGGTATGATGATTTGTAAATGTATTCATACGACGCGGTTCGGCGGTCCCCGCACAAACTCGCGCCCTCCACAGTACCTTGCGACCGATGAGGGGTACCCATCGCGCCATCACCATCACCAGCGTTGGACGCGCATCGCCAGCCTGACGAGTTTTTGGCTAGCATCACGCGACACGCCATCCTACTTCACGACGGCCGCTGACAAACTGGCTCCTTCGCTGAAGCGTCGGGAGGACGGCAGCGACAAACCGCCGCGACAAACCGCCGCCCTGATCTTCGGCCATATCAAACGATCAATCGCGCTGGCCGCCGCCGATCTATCAGCTGTGCCTCTTCACGATTTCAAATCCCTTTGCCTGCAATTCCAGCAGTATGCCCTGTGCCAAGTGCGCGCACTCTTCGGGCTTGATCCAATGCGGACTTCTCCAATCCGGGTCGTCTTCCTTTGGGTAACTGGTGAAGGCGGAGCGAATGGCGGCTTCGATCACGTCCATGGGATTGTCTGACATCTGCACCTCACGCATTTGGCGAAATAGATCAAAATCCCGGAATTAAGAACAAGCCTAGCCGGACATTCACCCGGCAGCCCTCTCCGTTCAGAAGAACGTCACCACCATCAATGTTTTGATCTAGGTCAGCGTTGTGCCCTCGGGCTCAGGCACGTGAACAGGTTTGTAGAAGGAGAGTTAGAGATGAACCGGCTCAGCCTCTTGTTCGGCATTGCAATCGCGTTGTCTGGTCAAGATGCACTCGCCAAGAACCGTTTGACCGACCCCGTTAAGATTGCACGAGAGTGCAAAAGCGACTTGGAACTACTGTGCAAAGGGCTTCGTCCCGGTCGCCAGCGCGTCGTAAGCTGCCTCAAGGAGAAGATGACCGAATTGTCGCCCGCGTGCTCGGCCGCAATCAAGTCAACGGAATAACCGAGGCCGTTGCTGTGGGCATTACTAAGGGAGCTTACCGATGTGGATTTTGATGTACGTCTTCTCCTACTCAGTTAGTCCGGCGGCTACAAACGACAGGGCGGAATGGAGGCTCGGCCCAACCGCGGTGTTTCAGGAGTTCTCGAATGAAGAGCGATGTAACGTGGCCAAGTCAAAACTCGAGGGCAGCTTAAAGGGGGCGGGAGCCAAGGTAAGAAGCGATTTAGAAGACTTGAAGAGCATCGGTAAGGCTGACCCAGCGCAGATCATCATTGCCTTTAATGTGGAATGCCTTCCGAAATAGGGTCGGCGACCACGACCGCGTCACCATCGCCAGCGCTCGCGGATCACGTCAGCATCGCGGCCCAACGACGACGGCATACAGTGCGCACCATCGTCACGGCGCGGACACGCGACAGGGAGCTCAGCTTCACAGGCGACAGGGAGCTCCCATCGTCACAGGCAGGGAGTTACCATCATCACGGCGCGGACAGGCGCGGCATCACGCCATCGGCGCAGCCCACCTTTTTTGAAGGAAAGGGTTTCGTCGCGCATCACGTCATCACCGCGAACGAAGCAGACATGCTCGCCTTAGTGTCGTTGTACTGGTTGAGGCTTGGGCGCGGCAAGCGGTGGCGTAGTTTCCTTGGTGTTGATACCGCATTTTGTTTCTTGGAACGTAGGCCAAGTGCCAACGTGCGTGTTGGTTGCGATGGCGGCTTTGTACTTGTCTCTGCACTCCTGCATGGTTAATGCACTGACAGACGTGCCGCACAAACCCAGCGCGGTGACGATAATGAGACTGCGGATCATTATCATGGGAGGTCTCCTGCGGCTGGAAGCTAGCGCAGCCGGGGCGGCAATTAAAGGACGGCAGGCAGGCGCACCCCAACGACGGACACGCCAGCGTCGAGGCACGTCACACGACGAGACAGGCGAAGAGCAGACGCCAGCGGCAAGGCCATTAGGACGCGCGCCGCCAGCGCAGGGCTACAGGACGCCGGGCAAGCCGCGCCAGCGCATAGGCGATGCTAACGCACTACATCAACTTGACCTCGACCTACGACAGCGACTGCGCCAAGGCTCGTAAGCGATGGGGACCAATCCCCAGTTGAGAGAGCAATTACATCGAGCAACGGTTAAAGGTAAGCTCCATTCCTGCAAAAGCCGGATCCGGGAAAATGCGGGATACGCTGTCGGGATCGAGGATTGTCAGACGCAGATTAACGCTTGTCGCCATGATTTCCGAGGCACACGCGGCGCGAAAATCGATAGTGTTGCCTGTCTCTTTCCTCGACATGATGGTGCATCGGACGGTTTTGCTTCTGACGTCATTTCCATCTGCGATAAAGCCGCCGCCGAATTCTTCGGAAAATTGAGCAAAGCTGATTTTATCGCCCTTCTTGACAAAGACTTGTTTGCACTGGTCGGTGCCCGTCGCCCAAGCTCCGTTCAAATCGAAAGCTTCTGCTTGCGAAGTTAGGAGGCCGCTGCAAAACAAAAGAGCGCATAGTCCGGTTGATCGGTTCACGTTAAACACTGGGGGTACTCGATGCGGCGACGCGCAGACCTATCCGGGCGTCGTGCTGCGCTGTCGTCCGGTCGGCATTCTCGAAGTCGAACAAAGGAGCAAGGGCAAGAAGGAACGAAACACCGGGTTTTTGCGGTACCAGACCGGTCACCGCTCGAAACGGATCTCAAGGATATCCGTAATCTCCCCTCCCATGCGCGCGACGACCTTGAGCAGTTCTTTCGGGCGACGAATGCGCTGGAAAACAAGGAACTGAAATTTCTCGGGTGGCACGGTCCGAACCGTGCGGCGAAGACCATCAAGCGTCTGGCCCGCTAGTCGGCCCGGTCTTACTGCACACGGCATCCCTACCCAAGGCGAGAGAACGCTAGGGGAAGTCCTCGATCCCTGTTCGATCAAAACGCTGGAAACTACGCAGGAAAGCGAATTGACCGGCCGTTAGGGTACTCAACTTCCGGCAGTGATGTTGTGGGGGTGCGTCATGGAGCAGGAGTTCTACCGAGGTCTTGCTCAGCGGGTCCGCGTCATCGCCGAGAAGGCCGATCCGTTCACCCGCCGTCGGTTGCCTCGCCAAGGATTTCGGCACGCTCGTTCGGGCCGGGTCCGGCTTCAAGCCGAGCCAGCAGTTGCTCTTTCTGTCCTAGCAATCTGGCAAGAGCGGACATCCGATCACCGCGACGTCGATATCAAAAGGGCCGCTCGGAGAGCGGCCCTTTCATTGGGTCACCAGCGCCCGGTGCCGAAGCTGAAGCCGATGCTCGGGCCGCCGCCGTAGTAGCCGTAGCCGCGATCGTCGTATCCTGGTCCGCCGTAGTAGCCGTAGCTCCGGCGCACGACGTAGCCGTCGTCGTCACCGTAATAGCGCTGGACGTAGCGGGGACCGCGGGTCCGGAAGCAGCGGCCGTACTCGTTGCAAACGAGCCGGACCTGATCGATGCCCGATAACTCGGGTGAACCGACCGCGGTCGGATTGAGCGGAGCGGCGGAGGCAGCCGACGCCAATAAGGCCGCCGCGAAAGCTCCAAGTGCAATTGTCTTCATGAGCGTTCTCCTTCCTTGGCGAGATCAGTCGATCTCTTCGATGACACGACGTTCCTGCGGTTCGACGATGTAGGTCCGGCTATCCCGGTGAATGTATCGGTACTCCCGCAGACTCGGCGCCTCGCGATAGACCTCGTCCGGGAAAGCATCGATCTCCACGCCGTCCGGCACTCGCTCGCCTCGGCGGATCTCTGTTCGCACCGTACTGCCGGTCGTTTGCCGTTCGCGTTCGACGGGACGGGCCTTGGCGTGCTTGCGGATCACCTCGCGGTCACGATCGCTGAAGGTGACCTTGCGCTGCTCGGAGCGCACCGGCGCTGCCGCCGTTGAGCGGCCCGAGTACGGCATCACGGCGACGATCTTGTAGCTGGAAGGCTCCACGATGACGATCTCGTCTTTCACCAGAACGAAGTTGTAGCCTTGATACTGGGGCACGATCTCGACCACCTCCGCCGGCAGCGGCTGCAGGCGGACGTCCCGCGGCACCACCGTACCAACCGAGAGCGAGAAGTTCACGTTGTTGAGAGGCTGCACGTTCACGTGCGAAATCGACGTGCTGATCCGCGTCCGCTGCTGATCGTTGATGTTCACCGACGCGTTCACGTTGGTGTTCGACGAGCGATCGGCCGTGTTCTGCTGGTTGTTCGGCTGCTGGGCCGTGTTGGTCGAGTTGCTGCCGGTCGGAGACTGCGCCTGATTGCCGGTCGAGGCCGGCGGATTCGCGCTCTGGGTCTGGCCCGTCGAGGGCGAATTGGTCTGCGCCTGGTTCGAGGGAGCGGTCTGGTTGGAAGGCTGGCTGGTCTGGGCCTGATTGGTCGAGTTGCCGGAGGTCGGCGCCTGCGTGGTGTTGGGCCCGGTCCCGGAATTGGACGGCTGGTTCGCAGTGTTCTGACCGGTCGAGGAAGGCTGCTGCGTCTGGGCGGAGTTCGTCGAAGGATTGCTGGCCTGCCCGGACGAGTTGGACGACGGTGTAGTGGGCGAGGACGACGGCGTCGTCGTGGAATTGGAATCCTTCGGTCGTTGCGCGGTCGGCGAATTCGAGCTCGAAGTGTTGGGAGACGACTGCGCAAATGCCGAAGTCGCAATGGCGACTGCAGCGGTCGTAGCCAAAAATAAACGCTTGTTCATCTGAGACCTCCTTAATGCGGTCGCCGTTAACACGCGATGGTGGACTGAGTTCCTGATCGGGAAAACTCGGCAATCAGAATTGCACGTGCGCGGACGATATGTTCCGGCGACAGGAAGGTTGCTGCGACACCGCAGCAGCGCGCTACGGCAGGCCTTCGGGAATAAGTGGAACTTACAACTGAATCCGTCGTTGGCAGTGACTACTTACGATCCATTGGAGGAAGCACATCATGAAGAAGCTGATCGTGTGCGGCGCCCTCGCCGCTTTCGCCCTCGGCACGCAGGCCGCCAGCGCCGCCGAATTCTACGTCGTCCGCGACGCGACGACCAAGAAGTGCACCGTTGTCGACACCAAGCCGACGACGACCACCACCACCGTGGTGGGCGACGGCGTCTACAAGACCAAGACTGAAGCTGAGTCCGCCGTGAAGACCACCAAGGTCTGCACCGAAAAGTAAGGCCCGGGCCCTGTGGGCCTGTCGGAAACGTTCGAAAAGAGTTTGGAGGAGAAAATGCCCGTATTGATTTTGTGGGCCGTTCCCGCCTTTCTCGTTGTCGGCGGCGTCGGCTATTTCTTGGCTCAGATGCACTAAGCGAATAGACGTTCACGCGAACGGCTCGTCCAGCAACCGGACGGGCCGTTTTCGTTTCTCTTTTTGTCGGTGCCGCCACGCAAAAAAGGGGCCCCGAGGGGCCCTTCTCTCCGCGAGCAATCACTTCTGTCTGTTTCGAAAGGCTCCATCGCACGGAGATCAAGGATTTGGAATCGCCACCGACGTTCGGTCGTCACCAGGCGAACGGCAGCGACCGCCTTGCCTTCGGAGCGGAGGCAAGCCTGCGTGAAATGTGGCCAAACTGTTTCGAACAGTCCTCAGCTTGCTTCATGAATCGCCCGCCTGCGGGATTTTCGGCAGCGGGACAGGCGCTTCTTCTGCCAACGCCGTCGTCGCAAGAAGAACAAAAGCCGCCGTCGTTGAGAAGATGGATTTCATGCGCGCCTCGTCATTCGGCGTCTCAACGACCAGGCTCCGAAGCCGTTCCACGTCGGCGGCCTCAGGACGGGCCTCTCACGCGAGCGACCAGCTCGCGATACCGGGCTTCATAATCCTTCGCCATCCGGCTTGATGTAAAGCGCTCCTCGAACCGGGTGCGGATGACTCTTCTGTCCAGCCGGCCCAGTGCGTTCACCGCCCTGATCGCCTGCTCCTCGTTGTCGACGATGAAGCCGGTAACGCCGTCTTCAATCACTTCGGGCACCGAGCCCGAGCGGTAGGCGATCACGGGCGTCCCGCACGCCATCGCTTCGATCATGACGAGCCCGAAAGGCTCCGGCCAATTGATCGGAAACAGCAACGCGGCGGCCCCGGCGAGGAACGGCTGCTTCCTGACTTCGTCCACCTAGCCGACAAGTTGGACCGCTTCGCCATCGATGTTCGGTTCGAGCTTCTTCTTGAAGTAGGCTGTCTCCGCGCGAGGTATCTTGGCGGCGATCCGCAGCGGCATCCCGGCAGCACGCGCGATGCGCATGACCTTCGTAAGAGGGCCGAAACAGGTCCTTGGGCAAACCGTGCTGGATGTTCACGATCCAGTTCGCATCCGGAAGCGGCCGACGCTGGTTGTCCGAGATCGAGACGAAGGCCGCGTTCGGGAAAGCCCCGATCACGTCGGACAGACCGGGAAGGTCCAGCCGGCCGTGCATCGTCGTAAGGAAAGGAACGCCGGTCCGGCTCAGCACCGGAAGGGGCAACCTGTCGACATGGGAGTGGATCCAGTCGAAGTCGGCCGCGCGCTCGGCGATGGCTTCGATCAGCAGCGCGCAGGCGGCGTTCGGATCCGCTCCTCTCCGCCCAGCCGTAGCGCGCGCGGCCAGACAGGGTGGAGCTTTCCCTTCGTCTTCGAATCGCCGCTCGCGAACAGGGTGACGTCGTGTCCGAGCTCGACCAGTTCGTCGACGAGCCAGGCGATCACGCGCTCCGTACCGCCATAAAGTTTCGGAGGGACGCTCTCGGCTAACGGAGCAAGTTGGGCGATCCGCATCGGTCTAGGCCCCGAAAGCGCAGCGCAGGACCATCACGATGGCGGCGGAAGCGAGCGAAGATATCGCAAGCAGTGTCCAACTGGGCCTGGTGCTTCCCCGGGCCATCCGCGCGACGAGCATCTTCATGACCCTCAGCATTCGTCGCGGGAAAGCCGGTCCAGGTAGGCTATCCCGAAGCTGGCGAGTTCTTCGGAATCGCTCCGTCGCTCTTCCCATCTCCTTTGCAGGTGGCGCTCCAGCAGGCAGCGCCGGTCATCCTGTGAATCGACGTCGGGGTGCCTTGAGCGGTACATCGTCCATGCGGTCTCCGCGGCTATCTTCAACACGACTTCGTCGACCATCTTCGCGCTCCGGCCACCGCATTCATTCGCTGCCAACTCGACGCGCTTCGGAAAGTTTCCGGTTTTTCCCGATCCTGGACGAAGAGAGGAGGAGTCAGGTCAAGACGCCTTCGCCCGCGCCCGCGCCGCCCAACGGCGCTGCAGGCGTTGGCTTCGGCCAGCCCTTGTGGAGGCGAGAGTTCTGAGCGCGCGCTCTGCGGCCGACAGGTGCTCGACGGGAACATCCCGCTCCGTTTGCGGACCGGAAGACCTGTTCTCCATGAAGCCGAGCACGGTTCGGCCTTTCTCGGTGATCCGCCATCCGCCGTTCAGACGCTCGACTAGCGCCTGCTAGAAGAGGTCGAGATCTGGCGCGCGTGCGGCCAGGCGCCTGGTCCGCTCGGCCCAGTCGCGGCCGCTGGTGGCCAGGATTGCCATGTCGCGGTTGAGGTCCGCCATGGCGGCGAATCCATCGGGATAACTCACCAGGATCTTGAGTACCGTGACCTGGAAGTTCACGCCCCCGTCCCCCGTTTATCGATACATCGTCGGCGCGTCGTGAAGCGCCTCGCGACCGACCTGCTTCAAGCTTTCCGGCGCCATGTTGCCGTTGGCGGCAGCTTCCAAAATCCTTGAAGCGACGTGAGTGCGAGCGCCGGTTTCGAAATGCGAGGTCTTCGCAGACCTCGTCAAGTACTGCGCGCAGGAGCGCAGTCGTGGCCGGATCGAACATGGAACCCCCAAAGGCGAGAGGCGGAGCCTAACGCAAAAAATTCAGTTGGCGAATTTAACATTGTTAACGCCGCCACTTCACATGCCTCTTTGCGCAACTCTTCTCGCGCCGCAGCAGTCCGGACCGAACTCCTCTGCGCGGGGAAGGGTTGTGTCTCAAGCTCGAAGCTTCGAGCGACGCTGCCCCGGCGCCGAGCTCCGCCCCTCGCCGCCGGGGGTCAGCAGCAACCATTGCCTATTTGTCCCGTTATCGGCGGGGCATGCGCAATGTGAAAGGAGCCCCGATGAAGAAGATTGCAATGTCGGCGCTGATGGTCGGCGCCCTTGGTCTGGCCTCGGTGGCCACGACGTCTCCTGCCGAAGCTCACTGGCGAGGTGGCTGGGGCGGCTGGGGACCGGGTATTGCCGGCGGCCTGGTTGCGGGCGCCGTGATCGGCGGGCTTGCCTCCTCGGCGTACGGCTGGGGACCCGGCTACGGCTACTACGGCGGCCCCGGCTACTATGGAGCCGGCTATTATGGCGGTCCTTACGCCTACGACTATGGCTACGACGAACCCTATCGCTGGGGCGGCGGCTACACCACGACCTACTACACGGCGCCCGTATCCTACGGCTACCGTTATCGCCGCGCTGTGCGTCCCGCCTACGCCTTTTACCGCGGATCCTATCCGGTCGTGCGGCGCCGCTGGCATCGCCACCACCACTGGTGAGATCAGTCCATCCGAACGCAACCAAGGCCGCGCACCCGAAGGCGCGGCCTTTTCATTGGGGCCGGCCTTCGGCTCACCAGTCGCCGAAGAACGGGTCGTGCCGTTCGAAGGCCAGCCGACGTTCGGGAGTTCTTCTCGTCAGTCGCTTGACATGCGGGCGCGGCTCCGCCCGGGACTGGGTCTGCTTCTTGATCTCGGAAGGAGGCGCCGCAGGGAGGGCGGCCATCGCCTCCCGCAGCGGCTGCTGCGGTTCGTCGGGCATCTGCTCGGCCTGCACGACCTTCGGGGCGTCGGCGCGCGGACGCGTGTCGAAGACGATCTTCTCCGGAAGACTTCTCGCCGAGCTGATCCGGATGGTCGTCCTGTCGGGATCGGTCGCGCCTTCGCGCTCGGTCGGGGCCGGCAGGTACCGTTCCGCGGCAAAGAGCAGCGTCAGCAGAAGCCCGCCTACGAATACGAAATATCGGATGATCGGCATGGACCGTCGTTCTCGGAATGAAGGATCGCTTTTGCGGCTGGTGCCGGACGTTGAGCGGGGCGGGCCGCTTTCAGGCGACGCGCCCCGATTCGCTTAATCCACTTCCTGGACCACGGTGCGCGTCGACGGGTCGACCAGCATCACGCGTTCGCCCGAGTAGACGTAGCGGTACTTGGTGAGCGAGGGGCCCCATTCCGCGGGCACTGCCTCGAGCTCGACATCGCGCGGCACCGGTGAACCGACGACGATCTTCTCGCGGCTCTGTATCGGACGGATGTTGTGTTCGGTGACGTAGGTACGGATCTTGGTGCGGTATTCGGGCTCGATCTGAACGGCAGCGGCATGGCCGGTGCCTGTGGTGGTGACCACCGTGGACTGCGCCATCGCGCCGGTCGAGATCATCGCCGCCATCGCGGTCAGTAGAAGCTTGTTCATGTTTTTCTCCTCGCCGCCATATGCGGCAGCGTCGAGAACCTTCGAATGATGGCAAGGTTCCCCCATCGGCGCCCGAAGAAGTATTCTTTCGCAGTCGAATCCGGGTCCTTCGCGAACTCGTTCTCGCGCGACGGAACATTCCGGCCAGACACTGGTTCGCCCAAGTTATCGGCGGCGCACTTGTAGCTCCCAAGCAGGCGTTCGTTCACGTAGGGTCTGCTGATGTCACCTTCGGATCCAGTCAGGAGTGCTCACGATCGACGCCAACGACGGCTATTGATCGTGCTGGCTTTGGGATTTGTTGTTTTCGGCGCCGCTGCGGCCGCGCTCTTCTACGTCTTGCAGCCCGAGACCCTCCGGATCGCCGTCGGACCCGCAGGCAGCGACGATCATCAGGTGGTCCAAGCGATGGCCGAGGCTTTCGGAGAAGAAAGCAGGATGGTCAGGCTCTCCCCGATCACGACGGAAGGAGCGGCCGAATCCATGGCTCTGCTGGGCGCTGGCAAAGCCGACCTGGCAATCGGTCGCGGCGACCTTGGCATGCCTGCCGACGCGCAGACACTGGCCGTCCTGCGCAAGAACTACGTCGTCCTGTGGTCGCCCTCCGGGCGACCGGGCAAAGACTCCAAGAAGAAGGCCACCGGCAGGATCGGAGAGATCGCCGATCTGGCGGGTCGCAAGGTTGGCATCATAGGACGGACCGGAGCCAACCTCGCGCTGCTACGGACCATTCTGGTGGGCTCCGGAGTGGAGCCGGACAAGGTAGCGACGGTCCAATTCGGGACCGAAGAAATCGAAAAACTTGCGCAAGACGCCACCCTCGATGCCTATCTCGCCGTCGGTCCGCTCGACAGCAAGATCACTGCCGCCGCGATCGCCGCGACTTCGCGATCGCGCGGAGCTCCGAAGTTTCTTCCGCTCGAAGCATCCGAGGCGATCGCTCTGAAGAACGCCCGCTACGAAGCCGAGGAAATTCCGGGCAGTGTCTTCAACGCGAAACCGGCCTGGCCGGAGGACAAGGTCGACACCATCAGCGTCAACCATCTCATCCTGGCCAGAAAAAAACTTTCAGAAGCCAAGGCGGCGGCCTTCTACCGGCAGCTTTTCGCTGTCCGCGACACGATCACGCAACGTGTCGCCGGCGCTGCGCACATCACGAAGCCCGAGACGGAGAAGGAGGCCGAGCCCTCCGTGCACCGGGGCGCCGCAGCGGTCATCAACGGGACCGAGCGGACCTTTCTGGACAAGTACGACGACTACTTCTGGTTCGCCTTGCTTCTTCTTTCCGGGATCGGTTCGGCCGCCGCCTGGCTGCGTCGCTATCTGAACCGGGACGAGCGGGACGACACCACCAGCCATCGCAACCGGATTCTCGCCGTGGTCTCGGAGCTTCGCGATGCCGGGTCCGAACAGGACCTTCTGACATCGCAACAGGAAGTCGACGCGATCATCGGCGAAACCCTGAAGTGCTACGATGATGGAGCGATCGAACAAGATGACCTGGCCGCGTTCGGACTGGTCCTTGAACTGTTCGATCATGCCGTCGCCGAACGGCGAGCGGCGCTGCAGAGCGGCCCCGCCGATCAAGCAAAATCTCCGGGTCCAACCCTTGCCTCTCGCCGGTAGGCGCCCCCCGCGGGACTGCCTCGTGGAACGTCTTGGCTTCGTGAGCCTTGCCTTCTCAGGTCGGAGGATCAAATGGCGCGCGTCTGGAATACACCGATCTTCGCTATCGCTACCGTCTATTTTACCGTCGATGCGCTGTTCTCGGCGGTCACGGAACCGATCACCGCATGGCTCAGCAAAAAGAGGCTGCTGGAACGGGTTCGGCGTTGGGTAACGTCGTTGGGGCCCTATCAGTCCTTCGCCCTATTTGCGGTGCCCGTCGTCATATTGGAGCCAGCCAAGCCCCTCAGTGCCTATCTGCTCGGTACCGGCCATTTTCTCCCGGGAGCGATCGTCTTCATTGCCGCGGAAGTCCTGAAGCTGACCGTCGTCGAAAGACTTTTTCAGCTGAACAAGAAGAAACTGCTGTCGATCCCTCTCTTCGCCTGGGGTTACGGATACTGGCGACGAATGATGGATTATCTGGAGTCCACCGCGGCATGGCGGACGTCTCGCCGGATGCTCTCTGAAGCTCTGGAGCGGATTGGGAATCTGAAGTCGAGACTGCAATCCCAATTCCGTTCTGCCGGCGCGAGCCGGTTCAAGTAGGCGGCGCCTCACCGTTGTCCTCCGGTGCCGAGGCACGCGAAGGGCCCCGCAAGCGCGTGGGGTCAAGTCGCCGCAAACAGATAAGAACAGACGTGAAATCTTCGGCTCGCTCGAGGTCATTCTGGGCCGCCTCGAAATCGGCCGAGATTGAAGGCCCGGCAGGACGAATCGGTGGTACACGGCGGTGGTCACAAAATCCGGCGTGGCCTTTTGGGAATCTTTGTTTTTCTGCGATTTTCGCACAATCGCGGCATCGGGGGAGGGGGTCCCACTCTCTCCGCCGACTGCGCTCCGTTCCCCACCCCGTTCAGCAGCTGGGTAACGGCGGTCACCAGCTGCGTCGGCGCGAAGGGTTTTTGCAGGAGGATGCTGTTGGGGACGACGTGAGAGGTCGACTGGTCGGCGGCCGCTCCGGTCATGTAGACCACGGGAAAGTCCGCGGCGATTTCCCTGATCTGCTTCGCGACTTCCCACCCATTTATCCTGCCCTTCAGACTCACGTCGGTGACGAGCGCCCTATATTCCGCGACCCTGCAACGGAATAGCGTGAGCGCCTCCTCGCCGGCGCAGGAAATCCTCGATCGCGCCTTGCAATGGATAATCGTCCTCGACGACGAGGATCAGTGGCGCCTCGGGCACGCTTAACTCTCGTTAGTTTGAGCCCGGCACTGTCACAGTATGTCCAAAAGTGAACCTACGGCAAAGTTCCGGAATCTTGTTTAGGAGCATTCCGTGCGATTACAAATGAACCACTGATGCGCGACAAGTCCGTGGTCAAGCTCTCGGTTACACCATCCACGAAATAGTCCTGCTCACGATCACCGCTCAGGTTCGCGAAGGGTAGCACGACGATGGATAGGCGCGGCGGCGTGTCGCCGGTTCGCTCGACTGGGCCAACCGTCTCATTTGCGGGCCTCCGGGCTTCCTGCACTGCACCAACGAAGCGGAAACCTTTGCGCGGCAATGTTTTGATTAACTGCTGTTTATCGCCCGTGTCCCCGATTGCGCTCCGGGCGGCATTGAGGCGAGTCGTCAGCGCAGCATCCGAGACGATGCGACCTTTCCAGATGGCGTTGATGAGGTCGTCCTTGCTGACGACGCGCTCTCTGTTTCGGATCAGGTATTCGAGTAGATCGAACACTTGGGGTGCGACAACAACCACGTCTGTTGCGCGCTGCAGTTCGCGCCTGTCGGTATCCAATGCGTAATCCTCAAAAAGAAACCGCAAGCTGCATTCCCTCTCCGGGGCCACCCTCGGAAACCATAACAATAAGCTGCCGGTGAGGAAAATGTAAGCGAGCTGTTAGTGCGCCACTAAACCAACGCCTTCGTCCTTAAATCCGCGGCCGGACTGGCGTTCCTTATTCCCTCTCCTCCCGCTTGTGGCCCTTAGCGGTCGACCCAGCATGTCCGCTAGATGTCCGCTCCTGCACACCGAAGAACGACCCTATGCAGACCCGGAAGCGGCCGCGCGCAAGCTCGTCGAGCTCGCAGCCAACGTCGAGGCCGTTGGGCTGCGCCGCGTTCGACATGGAAGGCGACAAGATCGTAAAGATGGCACTGAGGAGATGTTTTTTCGGCGCAGGAGACGTGCCACCGGAGCAGTTCGCAAAATCTGTGATGAGGGCCTACGGCATAAACGCTTCTTGCAAGATGCGACTCATGCCGGACAGGTCGGTCGAGCCATATTGTTCTGGGACCACTGACAAAGGCGAAGTTGTTGAAATCAACTCCGCTGAGATATCAGTTGAGCGGATGCGCCAGAAGCCAAGGTTCAATTGATGGCGCCGGGCGAAGGGATTGAACCTTCGACACGCGGATTTCTACACTGCGCCGTGGTAAGATGGCCTCGGCTTTACCGAGGGGCATCCCAATGAGCGACAGCGCTACCGCTTCCGAATTGGCCAGGCTGATGAAGGTGACCGAGGCGATCGTCGCCGAGCTGGAGCGCCAGCGCGTGGCCGACGCCGTTGCCGATCTGGGGTTCGACCCGATGGAGATGGCCAGGGCCGTGATCCGCGCAGCGGACGGCGACGTGGTCCCCTTCCCTGGTCCACGCGGCCATTGATGAGTACTTCCGATTAGCGCGTAGCGCTCGCCGGCCATGCTCGGAACGGGACCGCGGCGCGGGCATTGGCCCAGATGGATGACAGGAAGTGGATCGCCATCATGGTCTCGTCGATGCTGCTGCTGATCGGCATCGCCGCCGTGCTCGTGCAGCGGCCGGAGCTGGTCCACGCGGTGATGACTCGGTAGCGCGAAGCGCTCGCTACCCACGGCGGCCGGCGGCGCGGGGTAGGACTCTCTCCAGGGCGAAGCCCTGAAAGGATCCCCGCACCATGAACGACCGCCCGATCGCGAACGTTTGCGGATGACCGCAAAGCAATTCCCGCCCAAAGTGGGCACGGGCAACTGACGACGAGGAAGGCCGCCAACGAAGGCGGCCTCTTGCTGGTGGTCGGCCTCAAATCACTTGGTGTGGCCTTACTTGGTATAACCCTGGCTCGTACACCACCACATGGCGTCAGCCCCGCTCGAGCCATGCTCGATGACGTATTTTCGGCACGCTTCGTAGTTGACGGCGTAACGCTTGGCACACGGGACCGGGGAAATGGTGCCGCTACTCCAGGAGCATTTGTATTGGGCGTTGGCTGTCGGCATTGAAAGGGTTGCGAATGATAGCACACTTTCGACTGCGCCAGGACACCCTAGTTCCGAAAAAATTCCCGAACCGAGCTGCCGGCAGACGCTAAGCCTTTGGATTAAGCGAACCGCGAAATATTGTTAGTACACGCTTCGCTTAGAAAGGATGCCGGACAAAGCCGACCGTTGTCGCCGAATGTCGGGCAAAATTACCGAACTAATTCCCGAACTGATTTCCCACAGCGAAACGCCGCTAGCGCTGGCATTCCAGCGGCAGAGCGCCGTGAAGAGTCCGGGAAGATCTGCTGACTAGCAAATAGGAAGACACTGGGCTGCGAGATTGGCCGCCAACTGCGGCCTTACTCCGCGCGACAGGCTCAGCGGCCGCGCGTCAGAGCCTCTGCGGCCATCGCCCGATTCAGCCACTCGTCGGCAAACAAGAGCCATTGAGCTTTAGACGACAAGACGTCAGTCTTGTCTGCCTGTTCGAGGCACTCCACATACTCACGACGAAACTTCGCTGCATCTTCGAACATGACACCCAGCCGAATAAAAGCGGCCTATTCAGATCTCAATGCTAGCGAGAGCAGGCTTAAAGGCCAGTCGAAAATCAAAGTCCTGCCGCGACAATTTTACTTAGGCCACTGAGGCCAGCAGAAAGAAGCTCAACGCAAACCCGAAACTCGCTCGCCCCCGTGCCACCAGCAAAACCAGCCCCAGCGCCGGCAGCACGTCGACACACGCCCTCACCAGCAGATGCGGCTCGAATCTGATGAACGGCAGATAGCTGTAATAGCGCTGGACCAGTGACAGCGAGACGCACTGAGCCGCCACGAACGTCAGCAGCAGCGCCGGCAGCACCAGGCGCTGCTTCGGGGGGCGACGAAGGCCTCGAAATCAGTGAAGCGGACGACGCGGCCATCGACAACCGAATAGATCGCGCCATCGCCGTCGAAGCGATATGGGCGGCCGTCGAAGTAGCCTTGAGGCTGAAAATCCCCGGCGATCAAATCCGGCTTCATGGATCAATTGTTTCCCAACATGTCGCGGAAGTTGCCACAAGTTGTAGGGCGGCATCAAGGCAATCCCCAGTCTAATCCACCTCTGCGCGCAACAAAAAAGCCCGCCGCGCTCTGGATCAGCGCGCCGGGCCAACCGGCGGGCCATGGGAGACACCAGAACGCGGACAGATTTAGTCGGCAGCAGCCAGAGTGAAGTGGAGATAGAACTTCCGGATCACGTCCATCAGCGTGATAGTTCCTCTTAAAGAGCGCTCTCAGCTGCTCCCACTTGGCCTCGATCCACCTCAAAGCCATGAGAAGAGGCTTCTGCAGAATAGGGATGTCCTGTGCGATAAGAAGGAGGCCGAGAGGCAGCATCTAGAGGCCGAAGATAGGCAAAAAGCTGAAGACGCCTCCCAGGATGAGCAACCCGGCGACAACGACACGGACCCAAAACGAGGATGGTTCTCGTAGCCTCAGAATGAAGCTCGACACCTTCGTAGGCACCCGTCGCCGGAACGATTCAAAGTATCTATCCAATTCCGCTTTGACAGAAGCCATTAACTCGACCTTCTCTGATACCAAGGTGCCGCAACCCTCCGAACAAGCGCTTGAAATCCGCGACTAGATCAAAAGATCTGTACGCGAAGCGTCTCAAACCCTTTGGCTTCTCGATGGAGATGACAGACGATCCGTATGCGGACAGCCAGGGCCGAGACGTTGCCACCACTGGACCGGTTCTCCCATGGTGTCTTCTAAAGACCGCCCGCCAAATTTCCTCAGGGTTGCGCAGGGCAGATGATAGCCGGCAAGCGCGGGTATGACAGATAGCCCTCGCCTAAAGCGTATCCGGTGTGCGTCGAGGTGAGCTTTGATCCTCGTTGAGCAATTCCTGCTCGGCCAAGCGCCAAAAGTCTTCGTCTCGGCCCTCTGGCTTACCAGCCTGCTCCCACAACTCGTAGGCCCGGGCCGCAACGGCTTCATCAATTCGCCTATTCATCGGCCTTCTCCAGACCCTCAACTAGGGGCAATCGGGGGCGTTCCTAATCCGGTCATCCTCCAAATACATGCCTGTGAACTAAGAAGCCTCTTATTCAGACCGTCGCGTTGGTGTGCCGACACTGATCCAACTGCGTACGCACTGCGACAGGAACGAATTGGACGTCGACAAATTGAATCCCGGTTCCGTTGCGTGAGTGCTTATGCGTCAGTTCCGATGGCTTTTGTCGATCGCCCCGAACAGCGACGAGACTGTCTACTTGGTTGCGGACAACTCCGGCCGCAATGGCAGCGCTTGGCGAAGCAGACTTGGAGAGCGCGGTGGAGATCGTCATCCAGGATCTGCTGGCCGGAGAATATCGCAAGCCGATCCGCGTAGTCGCCTTCAACACAGCCGAACGCTGCTCGGAAGATGTTTCCGAGCACATTGCCCGCGAAATCCAGCGTCGCGGCAATCTGCAACTGAACGACGTGCCGTCGTACCTGCGGGAGTTTGTGGATCGCTACCCACCACAAGACCTGCAGCAATTCAGTCTTCGCCTGGTGTAGCCATGGCCTTCCAGCGGAAAAAGCCGGAAGCGCTCGGTGTCAAGGCGACCGCGTGCCATCCGGCGAGCTATGGATTCACGAAATCAAGTTCGACGGCTACCGCGTGCAAGTCCACCTCCAACGAAGCCGTCAAGGTCTTCACACGGCGCGGCCACGACTGGACCAAGCGATACCCCTGGATCGTTGAGGCCGCGCTGAAGAACCGTGAGCAGCAATTCGTCATCGACGGCGAGGCCGTGGTCCTCGGCGTCGACGGCCCATCGGACTTCAACGCCCTGCACTCGCGCCGGCACGATCACGAGGTGCAGCTCTACGCCTTCGACATCCTTGCGGTCGGCAGCGAGGACCTGCGGCAGCTGCCACTGACGATGCGTAAGACCAATTTGGTGCGGCTGCTGCGCGGCCGGCCGGACGGCATATTCGTCGCGCCGTTCGAAGCGGGCGCTATCGGCCCTGACCTGTTCGGCGCCGCCTGCCGCATGGGCCTCGAGGGTCTGGTCTCGAAACGCCGCGATCGGCGCTATGGCGCCGGCCGCTCGAAAGACTGGATCAAGGTGAAGAACCGGACGCACCCGGCGATGACGCGAGAATTCTAGGCGTTCGTCAGCGACTTGCCGGTCGAAACACTCGCTGAACCAGCAGGCCCGCAAATGGGAAAAGCCGCAGCGTGGTTCCAGCCCCACTGCGGCCATCCCGGATAACTTGAAATCGGTTGGTACTTAAATCGCGCCGGTGTTCCTTTAGTAGAACACCCCGTTCCAAAAATGGAGTCCGGACAACTACCGGAATCCGGTTTTGTACGCATTGTCACTACATGCCGTAATGGGCCCTGCTCCGTGCAAGGGGGCATGATGGTGGCTGTCCCCCGATAGATGATGAAACGGGGTCACGACTTGAGTCGGCCCCAAGCATC
>NZ_SPVJ01000055.1:0-44738 GCF_004634465.1 Bradyrhizobium sp. MOS001
CCGCGCGCATCGTGGCCCACGACATGGAACGAGTTTTTGCCGATATCGATGCCGATCACGGCGATCGCGGTATTGAGTGTCTGGGACATGGCGTGCTCCTTGTCTTGGCGCCCCTGGCCAGCTTATCGCTGGCGGGGCAGGAGCACGGCCGGACCATCCCATTAGCAGAAATCGCCGTTGAAACCAATCATTGCCCGCAATCCATCGGCACCTCACGCTCATGTGTCCCCGGCGAGGCCACCAATTCTATTGAATTACGATCGTAATTTAATATTGTGACCGTAATGGCATCGAGCTGAGCCGCTGTTGGGCGGCGGCCGGGTGCCGCCAAACAGCTCCTAGCGAGGATTTCATGGACGACACGACCACGGCCTCACGCCACGTCGCATCGCGACAAACCACAGATGTCGACTCGCTTGGGCTCGCAACCGCTGCAGCAGCGATTCGCAACGGCGACATCACCTCGGAGGCCTACACCGCGGCGCTCTTACAGCGCGCCCGAGCGCTTGCCGAGCTGAACGCCTTCATCACTATCGACGAGGCCGGGGTGCTCGCGGCCGCGAGGGCCGCAGACAAATCGCGTGCGGCCGGATCGGCGGCCCCGCTCCTTGGCGTGCCGCTTGGGGTGAAGGACAGTTATTTGACGAAAGGGCTACCTACCAGCCTGGGCGTCGAAGGCCTCGCTCACTTCGTGCCGCGCGAAGATGCCGACGCTGTCCGGGCCATTAAGGGGGCAGGCGCCTTGGTCTTCGGCAAGAACAACCTCGTCGAGATGTCATACGGCTTGACTGGTCACAACGCACGTTATGGCCAGGTGAAGAATCCGCACGCACGAGATCGCGTGTCGGGCGGCTCCTCGAGCGGCTCCGCCGCATCCGTGGCCGCCGGCATCGTTCCCGCGTCCTTGGGCGGTGACACCGTTGGGTCCATCCGGGTACCCGCATCGTTCTGTGGGGTCGTGGGCTTCAAGCCAACCACTGGACGTTGGCCACGCGACGGCGTTGCGCCGATCTCCCATACGCTCGATACGACGGGCGTGTTCGCCCGAAACGTCGAGGACTGCATTTTGGTGGATCAGGTCGTGACCGGTGAACAAGCTGCGGAGTTCTCCAACGGCGGCTACGACCTGAAGGGAGTCCGGCTGGCCTTCGCGCCGCGACAGTTCCTGGATCTGGTGGACTCAGAAGTCGAGACCCGCTTCCGCGAGGTGGTTCGGCGCTTGCAGCACGCCGGCGCCGAGATCGTTGAAGTAGATCTTGGCGACGATTTCAATTCCCTCGTCCAAACCGCAACATGGGGCATCTTCGCTCATGAGACGATGGGCGAAATTTCGGAATTTCTTCGCCGCCATGACATTCCGACCACGTTCGAGGCCATTTATGAGGGCCTTAAGCCCCAACTTCGGCAGGCGTGGGGGCACATCGTGCTGCCGGGTGGCGCAGGTGCTACCTCGGCAGAGGCCTATCAGACTGCGCTCGACGTGAGCCGGCCGGAAATCCAGCGCCGACTCAACACGGTGTTCGTCTCTCATGGGGCGCTGGTCATTCTGCAACCGACCACGCCCTGCACGGCGCCTTTGATCGAGGAGCAGGCGACCGTCCATATCGGGGGGCAGGAAGTTAGCTACCTCGCTTTGGCGAACCACACCGTGTCGGCAAGCAGCGTGGGGTTGCCCGGTGTCAGCCTTCCTGTTGGCTTGTCTCGCGCGGGGCTGCCGATTGGGCTTGAGCTGGATGCCCCCTTAGGGAGCGACCGAGGGCTTCTAAACCTTGCCCGCGGCATCGAGGGCATCTTGGGCGCAGAGTCGAGTGCGATCTAACGTCGTGATCGACCAGCATCCGTTTTCAGTCGGTTTGGCCGCGATGATGTCGATCCAGTGGCCTAGCAACTTGATCGCGACCTCCAAGCTTTGCTGGAAGCGGCCGCAGCGTAAGGGCCGCGGGATATTGGAGGAGAGGAGAGAAGATGCGCTTCGAGAAAGGTCATAAGGCGGCGACGCGACGGCACATCATCGATGTGGCGTCGAAGTGCATGCGCCGGAACGGCATCTCCGCCACCGGGATCGCCGGGATCATGGACGAGGCCGGCCTGACCAAAGGCGCATTCTCTCCGCACTTCGAATCCAAAGATGCGCTAGTTCGCGAGGCGCTGGCGAGCGCGCTCGACGACCAGCAACATCGCCTCGATGAGGATCAGCGGAGCGGCCCGGACCTTGAGGGCGCGATCCGGAGATACCTGAACCGTGCTCACCTCGAAGACCCGACGGGCGGATGCCCCTCGGCGGCGTTGCTCCCCGAAATCGCCCGACAGCCCCTGTCCACAAGGAAAGATTACGAGAAGGGGCTGCGAAGCTACGTTGCGACATTGGCCGCACTGCTTCCTGACGCAGATGCATCAGCGAGCCGCCGCCGCGCGACCGCCATCTTCGGCCTCATGGTGGGCACCCTTCAGTTCGCGCGGGCCGTGCCCAACGCTGCGCAGGCGGAGCAGATCCTGGAAGGCGGCGTTGAGGCCGCCTTGCACTTGGCACGAGCTCCCTCTCGCTAGATTAGGAAGCCGGGAGAGGCAGTCCCTCGAGGTCCGCTTCACCAAACAGAGCAGGCACCGCGTCGCATTGTCCGCCGCGAGCAGCGAAGGGCGTCGCCGGCTCCGAGCGCAACGATTGGGCGATCTGATTCGCGCATTCAATCGCGCTTTGATGCTGCTTTGGTTTTGCTTCATATGATTGGCAGGCCGCCAGGGCGGCTCAATAAGGGGGTTTTGAAATGAGGAAGTTTGCACTTGCATTGCTGTCGGCAGTCGCTCTCGGCCCGATCACGGCCCAGGCTGCGGATCTGGCGCCGGTCCGTATGTCGTCGAAGGCTCCCGCTCAGGTGGGCAACTGGACGGGATTCTATATCGGCGGCAACGTTGGTTATGGCTGGGGCAGCTACGGTGCGTCGAACGCCACCGGGACAATCGTGAACTCGAATGGCGGTTCGGGCATCTATGGCTTCAACCCCGTATCCGGCAACGGCAATGGGGTCACCGCCGGTATCCAGGCCGGCTACAACTGGCAGATCGAGCAGACTGTGCTCGGCATCGAGGCTGATTGGCAGTATCTCAATTCAAAGGCCAGCACCGGCAACTCGGCTATTGCTGTTCCCGTCTTCATCGGCGGCAATTTCAGCGGCAGCACGTCCGTCAGCACCGATTGGTATGCGACCTTCCGTGGCCGAGTGGGTTATGCGTTTGGGCCGGCGTTGCTCTACGCGACCGGCGGTATTGCGTTGGCCGATACCAAGGTCAGTGCGAACGCTACGGGCAGTATCGTCACTGCCCTCTTCCCGCCAACCCTGGGACCGCTGGGCTCCATGAGCGCTTCTGACAGCGCCGTCCTGATCGGCTACGCGGTTGGCGGCGGTTTCGAATATGCTCTGGGGGCAGGGTGGTCGGTCAAGGGCGAGTATCTGCACATGGGTTTCGGCACAAAAGGCTACAACTTGACCGGCTCGCTTCAATCGCCGGCCGGGTTGACGGGCGTCATCGCGACTCACGTCGATATCAAGCCGAGCTTCGACATCGCCCGCGTTGGTGTGAACTATCGCTTCTAATCAGCGGATCTGAAGACGTGAAGAAAGGGAGACTTCAGGTCTCCCTTTCTCGCAATCGCAGGCCGCTTAGGCGTGCCTACTCGTCATCCTCGTCTTCGTCCTCATCCTCGTCGTGATCTTCCACTTCCAGGCGGTCGAGCGCGGCCAGCGGCAGTGTCTCGCGGAACAGATCGCCTTCCGAGCCCATCCAGAGGCAGAGGATGTCGTCGCCTTTCACCTCTGCGACGGTCAGCGGCTGGCCGCCGGATTTCAGCATCACGACGTCGCCGGTTTTCAGTTCCATGGATGGTCCTTTCGGGGTTGATCGACGAGAGGGGAGGCTAGCAAGCCGTCATGACAGGCCGATCACGGGCTATGGGACCCGTGAATTGGCTGCGGCTTGCACAGACTGCCGAAACGTCGATGGCAGAGGTTCGAGTGGGGGATCGCTCGAGGTCACCAGGGGCTATTCCGTCCCAGGCGCGGCGATGATGGCATCATGCGCCTGTTTTGCCCGACGCGTCAAATGATTTCGTAAAATCAGCAATGCATTGCGTTTGCGGCAAGCTGTTGAAATTGCAGCAGCCGGCTACTGTGCATGGGGTTGTTTTCGATGTTTTGTTTTCGCCTGGGTTACGGCTGGTCCGGCACGAGTTCGGTCAGCGAGCGGATGATGCGGTCGGGCTTGACGGCCGAGCCTTCGGGCAGGCCGTCGCCATGCACGTCGATCCAGATCGAGAAGATGCCGAGGCGCTGCGGCGTCACGACTTCCCATTCCAGATTGTCGCCGATCATCCAGGTGTCTTTCGCGGTGACGCCGAGCGCCTCCATCGCGTGCAGATAGGCGCGCTCCTCGGGCTTGCCGAAACCGTGCTCGCCCTCGATCTGGATGTGATCGAAGCGATGCGTGAGCTCGAAGCGCTCGACCTTGGCGCGCTGCATGTCGGCGGCGCCGTTGGTGACCAGCGCGAGTTTGACGCCGCGTGCCTTGAAAGAGTCGATCGCATCATGCGCACCGGGGAACACGAAGATCGCTTCTTCGCGATAGGTCGTGAAGCGGTTGGCGAGGCGATCGGCGAGATCGTCGGAGAGGGCGCGGTGGCCGTCGGCGGCGAGCGCGGCGAAGCCGCCCCGCACCGTGAGCCGCCGTGCCTCGCCAAGCTTCATCCGCCACGCGGCTTCCGCATTCGCCCAGAAGTTTCGTGCGAAGGCCAAAACTGCGGTCGCGACCTGCTGCGGCGGCAGCGGCGCGAGCTCGTCGGCAAATTCTTCTGCGATCGTATTCCAGGCGATCTCGGGCCGGCCGTAGGCCGAAAGGATGGTGTCGTCCATGTCGATCAGCATGGCGCGCGGCAGCGGAGGCATCGCGGTGCTCATGGCCATTTCACCTCCGGCGGCAGCGACGACAGGATGGAGTCCACGTTGCCGCCGGTCTTGAGCCCGAAGATGGTGCCGCGGTCGTAGAGCAGGTTGAATTCGACATAGCGTCCGCGCCGGATCAATTGCTCCTCGCGATCCTCAGCGGTCCAGGCGCTCGCGAAATTGCGCCTGACGATGTCAGGGTAGATTTTCTGGAAGGCGCGGCCGACATCCTGGGTGAAAGCGAGGTCGGCGTCCCAGTCGCCGCTGTCGTGCCAGTCGTAGAAGATGCCGCCGATGCCGCGCGCCTCTTTGCGGTGCGGCAGGTAGAAATACTCGTCGCACCATTTCTTGTACTTGTCGTAGTCGGCAACGCCGTTCGGGCCCGTGCAGGCCTCCTTCATCGCGGCGTGGAAGGCGAGCGTGTCGGGATCGTCCTGGGTGCGCCGGCGGTCGAGCACCGGCGTGAGATCGGCGCCGCCGCCGAACCAGGCTTTTGTGGTGACGACGAAGCGGGTGTTCATGTGCACGGCGGGCACGTGCGGATTGCGCAGATGCGCGATCAGCGAGATGCCGGAGGCCCAGAACTTGGGGTCGTCTGCCGCGCCGGGGATCTGGGCGCGAAACTCGGGCGCGAATTCGCCGTGCACCGTCGAGCAATGCACGCCGACCTTCTCGAACAGGCGGCCGGACATCATCGACATCACGCCGCCACCGCCGGGCGCGCCGGTATGATCGGTGCGCTGCCAGGGCGTGCGTTTGAAGCGGCCGGCATCGCCCGGATAAAGGCTTTGGGGGGCGTCATCCTCCAGCCGCTCGAAGCTCGCGCAGATGTCGTCGCGCAAAGCTTCGAACCAGGCGCGGGCGCGCGTCTTGCGGTCTTCGATTGTCGAGATGTCCATGTCCAATTCCAAAACCGGTCTCGTAGGGTGGGCAAAGGCGCTCTTGCGCCGTGCCCACCATATTCACTGTCGTCTTGATTGGTGGGCACGCTTCGCTTTGCCCACCCTACGAAGTCTAACCCTGCGGACCGTAATAGGTGCAGCTCTCGTTGCAACTGTCGCGGTGGATGCTGACGCGGGTGAGCTTGCCGATATGCTGGAGCCGCTCCCAGACGAAGCGCGAGAGGTTTTCCAGCGTCGGTGTGCCCAGCGCCTCGATCTTGTTGAGGTATTTGTGGTCGAGCGTGAGCCGCACGTCCTCGATGGCGCGCTGGACGAGGCCGAGATCGACCACCATGCCGGTCGCAGGGTCGGGCGTGCCGCGCAACGTCACCTCGGCGCGGAAGGAGTGGCCGTGGATCTCTTCGCTTGCGGCGCCAAAGGTCGTCCCCGACAATGAGTGCGCCGCCTCGAAGCGGAACGATTTCGTCAATTCCCACATCTGTTCGAAAACCAATCCTATCTGATGCCGAGCGATTTATGCGTCTGCACGCTCAGCCGCCATTGCGGATGGCGCAGGCAATAGTCGATCGCACGCACGGTGTTTTGGGCAACCTCGGGTCCGTCCATCGGTTGCAGCGAGAAGCGTTCGAAGGCGAGACCCTCGAAGGTCTCGGGCGCGGCGAGGGCCTGCGGATAGACCAGCTTCAGCTCGTGGCCGCGGCGCTGGACGAGCTCGCTGCCGCCCTTGGGGCTGACGCAGATCCAGTCGAGCCCCTCAGGCGCCACAATCGTGCCGTTGGTCTCGACGCCGATCTCGAAGCCGCGGGCGTGGAGGGCGTCGATCAGGGCGGCATCGACCTGGAGCAGCGGCTCGCCGCCGGTGAGCACCACGTAACGGTTGCTGTCGGTGGCAGCCGTCCATTGCGCGGCGACGGTGTTGGCGAGTTCCGCGGCCGAGGCATAGCGGCCGCCGAGCGTGCCGTCGGTGCCGACGAAGTCGGTGTCGCAGAATTTGCAGGTCGCGGCCTCGCGGTCGGCCTCGCGGCCGCTCCAGAGGTTGCAGCCGGCAAAGCGGCAGAACACGGACGCGCGCCCGGCATGGGCGCCTTCGCCTTGCAGGGTCAGGAAGATTTCCTTGACCGCGTAACTCAATGATCTCTCCTCAACATCTCAAACTTACGGGTTCCGGAGCTGCCGCAGCGCCTCGCCTGCGGCCATCGCCGCGGTCATGGCGACATTGAGCGACCGCAGCCCCGCCGTGATCGGGATCACCAGCCGCGCGTCCGCAGCCTCGACCACCGCGTCGGTGACGCCGGCGCTCTCGCGCCCGAATAGCAGGATGTCCGACGTCTGGTAATGAAAATCGCGGTAATCGGTGGCGGCCTTGGTGGTGAACAGCAGCAGGCGGTAGCCCTGTGTCGCACGCCATTCCTCGAATTTCGACCAGGAGTCGTGGCGGGTCACGCTGACATGATCGAGGTAGTCCATTCCCGCCCGGCGGAACAAGCGGTCGGAGAACGGGAAGCCCGCCGGCTCGATGATGTGGGCGGCCATGCCCAGGCAGGCACAGAGCCTGAGAATCGTGCCGGTGTTCTGGGCGATGTCGGGTTGGAAAAGCGCGATCTGCATGGGCTGTATCGGGGTCGGTGCGGGCCGGAAATGTCTCAATAAAACATCGCTGGCTGCGGAATTCGTGCATTGCACGCCCCCACGCCGTTAGCGGGCTTGCGCTCGCCCGGCAAGGGTGCCAATAGAACGATTCTGGACTGCTGTTTTCGCCTTGTTTCGGTGGGGACAAGTGAAGTTCTGCCGCCGCGGGGGGCCGCGGGCGCCGGCACACTGTTTTGGGGACCTTGGGGGCTCCCGGAACGGTTCCGTCGGCAGCATAAGAAGAAAGGGTTGGAATCGTGACGACAGCGTCTTCGGCGGACCATCCGACACGCCGTGATTTCTTATTCGTTGCAACGGGGGCAGCTGCAGCAGTAGGGGGCGCAGCTGCGCTCTGGCCCTTCATCTCTCAAATGAATCCTGATGCGTCGACCATCGCCGCCGGTGCGCCGATCGAGGTCGATCTCAGCCCGGTCGCCGAGGGGCAGGACATCAAGGTGTTCTGGCGCGGCAAGCCGATCTACGTCAGCCACCGCACCAAGAAGCAGATCGACGAGGCGCGCGCCGTCAACGTGGCGAGCCTGCCCGATCCGCAGTCCGACGAGGCCCGGGTCAAGCCGGGCCACGAGCAGTGGCTGGTCGTGATCGGCATCTGCACCCATCTCGGCTGCATCCCGATCGCTCATGAGGGCAATTACGACGGGTTCTTCTGCCCCTGCCATGGTTCGCAGTACGATTCGTCCGGCCGCATCCGCCAGGGGCCCGCGCCCGCGAACCTGCCGGTGCCGCCGTACCAGTTCGTTTCCGACACCAAAATCCAGATCGGCTGAGCTTCGGGCCTTCGCCCGAAGCTTCGCGCCGTCTCGTCGTTATATTTCCTCAGGATCGCATCATGAGCGGACCATCCGACTACCAGCCGAGCAATCCGGCCCTGCAATGGATCGAGCGACGTCTGCCGATCATCGGTCTCGTCCATTCCTCCTTCGTCGTCTATCCCACCCCGCGCAACCTGAATTACTGGTGGACCTTCGGCGCCATCCTCTCCTTCATGCTGGGGATGCAGATCCTGACCGGCGTGGTCCTGGCGATGCACTACACGCCGCACGCCGATCTCGCCTTCAAGTCGGTCGAGCTGATCGTCCGTGACGTCAATTACGGCTGGCTGCTGCGCAACATGCATGCCTGCGGCGCGTCGATGTTCTTCTTCGCGGTCTACGTCCACATGCTGCGCGGTCTCTATTACGGCTCCTACAAGGAGCCGCGCGAGGTGTTGTGGA
This sequence comes from Bradyrhizobium sp. MOS001, assembly GCF_004634465.1. NCBI lineage: Bacteria > Pseudomonadati > Pseudomonadota > Alphaproteobacteria > Hyphomicrobiales > Nitrobacteraceae > Bradyrhizobium > Bradyrhizobium sp. MOS001. The sequence goes on from NZ_SPVJ01000055.1 coordinate 8,701, forward strand.
TCCTCGGCGTCATCATCTACCTCCTGATGATGGCGACGGGCTTCATGGGCTACGTGCTGCCGTGGGGCCAGATGAGCTTCTGGGGCGCCACCGTCATCACCAATCTGTTCTCCGCCATTCCCTATGTCGGCGAGAGCATCGTGACGCTGTTGTGGGGCGGCTATTCGGTCGGCAACCCGACGCTGAACCGCTTCTTCTCGCTGCACTATCTGCTGCCGTTCCTGATCGCTGGCGTCGTCGTGCTCCACGTCTGGGCGCTGCATGTCGCCGGCCAGAACAATCCTGACGGCGTCGAGCCGAAGACGGAAAAGGACACGGTGCCGTTCACGCCGCACGCGACCATCAAGGACGGGTTCGGAGTCGCCTGCTTCCTGCTGCTCTACGCCTGGTTCATCTTCTACATGCCGAACTATCTCGGCGACGCCGACAACTACATCCCGGCGAACCCGGGCGTGACGCCGCCGCACATCGTGCCGGAATGGTATTACCTGCCGTTCTACGCGATCCTGCGTTCGATCCCGAACAAGCTCGCGGGCGTGATCGGGATGTTCTCGGCGATCATCATCCTGTGCTTCCTGCCCTGGCTCGATGCCGCCAAGACCAGGTCGTCGAAGTACCGGCCGCTGGCCAAGCAGTTCTTCTGGATCTTCGTCGCGGTCTGCATCCTGCTCGGCTATCTCGGCGCGCAGCCGCCGGAAGGCATCTACGTGATCGCCGGCCGGGTCCTGACGGTCTGCTACTTCGCCTACTTCCTGATCGTGCTGCCGCTGCTCTCGCGCATCGAGACGCCGCGGCCGGTGCCGAACTCGATCTCGGAGGCGATCCTGGCCAAGGGCGGCAAGGCGGTGGCTTCGGTCGCCATCGCGCTCGTTGCCGCCGGCGCGCTGTTCCTCGGCAGCCTTCAGGACGCTCGCGCCTCCGAAGGCAGCGACAGGCCGCCGGGCAACAAATGGTCGTTCTCCGGCCCTTTCGGTAAGTACGACCGCGGCGCGCTCCAGCGCGGCCTGCAGGTCTACAAGGAGGTCTGCTCGAGCTGCCATGGCCTGTCCTACATCGCCTTCCGCAACCTCGCGGAAGCCGGCGGCCCCGGCTATTCGGTGGCGCAGGCAGCGGCGTTTGCGTCCGACTACAAGGTCAAGGACGGCCCGAACGATGCGGGCGACATGTTCGAGCGCCCGGGCCGGCCGGCGGACTATTTCCCCTCGCCATTCCCGAACGAGCAGGCGGCCCGTGCGGCGAACGGCGGTGCGGCGCCGCCCGATTTGTCGCTGATCACCAAGGCGCGCTCCTACGGCCGCGGCTTCCCTTGGTTCATCTTCGACTTCTTCACCCAGTACCAGGAGCAGGGCCCGGACTATGTCGCGGCGGTGCTCCAGGGCTTTGAGGACAAGGTGCCTGAAGGCGTCACCATCCCCGAAGGCTCCTACTACAACAAGTACTTCCCGGGCCACGCCATCAAGATGCCGAAGCCGCTCAGCGACGGCCAGGTAACCTATGGCGACGGCTCGCCGACCACGGTCGCGCAATATTCCAAGGACGTCACCACGTTCCTGATGTGGACCGCCGAGCCCCACATGGAAGCGCGCAAGCGCCTCGGCTTCCAGGTGTTCGTGTTCCTGATCATCTTCGCGGGCCTGATGTACTTCACGAAGAAAAAGGTCTGGGCCGACTCCCACTGAGCGGATCGAGACGAAAATGAAGAGGCCCCCGCAAGGGGGCTTTTTTGTTGGACACGAGCGTGTGTTGTTTGGCGCGATTGCCTATCGCTCGCTCAAACGCCAAAATACCGCCAACCGCTCCCCCAGAAACTCATCGGAGGACACCATGGGAACCACCATCACCTTCAAGCGCCCGGACGGCAAGGACGCCTCGGGCTATCTCGCCAACGCCGCGCGCGGCAACGCGCCGGGCGTGGTCGTGATCCAGGAATGGTGGGGCCTGTCGGATCAGATCAAGGGCCTGTGCGACCGCTTTGCGCTCGCCGGCTTCGATGCGCTGGCGCCCGATCTCTACAAGGGCAAGGTGGTGCCGTATCACGACACGGACGCCGCCGGCAAAGAGATGAACTCGCTCGATTTCATGGACGCCACCACGCAGACCGTGCGCGGCGCCACGCAATATCTGTCGCGCAACGGCGCCAAGGTCGGGCTAACAGGCTTCTGCCTCGGCGGCGCCGTCACCATCATCGGCGCGACCAAGATTCCGGAGCTCGCGGCCGGCGTCGTCTTCTACGGCATCCCGCCCGAGCAGGCGGCCAAGCCCGCCGACGTCAAGATCCCGCTCCAGGCCCATTTCGCCAACAAGGACGACTGGTGCACGCCGCAACTGGTCGATGCCTTTGAAAGCGGCATGAAGGCCGCCGGCAAGTCGCTCGAGCTGTTCCGCTATGATGCCGAGCACGCTTTCGTCAACGAGCAGCGCCAAGCCGTGCACGACCGCGAAGCCGCCGAGCTCGCCTGGGGCAGGGCGACGGAGTTTTTCCGGAAGCATCTCGGCTGATCGCCTGGAGCTCGGACGGCGCCCGCCCACCCTTGACGCCGTCCCCGCGCCATGGTGAGTATCCGCCCCATGAGCACCGCCGTCCGCCCAGCCCGTCTTTGGTGGCGCACCTCCTAAAGAGGTGGCCGGTGCGATTTCATTTCTCAAAATCGTCGAAGGTCGCCACGCAGTGCGGCGGCCTGATCGTTTGTCCTGTGTGGCGTTTCCTCGGCAAGTTTCGTAAGAGGACGACATGAACAGGACAGTCTTTGCCCTCCCGGCTCGAAGCGACTACGTGACCCGCGGCGGTCTCGTGATCACGCGTGTGGCGGAGCAGTTCACTGGCGGCGCCAACAGGCTCGACGATCTCATCAACCTGCTCGACCGCCGCCGCGGCGTGGTGCTGTCCTCGGGCACGACCGTGCCCGGCCGCTACGAGAGCTTTGACCTCGGCTTCTCCGACCCGCCGCTCAAGCTCGAGACCACAGGCGTCAATTTCAAGCTGGAAGCGCTCAATGAACGCGGCCAGGTGCTGATCGCCTTCCTCGCAGACGTGCTGCACGAGCCCTGCGTCGTGATCTCCGAGAAGACCGCCACGCGGCTTGCCGGCCACATCATCCGCGGCGATGCGCCGGTCGAGGAAGACCAGCGCACGCGGCGCGCCAGCGTGATGTCGCTGGTGCGCGATCTCGTCGCCGCCTTCTCCGCCAACGATGACGGGCTGCTCGGCCTGTTCGGCGCCTTCGCCTACGACCTCGTGTTCCAGATCGAGGACCTCGTGCAGAAGCGCGCACGCGAGCAGGACCAGCGCGATATCGTGCTCTACGTCCCCGATCGCCTGCTCGCCTACGACCGTGCGACCGGCCGCGGCGTGGTGCTGAGTTACGATTTTGCGTGGAAGGGCAAGTCCACCGAAGGCCTGCCGCGCGAGACCGTCGAGAGCCCGTACCTGAAGACACCGCGCCAGGGCTTTGCCGATCACGCGCCTGGTGAATATCAGGCCACGGTCGAGACCGCGCGCGCGGCTTTCGCGCGCGGCGATCTGTTCGAGGCGGTGCCCGGACAACTCTTCGCCGAGCCCTGCGATCGCTCGCCGGCGGAAGTGTTCCAGCGCCTCTGCGTCATCAACCCGTCGCCCTACGGCGCGCTGATGAATCTCGGCGAGGGCGAGTTCCTCGTCTCCGCCTCGCCGGAAATGTTCGTGCGCTCCGACGGACGCCGCGTCGAGACCTGCCCGATATCAGGGACGATCGCGCGCGGCACCGATGCGATCGGCGATGCCGAGCAGATCCGCCAGCTCCTGAACTCGGAGAAGGACGAGTTCGAACTCAACATGTGCACCGACGTCGACCGCAACGACAAGGCGCGCGTCTGCGTGCCGGGCACGATCAAGGTCTTGGCGCGCCGCCAGATCGAGACCTACTCAAAACTGTTCCACACCGTCGATCACGTCGAGGGCATGCTGCGTCCCGGCTTCGACGCGCTCGATGCCTTCCTTACCCATGCCTGGGCGGTGACGGTGACGGGCGCGCCAAAACTCTGGGCGATGCAGTTCGTCGAGGATCACGAGCGTTCGCCGCGGCGCTGGTATGCCGGCGCGATCGGCGCGGTGAATTTCGACGGCAGCATCAACACCGGCCTCACCATCCGCACCATCCGCATGAAGGATGGTCTCGCCGAGGTGCGCGTCGGTGCCACCTGCCTGTTCGATTCCGATCCCGCGGCCGAAGACCGCGAGTGCCAGGTCAAGGCCGCAGCCCTGTTCCAGGCGCTGCGCGGCGATCCGCCAAAGCCGCTGTCGGCCTTCGCGCCCGATGCGACCGGCTCGGGCAAGCAGGTGCTGCTGATCGATCACGACGACAGCTTCGTGCACATGCTGGCCGATTATTTCCGCCAGGTCGGCGCCGACGTCACCGTGGTCCGCCATGTGCATGCGCTCGACATGCTCAAGCGGAAGAGGTGGGATTTGCTGGTGCTGTCACCCGGACCAGGCAGGCCCGAAGATTTCGGGATCAAGAAGACCATCGATGCGGCGCTGGAGAAGAAGCTGCCGGTGTTCGGCGTCTGTCTCGGCGTGCAGGCGATCGGCGAATATTTCGGCGGGGAGCTCGGTCAACTCACGCATCCCGCGCACGGCCGGCCCTCGCGGGTGCAGGTGCGCGGCGGCCGCCTGATGCGCAATTTGCCGAACGAGATCGTGATCGGCCGCTATCACTCGCTCTATGTCGAGCGCGACAGCATGCCCGAGGTGCTTGATGTCACCGCCAGCACCGAGGACGGTGTCGCCATGGCGCTCGAGCACAAGACGCTGCCGGTTGCCGGCGTGCAGTTCCATCCGGAATCGCTGATGTCGCTCAGCGGCGAGGTGGGCCTGAGGATTGTCGAGAATGCGTTCCGGCTGGATGCGCGCGTTGATTGAGAGGCACCAATGACCTTTGACCACGATCTGAAGGCGAGCGTCCGCACCATCGTCGACTATCCCAAGCCGGGGATCATGTTCCGCGACATCACCACGCTGCTCGCGGATGCGCGCGCGTTCCGCCGCGCGGTCGACGAGCTCGTCAATCCCTGGGCCGGCAACAAGATCGACAAGGTCGCCGGCATGGAGGCGCGCGGCTTCATCATCGGCGGCGCGGTGGCGCATCAGCTCTCCGCCGGCTTCGTGCCGATCCGCAAGAAAGGCAAGCTGCCGCACACCACCGTGCGCATTGCCTACTCGCTCGAATACGGCATCGACGAGATGGAGATGCATGTCGACGCGATCCAGCCCGGCGAGCGCGTCATCCTGGTCGACGATCTCATCGCCACCGGCGGCACCGCGGAAGGCGCGGTGAAGCTCCTCCGCCAAATCGGCGCCAATGTCGTCGCCGCCTGCTTCATTGTCGACCTCCCCGATCTCGGCGGCGCCGCCAAGCTGCGCGCGATGGACGTGCCGGTGCGAACGCTGATGACGTTCGAAGGGCATTGAGCCGCGTCGCCACCCCGGCGATCGTCAGATCGCCTCGGCCTTCAATGCGGACCGCCAATGCAGCATGCGCTCCTTCAGGAGCGCGTTCCTGACGTAGTCAGTCTCCTCATTTTCCAGCCGCTCGCATTCGCCGAACGTCAGGCCCGCCTCGCCATGCGCGTTCCACGCAGCCTGGAGGGTACGGCAGGTGTGGCTGCCCTGGCGGAGCGAGAACCAGATGCGGTTCTGGATGGTCTGCAGGTTCGGCGCCTGGCCGACCCAGGCCTCGCCCGATGCCGCGCAGCGGACGACGTAGATGCCCGCAATGGTCTTGCGCTCCTTGTAGGCGGCGATGGCTGCCTTCCGGTCGATGCTCACGGGGGTGGGACCTTGCTGAGAGGGATACCGATCTCCGCCTCAATAGGCGCGGTCAGCCCCGCAGTCAATATTATCCGGGTAAAATTATCGCCTCAGGAGCTTTGCAGGATCAGGCTGAGCTCGAGCTCGCGGAAGGCGAGGTAGTTCCGCCGGGTCCACTGGTGCAGCTCGGTGGAGGCGTCCTTCTCCTGGCGCAGATAGCCGGTGAAGGAGAAGTTGAGCCGGTCGATATAGGTCTTGAGGAAGCCGGGTAGCGCGGGCAGGCGGAACAGCCGCCCGGTCGCCATCGCGGCCGGCAGCTCGCCGCGCACGATGTGCTCATTGTCCACCGTGATCAGGTTCATCCGCGGGATCTGTCCGCGCAGCATCTCGTGGGCGCGGGCCGAGACGCGGTCGGTGTCGGCGACGAACAGGATCATCGGCGCGACGTGCCGGCGTGCGGCCTCCTTCAACAGGCCGATCTCGTCGGTCATCTTGAAGAACTCGTCGAAGGCGTGGAAGCCGAGGTCGATCACCTTGGCTAGGCCGTCATCGACGATGACGCGGTCCATCAGCTGCATCTTGCCGTAGGTGTCGATCACATCAGCCGTTTCGGTGACCTTCGGCAGATAGTCGAGCAGCGACGGTTCCTTCAGGTTGACGTCGAAGGCCGCGACGTCGCCGTTCTTGAGCAGCAAAAATTCGCTCAATAGCCGCGCCAGCAGCGTCTTGCCGACCTGCGGGCGGGGCGAGCAGATGATGTAAAGGGGCGTCGCGGGCATCGACAGCTATATCAGGCGAACTCACCGTCCAATCCAGCCGTATCCGCCCGGGCTCTGCAACTATTTTTCGCTGTTGCGGGTGGCGGGCTTCGAACCGACGATGTCGGTCAGCCGGATCCGGTCGAACTCGCTCCAGACATTCGCCAGCCAGTGGCGGACATAGCCGCGCAGCACGAAGGAATAGTTCGCGGCTTCGTCGTTGATGCCCTTGTTGGCGACGAATTTCAGGAACGGGACGGAGGACACTTCGACCTGCTCATAGGCCATTTCGTTGAGCTTGGGGATGGTCAGCTCGGTCGCGTCCTTGATGCGGTGGAAGTAGGAATTGTAGGTCGCCTGGTCCCACTGGAAGAACTGGGTGTCGTTGATGAAGTTCTTCACCAGGAAATATTTTGCGCCGCCCATGAAGCCTGCGGTCTCGGCGATTTCGTCGAGCGACGCGATCGAGGGGCCCAGGATGTGGAACACCGCGAAGGTGATCTGGCCGGCCTTGGCTGCGTCGAGGAAGCCGATGTCGCGCAGCGAGGCCAGCGCCGGCGAGAGCAGGCCGGCGCGGACGTCGATCACGGTCACCGACGGGCTCGCCGCGTTGAGCGTGTCGAAGATCTTCATCTGGTCCGAGGTCGTCATCATGTCGACGATCTCGGTGATCTCGGGGTGAAAGCGCTTCAGGGTTCCGCGCGGCGACTCCGTGTCGAAGGCGCGCGTCGGTACGTTGTTGGCGGAAAAATAATCGAGCAAGGTGCGCGACACCGTGGTCTTGCCCACCCCGCCCTTGTCCGCGCCCACCACAACCACTGCCGGCTTTGCCATTGCTGTCCCCTAACGCGCCCTCCGATTGCGCCTTGCAATCGGTCGGGCCCCAAATCGATGTCCCAAGTCTGCTGTTGGGCGCGAACATGGCAGAAACAAGGGAGAATTCAAATCCTCGGCCTCTGGTTGTGGCAATTTCCGAGGTTTTTCCCAATCGCAACGCAACCCTTCGCAAGTCGCTTAAAATCCCGCCCTTAACGACGGCCCCATGGACCCATCGGATTGCCGGCTGCAGTTCCGGAGGGGGCGGGCACGGGCGGTGGACCGGCCGAGCTGCCTGCATCGTCCCAAGGCCCCTGGCGCAACGGCGGCGGGCCGTCCTGCCGCTTCACCTGTGCCTCAGGCTCGTCCGCCTCGTCGGGCGGCGGCAGCGGGCCGGGATCATGGCCGCCGGCGAACTTGACCAGCGCGTCGACCCGGGACTGCACCGAGGGATGGGTCGCGAACAAATCGGCAAAGCCCTCGCGCGGATTGTCGACGCAGAGCTCCATCACCGCCGAAGTCGCGCCCGGCAGCTCGCCGCGGTTCTCGATCTTGCGCAGCGCCGAGATCATGGCGTCCGGATCTTTCGTCAGCTCGACGGAGCCTGCGTCGGCGAGATATTCGCGCGAACGCGACAGCGCGAGCTTCACCACCTGCGACAACAGCCACGCCACCACGATCAGCACGACCGCGATGATGATCACGATCACCGCGCCGCCGCCGGAGCTCTTGCTGTCGCTCGACGACGAGGACGATCGCGACGATGAGGACGAGCCCGACGACCACGAGCCGCCGGAGCCGGAGCTCCAGTTGAAGCTCGTGAACAGGCGGAAGAACAACTCGCCGAAGAAGCCGACCACGCCGGCGATGATGACGGCGACGACCATGAGCTGGACGTCGCCGTTCTTGATGTGGGTCAGCTCGTGGCCCAGCACCGCCTCGATCTCCTTGTCATCAAGCGCATTGAGGAGACCCGTGGTCACGGTGATCGAATATTGCCGCGGATTGAGGCCGGTCGCGAACGCGTTCAGCGCCGGGCTCTCCATGATCTTCAGCTTCGGCATGGTGATGCCGCGCGAGATGCAGAGGTTTTCGAGCAGATTGTAGAGTCGCGGCTCTTCCTGCCGGGTGACGTCGTGGCCGCCGGTCACGGCATCGATCATTGACTGGTGGAAGAAATAGGCGATGACGATCCAGACCGCCGCCGCGATCGTCGCGAACGGCGCGGCGACGATGAGGTCGTGGAAAGCGCGGCTCAGATAGTAGGCGACAGTGCCATTGCTGTTGATGACGACTTCCGCGACCAGCGCGCCGGCATAGACCAGCACGTAGACCAGCATGAACAGGCCGGCGAGCAGCAGCATCGAACGAAACTTGTTCGAGGCGATGTGCGTGTAGAGACCATACGCGGCCATGACGCGATGCCCTGCCGGCCTATCGGCTCAACTCAGAACTTCACCTGCGGAGTGGCCTCGACTTCGGTGCGGCTGGCGCCGAGATCGAAGAAGTCCTTCTTGGTGAAGCCGAACATGCCGGCGAACAGGGCGGCGGGCATCTGCTGGATGCCGGTGTTGTACTCCTGGACCGCGTTGTTGAAGAAGCGGCGGCTCGCCGCGATCTTGTTCTCGAGGTCGGAGAGCTCACTGGCGAGCTGCTGGAAGTTGGCGTTGGCCTTGAGGTCCGGATAGGCCTCCGACAGCGCGATCAGCCGGCCGAGCGCGCCGGAGAGCTGGTTCTCGGCGGCGGATACCTGTGCCGGTCCCTGCGCCGACATCGCCGAGTTGCGCGCCTTGATGACGTCGTCGAGCGTGCCACGCTCATGCGAAGCATAGCCCTTCACCGTCTCGACCAGGTTCGGGATCAGATCGTGGCGCTGCTTGAGCTGCACGTCGATGTCGGCAAAGGCCTGGCCGACGCGCTGGCCCAGCGCCACCAGCCGGTTGTAGGCGCTGAACGCCAGGAACACGAGGACGACGATGACGCCGAGAACGATCCAGCCGGTCGACATGGAGAACTCCTGAAGGGGGAAGCAGGCGGGCGCAGCCTAGACCAAATTGGCACAGGACGAGAGCCCGGCGCAGAGGAAGGTAAGACTTGGTCGAATGGGGAACCATCCGAGTTCAAGGCAAAAGCGTCCGACGAAGTTAACTTTCGGCAATGACCGCGTCGCCCCAGCGCCAGCGCCGGGCGCTTGCATAGCCGGCCTTGTCGCGCCGCGGGACCTTGGTGATAGCGAGGCCGCCCTCCGTGCAGAGCTTTGCGGTGATCTCGGCTTTGCCGACATCCGGCGGCGCCAGCACGCGCGCGGCACGTGTTGCGGGCGCTGTCCGGGTCAGGGCGGTGTAGATGAAGCGCTCGTCCTCGAACGGCACGTCGGCGCCCTTGATCTGCCGGTGCGCCTGCGAGCGCGGCAGGCGTTGGCTGAAATGGCACCAGTCGGGCGCTACGAGGGGGCAGGGTTTTTCGTGCGGGCAGGGCGCGGCGACGTAGGCACCTAGCGCGATCAGCTGCTGGCGCAGCGCGAGGATGCGCGCGTAGCCGGCCGGTGTGCCGGGCTCGATCACGACCAGCGCGTGGCGTGCTTTCGCCCACATCGTTTCCGAAAGCTTGCGCTGATCGGTCTCGCTGAGCTCGCCGATGACGTAGCTCGCGACGACGAGATCGGCTTGCGAGACCTCGGCGAGATTGGCACCGGCGTCGCCCGGCAGATAGCGGCAATCGGCGAGACGTGTGCTGTCATGCGCCAGTTCGAGCGCGAGACGGCTGAGGGTGGCGTTGGCGTCGAGCAGGGTAAAATCCTGCAGCGACGGAAAGGCCTCAGCAGCGGCCCAGCTCGCGGTGCCCGGGCCTGCGCCGACGTCGAGCAGGGTTTCCGGGGCGAGGTCCGGCGCCATCTCGGTCAGCGCATTCAGGCTGGCGGCCACGGCCGCATAGGTCGCTGGCATCCGCGCCAGCGCGTAGGCGAGCGCATCGGCCTCCGACTTGATGGTGCCGGAGGTGCCGCCTGCGCGATAGGCGGTCGAGATTTTTTGCGAGCGCTGTGCGGCGTCGGTGCGGGAGAAGCCCTGAAGCTTGCCGTCGAGGGCGGCTTTCAGTTCGGCGGGGAGGGTGGGTGAGATCATTTTCTCATCGTCATGCCCCGCGTAGGCGGGGCATCCAGTATTCCGAGACGGCGCCGTGAACCGAGAGGCCGCGGCGTACTGGATCATCCGCTTTCGCGGATGATGACGTCAATAGGTGTGGAACGACCGGAGGCTCACGCCACGTTCTGGTCGAGAATGTCCACCGCCTCTGACAGGCTCACCGACACCAGTTGCGAGACGCCGCGCTCGGCCATGGTGACGCCGAACAGCCGGTTCATCCGCGCCATCGTGATCGGGTTGTGTGTGATGATGATGAAGCGGGTGTCGGTCGAGCTGGTCATCTCGTGCAGCAGGTTGCAGTAGCGCTCGACGTTGTGGTCGTCGAGCGGTGCGTCGACTTCGTCCAGCACGCAGATCGGCGAGGGGTTGGTGAGGAACACCGCGAAGATCAGCGCCATCGCGGTCAGCGCCTGCTCGCCGCCCGAAAGCAGCGACAGCGTCTGCGGCTTCTTGCCCGGCGGCTTTGCGATGATCTCGAGACCGGCTTCGAGCGGGTCGTCGCTCTCGATCAGGTGCAGCGCGGCCTCGCCGCCGCCGAACAGCTCGACGAACAGGCGCTTGAAGTGGTTGTTGACGACCTCGAACGAGGTCAGGAGCCGCTCGCGCGCTTCCTTGTTGAGGCTCTGGATGCCCTGGCGCAGCCGCTTGATGGCTTCGACGAGGTCATCGCGCTCGGTGACGAGGCCGGTGTGCTGGGTCTCGACCTCGCGCAGCTCTTCCTCGGCGCGCAGGTTCACCGCACCCAGGCGCTCGCGGTCGCGGCGCATCTTTTCGAGGTCTTCCTCGATGTCGTGCAGCGGCGGCAGCTCGGCGCCGGGCTCGATCTCGGCGAGGCCGGCAACGGCCTGCGGCTCGACCTCCAGCATGTCGCGGATCTCGCGCTCGATGTCCTCGAGCCGGCGCCGTGCGCCTTCCATGCGCTCCTCGGCGCGGGCGGTTGCTTCGCGGGAGCTCGACAGCGCTTCGAGTGTCAGCTTGGCGACGCGATCGGTTTCGGCCATCGCGGTCTCGGCCGAGGCGAGCGCGTCGGCGGCCATGCGGCGGTCGTTTTCCGCGTATTCGATCTCGGTGATCAGCGCGCTGCGCTTCTCGGCGAACACGGCGGGCGCGTTTTCGAGATCGCTGCGCTCGATCGAGACCTCGGTGATGCGGGTCTGGATGGTGTCGATGTGTGAGGCCGCACTCTCCTTGCGGTTCTGCCACTCGGTGCGCTCGGCGAGGATCGCCTGCACGCGGCGGTCGGCGAGCTCCGCTTCGCGCGCCAGCGCCTGCGCCTCGGCGCGGACCTGGGCGGCCATGCGGCGATGGCCTTCGATGTCGCTGCGGACGGCGGCGAGACGGGTCTCCGTGTCCTCGCTCGACGGCAGCTCGGTGATGCCGGCCTCGGCATATTCGTACGCGGCCTCGGCCTCGGCGCGGTCGGCGGCGAGGCGGCTATGGGCTTCCGACAGCGTCGCCTTGCGCGCGGCGCGGCGGCTGATCTCGCGTTCGGCCGTCGCATGGCGCTCACGCGCGACGTTGAGCTCGCGCTGGGCGGCGCGCCAGGCATCGCGGCTCGCACCTTCGGTGCTGGCGGCCATCTGCAGCTCGGACTCGGCGTTCTCCAGCGCCTGACGCTTGATCTGCGCGTCGATGCCGGCCTGCTCCAGCTCGTTCTCGATGTCGACGAGGCGGGCGCGCTCGGCGAGGCGCCGTGCCGCACCGGTCGGGGCGTGGGCCGCGGCGACAAAGCCGTCCCAGCGCCAGACGTCGCCTTCGGGCGAGACCAGCCGCTGGCCGGTCTTGAGCTGCGAGACCAGTTCGGCGCCCCGCTCGCGCGGCACCACGCCGATCTGCGCCAGGCGGCGCGCCAGCTCGGCGGGCGCCTGAACGTGGCTCGCGAGCGGCACGACGCCCTCGGGCAGCTCCGGATCGCCGTCGGTCACGCCGGCATTGGTCCAGCGCATCGGCGCGGACGGATCGACCGGCGCGTCGAGATCGTCGCCGAGCGCGGCACCGATCGCCTTCTCAAAGCCCTTGTCGACGGTGATGCCGTCGATGATCGGCGGCCACAGATTCTTGGTCTCGCCGTTGACGATCTTGGAGATCGTGCGCGCCTCGGTATCGAGGCGCTGCACGCGCTTGTCGGCTTCGACCAGCGGCGAGCGTGAGGATTCCAGCGTCTGGCGCGCGGCAACATGCGCAGCTTCGCTGGCCTGGGCCGCGGCTTCCGAAGCGGCAAGGGTCTGCTCCGCGTTCTCGACCGTTGCGGTCAGCTCGTCGAGATCGCCGAAGCCGCCGGTCTCGTCGGCAAGCTTCTGCTCCTCGGCCGCGACGTTCGAAATCTCCTGGTCGAGCCGGGCGAGCTTGTCGCGGTGGGTGCGGACATTGGCTTCGAGCTGGTTGCGCTTGGCGGTGAGGTCGGCAAGCGCCGTGGTGAGCTCGGCGAACTGCTGCTCGGTTTCGGTCAGCACCGCCTCGGCTTCGCCGACGCGCTCGTCGACGCCGGAGCGCTTCTCGACCCGCGACTTGATCTCTTCCTTCAGCTCGGCGTCTTCGGTGTCGAGCCGCTGGAGCGCGACGTCGGCGTCCATGGTCTGCTGCTGGGCGCGCGAGATGTCGCCCTCGAACTGGGCGAGGCGCCGCTCTAGCTCGGCGACGCGCTCCTTGGCGCGCTCTTCCTCGCGGTCGAGCAGTTCGCGTGCATTGGTCAGGCGCTGCAGCCCGGCCGCGGCGCGCGCTTCGGCATCGCGCAGCGCCGGCATTTCGGTGGCGCGGATCGCCTGGATGCGGGCGGCTTCGGCCTGGTGCTGGGTGCGCTCGGCCATTTCGCGAACCGCGAGATCATGGGTCTGGCCGGATTCGTTGACGTCGGCATGCGCGCCGATCCAGCGCAGGTGGAACAGCGTGGCTTCCGCCTTGCGGACCTTGGCCGCGACCTCGCGATAGCGCACGGCCTGGCGGGCCTGCTTCTTCAGGCCTTCCATCTGGCCGGCGAGCTGGCCGATCACGTCCTCGACGCGGGTGAGGTTGGTTTCGGCGGCTTTCAGCCGCAACTCGGCCTCGTGGCGGCGGGCGTGCAGGCCGGCGACGCCGGCAGCGTCTTCCAGCACGCGGCGGCGCTGCTCGGGCTTGGCCTGGATGATCTCGCCGATCTTGCCCTGGTGGACGAGGGCGGGCGAGCGCGCACCGGTGGCGGCGTCCGCGAACAGGATCTGCACGTCGCGCGCACGCACGTCGCGGCCGTTGATGCGATAGACCGAGCCCGCCTCGCGCTCGATGCGGCGGGAGATTTCGAGCAGCTGGCTGTCGTTCATCGCCGCCGGCGCGGTGCGATCGGTGTTGTCGATCGTCATCGTCACTTCGGCGTGGTTGCGCGCAGGACGGTTGCCGGAGCCGGCGAAGATCACCGCGTCCATGTCGGCCGCGCGCAGCGACTTGTACGAGGTTTCGCCCATCGCCCAGCGCAGCGCCTCGACGAGATTCGACTTGCCGCAGCCGTTGGGTCCGACCACGCCGGTCAGGCCGGGCTCGATGACGAAGTCGGTGGCCTCAACGAAGGACTTGAAGCCGTGAAGGCGCAGGCGGGTGATTTTCATAAGCACGCATCTCTGTTGGCAGGCGCGAATCCCCCTGCCGGGACAATACCATGGAAGGCAATGTCACTCTCTGGGTGAGTCGCGCGAGGCGCCTCATGCGGTCGGACAATGGCCGCGGTGCGCCGCGAGGGCAACCGGCGAAAACCGCTTTTCCCAAGGGATTTATGCCGGGAAAGATACGGCTTTCGAGATGCGAATCAGGCGTTGAGCGGGGAAAATCAGCTCTTCAGCAGCGGATTGATCTTCTTGGCGAATTCATCGAACGAGGCTTCGCCCTTGATCTTCTCGCCGTTGATGAAGAACGTCGGCGTCGAATCCACCTTCAGAACGTCGCTGGCGTACTTCTGGTCGGCGGCGATCTTGTCGAGCAGCGCCTGGTCCTTCAGGCAGGCCTCGACCTGCTGCTGGGTGAGGCCGGCCTGCTTGCCGATCCGCGTCAGGGTCTCGGTGGTGTTCTTCAGCACCCAATCGTTCTGCTGGCGGAACAGCATGTCGGTGACCGCGAAATATTTCGACGCGTCGTCCTTGGCGATGCAGCGCGACAGCATCGAGCCGGCGGCGGCCTTGATGTCGAGCGGGAACTCGCGGAAGATGTAACGCACCTTGCCGGTGTCGATGTATTCCGACTTGATCTTGGGGAACACCTGCTCGTTGAACGCCGCACAATGCGGGCAGGTCATCGAGGCATATTCGGTGATGGTGACGGGGGCGTCCTTGGCGCCGAGTGCCATGTCGGGCAGCGACACGGGCTTGGCCACATCGGCGGCCGACTGCGCCATCGCCTCGGAGATGAACCGCAGCGGCGACAGCCCGGCGAGCGCGGCAAGACCGGTCAGCGACAGCATCGTGTTGAAGGCGCGGCGGGTGATGATCAAGGTCGGCTCCCGGATTGGTGTGGTCTCGCCCCAAGGTTCTTATCAAAGTTCCCGTTCAGGCGGCCTGTCGCTAGCTTGAAACGTAGTTCGAGGCAATGGCGAGCGACAGGGACGGGTTCAGATTACCGGCGGAATGAGGCTCAATTTCGCTTGAAGGCGGCCCCGAGCCGCGCCAGCGCTGTCTTCAATTCTTCATCTTCGATGTCCCCCAGGCTCTCCGCCACCTTGGCCACCGATTTGGGATCCGGCGGACCGGGCCGGACCGGCGGCCGGGCGCGCGACAGGGGGGCCTGGCGGAAGGCGAGCTTGCCGACCGCGCTCCAGCCGAAGAAGCGATTGACCCGCTCCAGGATCACGTCGGCGGAGTGCTGGATCTCCAGCGCCATCGGCCCCTCGACCCGCAGCACCAGGGTCGCCGGCTCCTGCGGCTGGCCCTCGACCGGCCGCGGCCATTGCATCTTCAAAGGCTCGGCATGGGCCGCAATCTCCGGCCCGGCAATCTGCGCCCATCGGGTCACCAGCTCGCGCGCCGCAAAACCCTGCTTGGCATAGGCCTCGGCAAAGACGTCGTTGAGCAGCAGCGACAGCGGCTTGGCGCTGATGGGACCGGGTCTGGGAGGGAATTTGGACATGGACCCTTATAGCACCTTGGAGCGCAGGCCTCACCATTGGGGAGCGTTCCGCGAAGAAAGACGTGGATGCCCGCGACGAGCGCGGCCATGACGTGGAGAGGCCGGCGCGTTGCCGCTACAGTGAGGGCATGAGCCCCAAATCGGCACTAATGGCCAAGTCGGAACCAATTCAGTCGGAGGCATCGGCTCGCCCAACGCTGTTGCTCGCCTGGTACGACCGCCATCGCCGCCGTCTGCCATGGCGCGCGATGCCCGGCGAGACCTCGGACCCTTACCGCGTCTGGCTATCGGAGATCATGCTCCAGCAGACCACCGTGAAAGCCGTCGGCCCCTATTTCGAAAAGTTCGTCGCGCGCTGGCCGGATGTCACGGCGCTGGGCCGGGCGTCGCAGGATGACGTGCTGCGGATGTGGGCCGGGCTCGGCTATTACTCCCGCGCGCGCAATCTCCATGCCTGCGCGGTGGCCGTGACGCGCGAGCACGGCGGTGTGTTTCCGGACACGGAAGAGGGGCTGCGCGCGCTGCCGGGCATCGGGCCCTATACGGCGGCCGCGATCGCCGCGATCGCGTTCGACCGCCGCACCATGCCTGTTGACGGCAACATCGAGCGCGTGGTGTCGCGCCTGTTCGCCGTCGAGGAGGAGCTGCCGCAGGCCAAGCCGCTGATCCAGCAACTGGCGGCGACGCTGCTTGCGGACGCTCGCGCCGGCGACGAGACGTCTCGTGCTGGCGACAGCGCGCAGGCGCTGATGGATCTGGGCGCCTCGATCTGCACGCCGAAGAAGCCGGCCTGCTCGCTCTGTCCGCTCAATGAGGATTGCACCGCGCGTGCGCTGGCGACGCAGGAAACGTTTCCGCGCAAGGCGCCGAAGAAGAGCGGAACGTTGCGGCGCGGGGCTGCCTTCGTCGTGACGCGCGGCGGCGAGCTGCTGGTCCGCTCGAGGCCCGAAAAAGGCCTCCTTGGCGGCATGACCGAGGTGCCGGGCTCGGACTGGCTGGCCGGCCAGGAGGACGCGACGGCGAAGCAGCAGGCACCGGACCTGAAGGGGCTGTCGCGCTGGCAGCGCAAGGTGGGCGTCGTCACCCACGTCTTCACGCATTTTCCGCTGGAGCTGGTGGTCTACACGGCGAAGGCCGAAGCGCGTACGCGCGCGCCCGAGGGCATGCGCTGGGTGCCGATCGCGACCCTCGCCGGTGAAGCGCTGCCCAACGTCATGCGCAAGGTGATCGCACACGCGCTGGACCCTTCAAGGGCCCCACCTTCCTGACAGCACGCTGGCAGCAGCGCTACGCTATCAGCGCCCGATACGGAGGCTGCCAATGGTCAAGACCGCACTCAACAACTTTCCAAGGCCGCCCTGCGCCGAGCTGCTCGGATGGCGCCTGCTCGATGCCCGTCCGGAGGAGGGCTGGATCAGGCTCGCCTTCGAGGGCAAGCCCGAGTTCTGCAATCCGGCGGGCTTCATCCAGGGCGGCATGCTCTCTGCCATGCTCGACGACACCATGGGGCCGGCCGTGCTGGTGATGAGCGAGGGCCGGCTCTACACCACCACGATCAGCATGACCGTGAATTTCCTCAGCCCCGCAAGGCCCGGCCCGATCATCGGTGAGGCCAGGGTGACGCAACTCGGCAAGACGATTGCGTTCGTCGAGGCGAAGCTGATGGCGGAAGACGGCACGGTGCTGGCGACGGCGAGCGCCAGCGAGCGGCTGCTGGAGGCGGCGAGGGTGGTGGGGAAATAGTCGAGCCGCGCATTCCTCTTCCCTTCTCCCCTTGCGGGAGAAGGTGGCATAGGCGGCCTTCGGGCCGCCGTTCTTAAGAGAACGCCGAAGCGAAGCTTCGGCTATGGCGCCGGATGAGGGGTTTCTCTCCGCGAACTCAAATGCGAGTTGGACTCGCGGAGACGGACCCCTCACCCAAGCGAGTGTATGTTTGCCAGTGGTGCTGCCCTCTCCCGCAAGGGGCGAGGGCACATTAATGCGCATCTCGCTTCTTGCGCGAGCTCACGCTCCCATCCGCTTTGCATCCGCGCTCACGATCGGCGGCTTCGCATTCAGCGCCTCGACCTGGAAGCCGGCGACGCGCTTGTAGTTTGCGGCGATGTCTTCCAACTCCTGCTGCGACAGCACGTCGGTGACGATGTCGTAGCCGTCGGGCGCGCGCTCCTCGACGAGCTGCATCACCTGCTCGGGGCCGTTCTTGCGGTTGAGCAGGACGAGGTCGGTGGTCGCAGGCCTCCGCTCGGCCTCATAGGCGAGCAGCGCCGCGGTCGTCGGGCCATGCGCCAGGATCTCGCGGGTGATGGTGCGGGCATCGAGGATCGCCTGCGAGGCGCCGTTCGAGCCGATCGGGTACATCGGATGCGCGGCGTCGCCCATCAGCGTGACGCGGCCGAAGGTCCATTGCGACACCGGATCGCGGTCGACCAGCGGATATTCGTAGGCGTGCGGGCAGTTCTTGATCAGGCCGGGCACGTCCAGCCAGTCGAACTGCCAGCTCTCGAACCAGGGCAGAAACTCCTCCAGGCGCGCCGTGCGGTTATAGTCCTCGCGCCGCCACTGATAGGTCGGCGGCATGTGGCGCTCGGCAACCCAGTTGATCAGATGGTTGCCCGCCGCATCGGGCGCCTTCGAAATCGGATAGCAGACGAATTTCAGGATCTCGTGCCCGGCCATGATCATGGTGCGGCCGGTGAGGAAGGCTTTTGACGGCGTGACGCCGCGCCAGAGGATGCGGCCATTCCAGATCGGTGGTCCCTCCTGCGGATAGAGCTTTTCTCGCACGGCGGAATGGATACCGTCGGCGGCGATCAGGATCGCGCCGTCGTAACTGCCGGCAGCCTTGCCGGTCGCCCTGTCGATGAAGTCGGCGCGCACGCCGTTTTCCGTCTCGGTCCAGCCGGTCAGATGGTGGCCGGTCAAGATATTCTCGCGGCCGAGCCGCTCGATCGCGGTGTCGAGCAGGAGCTGCTGGAGGGTGCCGCGATGGATCGAGAATTGCGGCCATTTGTAGCCGGCTTCCAGCCCGCGCGGCTCGCTCCAGATCGGCTTGCCGTGCTTGGAGAAATAGGCGAGTTCGCAGGTCCGCACGCCGCTGGCGTCCAGTCTGTCCATCAGCCCGAGCTCGATCAGCTCGCGCACGGCATGCGGCAGCACGTTGATGCCGACGCCGAGTGGCTTCAGCTCGGCGACGCTCTCGAACACTTTTACGGGAACGCCGATTCCGTGCAGGCTGAGCGCAAGCGTCAGCCCGCCGATGCCGCCACCGGCGATGAGTACCGTCATGACAAAACCCCTCCGATTGCGGGCGTCTTGGCACAGGCGGGCGGCGGTGGGCAACTGCGAAGAGCAAAAGCACGGAGAACGTCGTGCTATGGACCTTGGGGACGACAGCCGTTAACTTCCAGCTTTCCCATGAGGTCCGACATGTTCAAGCTCTACTACGCCACCGGCACCTGCGCGCTCGCCACTTACATCACCCTGGAAGAGGCCGGTGCCGACTACACGGCCGAGCGGCTGAGCTTCAAGACCAACCAGCAGAACAGCCCGGATTACCTCGCGATCAACCCGAAGGGCCGCGTGCCCGCGCTGGTGACCGATCGCGGCGTGCTGACCGAGACGCCCGCGATGCTGGCCTATGTCGCGCAGACCTTCCCCAAGGCGAAGCTCGCGCCGCTCGACGATCCCTTCGATTTCGCCCGGGTGCAGTCGTTCAACTCCTATCTCTGCTCGACCGTGCACATCAACCATGCCCACAAGATGCGCGGCGCGCGCTGGGCTGCCGAGGAGAGCTCGTTCGCCGACATGAAGGCGATGATTCCGAAGACCATGGGCGCCTGCTTCTCCCTGATCGAACAGAAGATGTTCAAGGGACCGTGGGTGATGGGCGAGCAGTACACGATCTGCGACCCCTATCTCTATACCCTGTCGACCTGGCTCGAAGGCGACAGCGTCGACATCAACGCCACGCCGAAGATCGCCGACCACTTCAAGCGCATGTCCGACCGTCCCGCCGTGCGCAAGGTGATGGACGCGCAGAAGGCGTAGGAACGTAGCTCTCGTAGGGTGGGTTAGACGAGCAGATGCGCGAAGCGTATCTGCTCGGCGTAACCCACCTCTGTTTGTCTCCGCAGATGCAAAAGTTGGTGGATTACGCCTTCGGCTAATCCACCCTACGATAGCTTGCGCTTGGCTTGCTCCAATTCACGTCCCGTCTCCAGCATCAGTCGCCGCAGCCAGATCGAGCCGGGGTCCATCTGCGCGCGGGTCGGATGGAACATGAACTGCTCGTCGATCCCGGGGTCGAGCGGCGGCGTCACCGTGACGAGGCCGAGCTGCTTCGACAGCGCGGCGATCAGCCGGCGCGGCACGAAGGCGACGAGGTCGGTGCGGGCGGCGACGTGCAGCGCTTCGAGATAGCCTGACACCACCAGCGAAATGTGTCGCTCGATGCCCTTGGTGCGCAGCCAGGTGTCGATCAAATCCTCGCTGCTGCCGCGGATGATCACGCCGACATGGCGTGCGGCCAGGAACGTCTCGCGCCGCTTCAGCTTCGCAGCCATGGGATGGCCGCGCCGCACCGCCAGCGCGTCGCTGTCGGTGTAGAGCAGCTGGCGGTGAAAACCCTTGAAGGCGTTGCCGATCGAGATCACGAGATCGATGGTGCGGGCGAATTCTGCGTGGAAGATCGTCGACCCTCGCCAAGGCACGACGTCGATGCGGACGTTGGGGGCGGCCTGGGTGACTTTCTCCATCAGGGGCGGCATCAGCAGCTCGACCGCGAGATCAGGCATCATCAGGCGGAATTGCCGCTCGCTGCGCGCGGCGTCGAAGTCGTCAGGTATGAACAGCCCGCGCACCTGGTCGAGCGCCTGGGCCAGCGGCGCGCGGAGCGCTTGCGCCCGCGGCGTCAGCTCCATGCGCGCGCCGGTGCGCACCAGCAACGGATCGCCGAAGATGTCGCGCAGGCGTTGCAACGCATGGCTCGTGGCCGGCTGCGACAGCCCGATCCGAAGCGCGGCCCGGCTGACATTGGCCTCGCGCAGCAGCGCGTCGAGCGCGGTCAGGAGATTGAGGTCAAGCGAATTCAAATTCATGAGGCGAATAGATATCATATCCACTATCGATTTGAAGAATTCTTATCCGGCAGGGATGATCTCCGTGTTGCCACCAAACGGAGATGCCGCCATGAGCGCGAGCGCCAACAAGAAACTGATGCAGGATATCTTTGCCGCCGCCGCCAGCCCCGATCCGGCCGCACGCGACCGGGCCCTGTTCACCGCAAGCCTTGCCGACGATGCCAGATGGGTCGTGACCGGCCAGTATTCCTGGTCCCGCACCTTCACCGGCAAGGAGGCGATCCTCAACGATCTGCACGGTTATGTGCGCACCCGCTTGCGCAACCGGACCCGCACCGTAGCTCACCGTTTCATCGCCGATGGCGACGTGGTCGTGGTGGAAGCCAAGGGCGACAACGTCACGCCCGAGGGCGTTCGTTATGACAACGACTACTGCCTGGTGTTTCGCCTCGAGGACGGGAAGATCAAGGAGATCCGGGAATATTGCGACTCGACCCTGACCGAGAGGGCGCTTGGTCCGTTTCCGCAGACGCCCGTGAGGGCCGCGAGCTGACCGGATTGAGGACCATCTCGTCCGCCGACCGGTGCCGTCGGCCCCGTTCGGCGATGGTCGTGTCGATCTGGCGCAGGCTGATAGCGATCGTCGTTGTCAGGCGCGAGCGGTCCCAGGCCCGGTACCAGCTCGCCGCCATGAGCGAACGGGAGCTTCAGGACTGCGGCATGACCTGGGCGGAGATCGCGTACGAACTGAGGAGACCGGTGCGACGGAGTTAGACGAACGGACGAGATCCAGCCGCCGCCTGCCTCCCATTTTATCGGAGCCGGCGGAACCTTCGGGTTCCGCCGGGCGTTTGCTCGGTTCGGGGGCAATCGCGCCCCCGGCATTGCACGCGTTTGGGAAATTCATGCTGGCTGGGGTTTCGGACGTTTCAACACAGGTGGGCCGCAGCTTTCCCGGACTCCGCGAACGATTGAGAGATGCGACTGCGAATGCGCACCGCGAGCTCGATGCGCAGCTTTCGTCGTTCGACCTCACGGTCTTGTCCGGTTACCGCCGTTTCCTGCAAGCCAGCGCCGGCGCACTTCTTCCGCTCGAAGCTGCGCTTGTGCAGGCTGGCGTCGCCACGATGTTTCCGGATTGGCTGGAGCGGGCGCGTAGCGCCGCAATCGCGGCCGATCTCGGGCAGCTCGGCAGCGCCGCGCAATCCACCGTATCCGTGCCGCCGCTGACGCGCAGTGGCATGCTCGGCACGTTGTATGTTCTGGAGGGCTCCCGTCTCGGCGCAAAGTTTCTGCTGAAGGCGGTCGCGGATGCGGGCGATCCGCGCATCGGCGAGGCCACCGCGTATCTCAGTCATGGCGCGGGCAAGCGGCTCTGGCAGAGCTTTCTGGCGCAGCTTCAAAACGAAGAGGATTGCGACGCGGACGAGACGATCGAATCGGCACGTGTCGCTTTCGCGGCCTTCGAGCAGGCGGCGGACCGCGCATGAACGAGGCGGTCAATCTCACCAATTGCGATCGCGAGCCGATCCACATTCCCGGCAGCGTCCAGCCGTTCGGCTTCCTGCTCACGGTGCTGTCGGATTTCACGATCTGCATGGCCTCCGACAATGTCGGCAGCTTTCTTGGGACTGACGTCGCCGACCTGCTGCAGCAGCCGCTGTCGCGCGTCATCTCGGAAGCCGCCGTCGAGACCATTCGCGGCCGCGTCGATCATCTCACCGGCCCGGATACGACCGAGCGCCTGTTCGGTGTCGAGCTCCAGGCGGGCAAGCCGCCTTACGATCTCTCCATCCACTTCTCCGGCGCCTATCTGGTCATCGAGGCAGAGCCCAGCGTCAACGAGCCCGGCGTCAATTCCGGCGAGCTCGTCCGCCTGATGCTGGAGCGAATCCGCAAGACGCGCGGCATGACCGAGCTCGCCCGCGAGGCGGCGCGCCAGCTCAAGGTCCTGACCGGCTTCGACCGCGTCATGGTCTATCAATTTCATCCGGACGGATCGGGCGAGGTGATCGCTGAAGCTGCGGAAGCCGGCCTCGAACGGTTTCTCGGCCTGCACTATCCGGCCTCCGACATCCCCAAGCAGGCCCGCATCCTTTATCAGCGCAACTGGCTGCGCATCATCGCCGATATCAATTCGAAACCAGCCGCGTTGTTTTCGACGGCAACGCACAATGCGGGGCTGCTCGATCTCTCCATGAGCGTGCTGCGCTCGGTCTCGCCGATTCACATCGAATATTTGCGCAACATGGGCGTCGGGGCCTCGATGTCGGTGTCGATCCTGCGCGACGGCAAGCTGTGGGGCCTGTTCGCCTGCCATCATTATTCGCCGCGCTACATCTCGTTCGAGAAGCGCACCGCGTCCGAGCTGTTCGGGCAGATGTTCTCCTGGATCGTGGAGGGGCGCGAGCGCGAGGGCAATGTCGCCTATGAGATGCGCGCTCACCAGGTGCAGGAGCGGTTGATCGAGACCGCGGCCTCGCACGAGCACAGCCGGCGCGCGATCGTCGACTTCCTCGGCGACTATCGCGGGATGATCGATTGCGACGGCGTGGCGGTATGGTCCGACAACAAGATCACGCTTCAGGGCCAGACGCCGACCGAGGACGAGGTGAAGGAGCTGGTCGCCTTCATCAACCGGACCTCGCCGGGACGGATTTTCGCCAGTGCCGAGATTGCCAAGGTCTATGCTGCCGGGCAGTCCTTTCGCGACCGCGCAGCCGGATTTCTCGCCATTCCGATCTCGCGGACTCCGCGCGATTGCCTGATCTTCTTCCGGCGCGAGGTCGTGCGCTCAGTGAACTGGGCCGGCGCGCCCGACAAGGTCTATGACGAGGGACCGAACGGACCGCGCCTGACGCCGCGCAAGAGCTTTGAGCTCTGGCAGGAAACGGTGGCGGGCCAGTCGAAACCTTGGTCCACGGCCGACATCCGCATCGCCGAGAGCCTGCGCGTCACGCTGCTCGAAGTGATCCTGCAACTGTCCGACCTTGCCGCCCGCGAGCGTCGCGGCGCGCAGGAGCGGCAGGAGTTGATGATCGCCGAGCTTAATCACCGCGTCCGCAACATTTTGAGCCTTGTCCGCGCGCTGGTCGCGCAGAGCAAGGACACTGCAACTTCGGTTGAGGAGTTTGCCGGCGTGCTCGGTGGCCGCATCCAGGCTTTGGCCCGCGCCCACGACCAGATCACCAATTTGAACTGGGCGCCGGTTGCGCTGCGCTCGCTGGTCGAGTCCGAGGCCGGCGCCTATCTCGGCGCGCGCGCCGGCCGCGTGAAGATGGGCGGGCCCGACGTCGCGCTCGATCCCAAGGCGTTCGCGACGCTGGCGCTGGTCGTGCACGAGATGATGACCAATTCCGCCAAATATGGCGCGCTGGCCGATTCCACCGGCAGCGTCGAGGTGGTGTGGCGCCTCGATCCATCTTCCAGCCTTGTCATCGAATGGAAGGAGAGCGGCGGGCCGCCGGTGCAGCCGCCGTCGCGCCGCGGCTTCGGGACCACCATCATCGAGCGTTCCGTCCCCTTCGACCTTAAGGGCGAAGCCGAAATCCGGTTCGACCTGCTCGGGGTGCAGGCCAAGTTCATCATCCCGCCCAATTTTGTCGAACTGGTGCCATCAATCGGAGGAGCCGCCATGCGCGTCGAGGAGCAGCAACCCGCCCGTCCGCGAATTTCCGAGACCGCGCTGATCGTCGAGGACAATCTGATCATCGCCATGGCGGCCGAAGTCATCCTGCTCGATCTCGGTGCCCGCCATGTCGACACTGCGGCGAGCGTCGACCAGGCGTTGCGCGCGATCGAGCGCACGCGTCCGGGCTTTGCGCTGCTCGATCTCAACCTCGGCAACGAGAGCAGCATCAAGGTGGCCGAGAAGCTGAAGGAGATCGGCGTGCCCTTCATGTTCGCGACCGGCTATGGCGAGCGCGCGCCGATCCCGGAAGAGCTGGCGTTCGCGCCGGTGGTCCAGAAGCCCTACACGCTGGAAGTCGTCGAGAACGCGCTCGGCAAATTGCAGGGGACGGTCGCTCAATAGACATCCATCCCGGCGACGCGTGCAGCGCTCTGCAAGCGGCTGCGGGCTTTGCACCGAAACCTGCGCAACTGCCGATAAAATCAGCAGGTCCTGTGCGGGCCGGCACACACATGCGCGAAAAATCGGAAGGTTCAATTAACGAGTGTCCCTCATTGTACCGCGGTGCAGCGTGGGTGCCGAAAAGCGACTCGCGGCTGCCGGGGGTGGCCGTGACGATTGCCGGGGTCGTTCGTCCGCCCGAATTCACATGCACCTGGGTGGACAGTGGGAATGCCGAACTTTCGTTTGCGGATCAGGGGACGCCTGTACGCGGGTTTCATGGCCTTGGTGGCGGTTGGTCTCGTGATGGCGGTGGTCGCCATCTGGAATTTGCGGTCCGTGCAGGACCAGGTCGCAAAGGCTTCGGCATTTTCGGACAGCACGGCGCGGGTCCTGGAGGTCTCGACCCATCTTCAGGCGATCCAGCGCGCCAATCTGCGCTACATCTACGACGCCAGCGAGCCCGCAATGAAGGAGGCCGCAGAGCGTGAAACCGCGGCGACCGAGCTGTTGAAGGTCGGGGCGCAGGGAACGCTCTCCGAGGAGCGGCGGAAGCTCTACAACGATCTGATCGCCGACATCGCGAAAATGCGAAGCCTGCGTGACAATCTCGGCGACGCCGTCAACGAGGCGCGGACCGGCAAGGCGACGCTGCTGCCGAGCGGTGACGAGTTGACTGTCAAGATGGGCAAGCTGGTCGATGTGGCGCGCGCAGCCGTCGACGAAGACACCGGGGCCCTCGTTGCGGACCTCGAATCCAGACTCCTGCTCGTCCAGATCGCGAACTGGCGTTTCCTGGCCCTGCGCGACAGCAAGGGGCCCGCCAACTTCAGAACCAATGTGGACAGGGCGTCGCAGCGCCTCTCGGCGCTCGAAAAGAGCCCGCAGGCGACCGAACTGCGTACGACGCTCGCGCCGGTGAAGACCTCGCTCGGAATCTACAAATCCGCGTTCGAGACGACGTCGGCCGCGATGCTGCAGGCCGACGAGATCTACCACAAGAGCCTCGCGCCCCTCATCGTCGACAGCATCGCCAAGCTCAAGGTCGCGGAAGCCGCCTTGAAGAAGGACTACAAGGAGTCGCGCAGCCAGGCCGAAGCCGTGATTGACGGCACGACCACCGTGCAGGCGATCGCGGGCGGCCTTGCCACCCTGTTCGGATTGATCGTCGCCTTCCTGATCGCCCGCAGCATCGTCGGTCCCCTGACGTCGATGACGCGAGCGATGGGGCTGCTGGCCGGCGGCAATCTCGAGGTCGGGATTCCCGGGCGCGGCAAGGCCGACGAGATCGGCGACATGGCCAAGGCGATCGAGGTGTTCAAGACCAACATGATCGACACCGAACGGCTGCGCACGGAGCAGACCGAGACCGAGGCGCGGCAGGCGGAGAGCCGCAAGGCCGACATGGTCCGGCTCGCCGACCAGTTCGAGCAGGCGGTCGGCGAGATCGTCGACACCGTGTCGTCGGCATCGAACGAGTTGGAGGCGTCGGCGGGCACCCTGACGACGACCGCGACGCGCGCGCAGAATCTGTCGACCGAGGTGGCGTCGGCGTCACAGGAGGCCACGGCCAATGTGCAGGCGGTGGCGTCCGCGACCGAGCAGCTGTCCTCCTCGGTCACCGAGATCGCCCGCCAGGTGCAGGAATCGGCCCGGATCGCCAACGAGGCGGTCGGGCAGGCAAGCAGGACCAATGAGCGCGTCGGCGAGCTGTCCAAGGCGGCCGCCCGCATCGGCGACGTGGTCGAGCTGATCAGCACGATTGCCGGCCAGACCAACCTCCTGGCGCTGAACGCCACCATCGAGGCCGCGCGCGCCGGCGAGGCCGGCCGCGGCTTTGCGGTGGTCGCCTCCGAGGTCAAGGCGCTGGCCGAGCAGACCGCGAAGGCGACCGGCGAGATCGGCCAGCAGATTTCGAGCATCCAGGCCGCGACCGAGCAGTCGGTCGGCTCCATCCGGGAGATCAGCGGCACGATCGAGCGGCTGTCGGAAATCTCGTCGGCGGTGGCCGCCGCCGTGGAAGAGCAGGGCGCGGCGACGAAGGACATCTCCCGCAACGTCCAGCAGGCCGCCCATGGCACGCAGCGCGTCTCGATCAATATCGGCGACGTCCAGCGCGGCGCCTCCGAGACCGGCTCGGCCTCCTCGCAGGTGCTCTCGGCGGCGCGCTCGCTGTCTTCAGACAGCAACCGGCTGAAACAGGAAGTCGCGAAGTTCCTGGACTCGGTCCACGCTGCCTGATCGGCGCCGACCCGCAAAAGCAAAAGGTCCACGCGCATGCGCGTGGACCTGCCATGGCGGCGTGGTGGGATGAGGACATCGCTCGCGCGCGCCACCGCTTGATGTCCGGAATACGGTGGTGTCTTCGTCGGCTTCTCCGTATTCGACACCGGTAAAATACAGCCGCAATTAACAATTGTTCCGCATTGTACGGCAGCGCAGCGCGATTCTCGCAGGCGTGGCTGCAATGATCAGTCGTTGCAATCGCGCCAAGGTCGTCGGCTGCTTCTGCTTTTCTGCTGCAATGGGTGGACAGTGATGCCGAGCTTGCGTTTGAGAATTCGGGGGCGTCTCTACGCCGGATTTTCGGTTCTCGTGGTCGTTGGTTTGATCATGGCCGCGGTTGCGGTCTGGAATTTGTGGGCCGTCCAGGGCCAGATGGCGCGGCTCTCCGCGCTCTCGGACAACACCGCCCGCGTGCAGGAAATCTCGATCAACCTCCAGGCGCTGCGGCGTGCCAATCTGCGTTACATCTATGACGCCAACGAGCCGGCCTTCAAGGAGGCTGCGGAGCGGGAGGCGGCGACGGCCGAGCTGTTGAGGGCCGCGGCCAAGTCGACGGTCTCCGAGGAGCGGCTCAAGATCTACAATGGCCTCGTCGGCGACGTCGACAAGATGAAGTCCCTGCGCGAGCGCATGGGCGCTGCCGTCAACGAGACGACGAAAGGCAAGGCCACTTTGCTCGCCGGCGGCGACGAGCTCACCGCCAACACCGGCAAGCTGGTCGAGGCCGCGGGTGCAACCGGCGACACCAGCGTGACCGCCCCCGTCGCCGATCTCGAATCCAAGATCCTCCTTGTTCGTGTCTCAAACTGGCGCTTCCTCGCCGTCCGGGACGCGAAGGGGCCGGCGACCTTCAGGACCAATGTCGATCGGGCGCAGCAAGCACTCAAGTCACTTGAGGGGGCCGGTCTCCCGGACGAGGTCAAGGCCGCGTTCGGGCCGATCAAGAGTTCACTTTCGACCTACAAGGGGGCTTTCGAGACGACATCCGCCGCAATCCTCCAGGCCGATGAAATCTACCGCAATGAGATCGCCCCCTTGATCAGCGATAGCGTCGACAGGCTCAAGGTGGCGGAGACCGGATTGAAGGCCGACTACCAGAAGTCGCGCGCGGCCGCCGATGGCGTCATTGCCAGCACGACCTGGATTCAGGAAGTCGCCGGCGGCCTTGCGGTCCTGTTCGGCGGCCTCGTCGCCTTCCTGATCGCGCGCAGCATCGTCGGACCGCTGACCACGATGACCCGGGCGATGGGAGCCCTCGCCGGTGGCGATCTCAAGGTTGAGATCCCCGGCCGCGGAAATCGCGACGAGATCGGCGAGATGGCCAAGGCGATCCAGGTGTTCAAGGAGAGCATGGTCGAGACCGACCGCCTGCGCCACGAGCAGGTCGAGGTCGAGGCGCGGCAGGCGGAGAGCCGCAAGGCCGACATGCGAAACCTGGCCAATCAGTTCGAACGAGCGGTGGGCGAGATCGTCGACACCGTGTCGTCGGCATCAAACGAGCTCGAGGCTTCCGCGGGCACCCTGACCACGACGGCCAGCCGCGCCCAGGATCTGTCGACGGAAGTCGCCAGCGCCTCCCAGGAAGCCTCGGCCAATGTGCAGGCCGTTGCCTCGGCGACCGAGGAACTGTCCTCCTCGGTCTCGGAGATCGCCCGCCAGGTGCAGGAATCCGCCCGCATCGCCAGCGAGGCTGTGGGTCAGGCAACGCGGACCAACGAACGGGTCGGTGAACTGTCCAAGGCCGCCGCCCGTATCGGCGACGTGGTCGAGCTGATCAGCACGATTGCCGGCCAGACCAATCTGCTGGCACTGAACGCGACGATCGAGGCGGCGCGTGCGGGCGAGGCCGGTCGCGGCTTTGCCGTGGTCGCCTCCGAGGTCAAGGCGCTGGCCGAGCAGACCGCGAAGGCCACGGGCGAGATCGCCCAGCAGGTCTCCGGCATCCAGGCCGCGACGGAGGAGTCGGTCGGCTCGATCCGGGAGATCAGCGGCACCATCGAGCGGCTGTCGGAGATCTCGTCGACGGTTGCGGCGGCCGTGGAAGAGCAGGGCGCTGCCACACAGGAAATCTCCCGCAACGTCCAGCAGGCCGCTCACGGCACGCAGCGCGTATCGACCAATATCGGCGACGTGCAGCGCGGAGCCTCCGAGACCGGCTCGGCCTCCTCGCAGGTGCTCTCGGCGGCGCGCTCGCTGTCTTCAGACAGCAATCGGCTGAAGCAGGAAGTCGCAAAATTCCTGAGCTCGGTCCACGCCGCCTGAGCCGCAAACGCAAAAGGCCACGCGCATGCGCGTGGCCTCCAAAAGCTGCGTCGCGCGATCAGGCGACCTTCGTCGTCATGTGCTTGAACATGTTGGCGCGCGCCTCGTCGTCCATCTCGGCCTTGAAGGTGAACTTGTCCTTCAGCGCGATCGCGCGCGCCGCCGCCGGCCGCGCCGAGATCTCGTCCACCAGCCGCTTCACGTTCGGATAGCGCGCAAAGGCATCGTCGCCGAGCTTGAACGGCACCATCCGCGCCCAGCCCCACAGCGCCATGTCGACGATCGAATAGCTGTCGCCGACCATGTAGCAGCGGCCTTCAAGGTGACCGTCGAGAATCTTGTAGTGGCGATCGGTCTCGTACTGGTAGCGGTTATGGGCGTAGTCGTGGTTCTGGTCCTTCGGCGCAAAATGCTTGAAGTGCACGGCCTGGCCCGAATACGGCCCGACGCCGGTGGCAATGAACATCAGCCATGACAGCGTCTCGCCGCGGACGTTGGCGGCGGGAAGGAACTTGCCGGTCTTCTCGGCGAGGTAGAGCAGGATGGCGTTCGAGTCGAACACGATGGTGCCGTTGTCGTCGATCGCCGGCACCTTGCCGTTCGGATTGATCTTCAGATAGTCCGGCGCGAACTGCTCGCCCGTGCGGGTGTCGATCTTGACCGGCTCGAACGCCAGGCCGGCCTCTTCCAGATAAAGCGCGACCTTGGTCGGGTTCGGCGAACCGTTGAAATAGAACTTGAGCATGTTTGTCTCCCCAATTCCCTTTTTA
This sequence comes from Bradyrhizobium sp. MOS001, assembly GCF_004634465.1. Classification (NCBI taxonomy): domain Bacteria; kingdom Pseudomonadati; phylum Pseudomonadota; class Alphaproteobacteria; order Hyphomicrobiales; family Nitrobacteraceae; genus Bradyrhizobium; species Bradyrhizobium sp. MOS001. Next base: position 38,756 of record NZ_SPVJ01000055.1, read on the forward strand.
GAGAATGAATGCAGCGTCGCGGCCTTCTGTGCCTGAACATGGCCGGGGAGAGCAACCGGCGAGTTTGCCGGGCGGTGTCTGCGCGGTACGCAGATCAGCCTGCGTAACAAAGGCCGATCGCCGCCGTAATGACGATTCAAGTCCGGCTGAGCCGTTCCCGCAGGAATTCAATGAAGCGCTGCGTCTTGGCTGGCAGCAGGCGCGTCTCGGTGACTGCGTAGACGGTGACGGGCGAGCCCTGCCATTGCGGCATGATGCGACGCAGCCGGCCATCCGCCACTTCGTCGGCCACGATCTCTTGCGGAAGAAAGGCGATGCCCGTGTCGAGCGTTGCGAGGCGGCGGATCAGTCCCACGTTGTTGAGCCGAAAACGGCCGCCGACGTCGGTCTGCTCCATCTGCGTGCCCCTGTGTAACGTCCACGCACTCACCTTCGTCATGCACAAGCATTGATGACGGGTGAGGTCCGCCGGTTCATGCGGCTCGCCGTTGGTCTCGAGATAGCGCGGCGAGGCGTAGAGATATCCCGGCATACGGGCGAGCGGCCGCGCGATCATGTGGGATGGCTCTGATTCTCCGACGCGGATCGCCAGATCGAACGGCTCCGATACGAGATCGACACGTCGCGGCGTCAGGTCGAATTCGAAATCGATGTCGGGATATTGCCGCGCGAATTCGGCGATCAACGGTGCGAGGTAGGTGTTCGCGAAATCCACCGGCAGCGAGACGCGGAGCATGCCGCTCGGCTGCGCCAGCATCCCGTCCAGTTGCTCATGCGCCAGGCGCGCCTCGTCCACGATGCGCTTGCAGCGCTCGAAGTAGATCTGGCCGGCTTCGGTCAATTCGATCTTGCGGGTCGTCCGGTTCAACAGGCGAAGCCCGATCTCCTTCTCCAACAGATCGATCCGGCGCGACAGCGTCGAATTGGGCATGTCGAGGGTCTTGGCGGCGCGACGGAAGCTGCGGGCCTTCGCGACCTCCACGAACAGCGCCATATCGTTCAACAACGCCATTTCATTATTCCATCAGTGGATCAATCAGTTCCATTTTACGGCATTTATTCCATTGAGTGGAAGGTCCATCTGCCCTTTGCTGACATTGCAGGGCAAGCCATCCATGAAACGCGTAGAACTCGACAAGAACCTGAAGGTGAATCCGCCGGCGCTCGAAGGCCTCAGGCTCGCTGGATTGAATGTGGCGGTGATCGGCGGCACCGGCGGCATTGGCCGGGCGTTCAGCCGCCAATTGGCGGCCAAGGGGGCGCGTGTCCTCGTCGTCGGCCAGACGTTCCGCGATCAGAACGTGCCGGGCATCGCATTCATGCAGGCCGATCTGAGCCTGATGCGAGAAGCCAGGCGGATCGGCCGTGAGCTTCCCGCCGAGACGCTCGACATCGTCGTCTTCACGACCGGCATCATGGCGGGGCCCAGGCGTGAGGTGACGGCGGAAGGCATCGAACGCGATCTTGCCGTCAGCTATCTGAGCCGCTTCGTCATCCTGAACGCGATCGCCTCTCGTCTTGGAAGGGACAGGGCCACGGCCACATTCAAGTCTCGGATATTCGTCATGGGATTCCCCGGGACGGAGCAGAGGGCCGATGTCGCCGATCTGAATTCGGAGCGGCGCTACAAGCGGTTCGCAGCCCACTCGAACACCGTGGCGGGCAACGAAGTGCTCGTCCTCGAGGCCGCCAGGCGCTTTGCCGATGTCGATGTGTTCGGCCTTAATCCCGGCTTCGTGAAGACCGATATTCGCGCCAATCTGTTCGGGTCGCGTGCGCTCGTCTCGCTGATCAACTGGCTGACCAGCTTCATGATGGTCGAGCCGGACGCCTATGCCGAGCGACTGGTGCCGCTCCTGGTGTCGCCTGATCTCAACGGCCGCAGCGGTGTCATGCTCAACAACAAGGCTGAGGCGATCCTGCCGAGCCCTTCGTCTGCGGAGCGATCCTATGCGACGGCGCTCATGGATGCCTCCGATCGATTGATCGCCCGTCTGGCGCCGTGAGGCCGCGCCTCGACGCTCAACTGGAATAGAGCAGGCCGACGACGGCGATGACGATCATCCCGGCGCCGACAGCGTCCAGCCGCATCGCGAGCCGCGTTGCGGCGTGCATGCTGGAGGCCCGCGCCTTGCGCTCCGATCCGCGCGCGTAGCCGTGCACGATGACGTCGTGATTGAAATTGTCGTGGGCCTCGTTGCTGCTGGCCAGCCCGACGCAGACCACCAGCACGCCGAAGATGGCGAGGCCGAAAAAGCCGAGCAGGGCGATCAGGAACATCGGAAACATGCCGAGCAGGAAGATCGGCAGCAGCGGCACCAGCAGCAATGTCTCGGACTGTCGTCGCATGGGAGCCGGACCGGTCAGGACGGGGCTGATCGGTGAAATCTAGTCCTGGCTGTGGCGGCATTCAAGGAGCCGTAGGGTGGGCAAAGGCGCGAAGCGCCGTGCCCACCGCGTCGCTTGCGGCATATTCCAAGGTGGTGGGCACGCTTCGCTTTGCCCACCCTACGGGACCGCGGAGAAAACTACTCCGCCCCGATCCCCGCACGGATCTCGGCGCGGAACTCGTCGATCAGCTTGAGACCCTTCTTGGTCTCGACATGCCAGAAGGTCCAGCCGTTGCAGGCTTGCGCCCCTTGCGCCACGGCGCCGATGCGGTGGATCGAGCCGACCTTGTCGCCCAGCATGATGGCGCCGTCGGCGCGCACGAGTGCGCCGAGCTTCTTCTTGGCGTCGAACAGCTTCGTGCCGGGCAGGATCATGCCGCGCTCGATCAGCTCGGAGAACGCGACCCGCGGCGCTTCGCGCGCGGTCATGAACGGAGCGAGGCTTTCCTCCGGCAGCGGCTCGACCGCGGCGATGCGCGCTTCGGCGGCCTTCGCGTAGGTCTTGTCGCGCTCGAAGCCGATATAGGAGCGGCCGAGACGTTTTGCGACCGCGCCGGTGGTGCCGGTGCCGTTGAAGGGATCGATCACGAGATCGCCGGGTTTCGACGACGACAGCAGCACGCGCGCGAGCAGGCCTTCCGGCTTCTGCGTCGGATGCACTTTCTTGCCGTCGGCGCCCTTGAGGCGCTCCTCGCCGGTGCAGAGCGGGATCAGCCAATCGGACCGTGCCTGCACGTCCTCGTTGGCGGCCTTCAGTGCCTCGTAGTTGAACGTGTAGCCCTTGGCCTTCTCGTCGCGCGCGGCCCAGATCATGGTCTCGTGCGCGTTGGTGAAGCGGCGGCCGCGGAAATTCGGCATCGGGTTCGACTTGCGCCAGACGATGTCGTTCAGGAGCCAGAAGCCGAGGTCCTGCATGATCGCGCCGACGCGGAAGATGTTGTGATAGGAGCCGATCACCCAGATCGTCGCCGACGGCTTCATCGCGCGGCGGGCGGCAAGCAGCCAGGCGCGGGTGAAATCGTCATAGGCGGAGAACGAATCGAACTTGTCCCAGTCGTCGTTGACGGCATCGACATGGGATTCGTCGGGGCGCTTCAGATCGCCCTTGAGCTGGAGATTGTAGGGCGGATCGGCGAACACGAGGTCGACCGAACCGGCCTGAAGCTTCGACATCTCGGCGACGCAATCACCGAGGATGATGCTGTGCGAAGCGGACTCAAAATTTGTGCGGGGCGCCCTTGCAGACGCCCCGCGACGCGACACTACCATGACTCAAGAACTCTGACTCAGGCGACGCTGTCGGCGACGCGGGACCAAACAACCGACTGACCGTTACAATGGAGCGGCAAAGTAAAAATCGACTTAACCCGCCGCTTTGGTGAGCAGCCCTCGCATCACGCATTGTGCGCGTTTCGCTCTGCGCATTCGTCGTGTTTTCCAGTGTATTTCGTATTTCTTCGCGTTGCGGGAGCAGTCAGGTCGCCAAATTTCTCTCGGAAAAAATTGCACGACCCCGGAAAAAATTGCTGGCATCGGCATGCTGTCGCACTAGGCAATAATTGCCGAGCGGGATATTGATTAACGCATTGGAAATTTTACGTGTGTGGCGCGTTGAGCTTTCGCGCTTATGCGCCCAAATGACGCCAATTGAGGACTGAGGGAAACCCGCCATGCGTTATGATGATTTCCGCCGCAGCGACGACATTGAGGATCGCCGCGACGGCGGTGGCGGCATGGGCGGCGGCGGAGGCGGGTTCGGCCTGCCGATGGGCGGCGGCGGTCTGGGCATCGGCACCATCATCGTGCTCGGCCTGGTCGGTTATGCCTTCGGCATCGATCCGCGCATCCTGATCGGCGGCGCCGAGATCCTCACCGGCGGCGGCCAGGCGCCTTCCTACCAGACCGATCGTCAGTCGACCTCCGCCAAGCGCGGCGCGCCGACCGACGAGATGGGCAGCATGATCTCCGGCATCCTCGGCGAGATCGACGACCGCTGGAGCGAAATCTTCCAGGCCAGCGGCCAGTCCTACACCGGTCCGAAGGTCGTGCTGTTCCGCAACGTCACCAATGGCGGCCGCTGCGGCCGGGCAGAGTCGGCGATGGGGCCGTTCTACTGTCCGCCGGATCGTACCATCTTCCTAGACACCAGTTTCTTCCGCGAGGTCGAGACGCGCTTCCGCGGCTGCTCCGGCAAGTCCGCCTGCAACTTCACCACCGCCTACATCATCGCGCATGAGGCCGGCCATCACATCCAGAACCTGCTCGGCATCATTCCGCGCGTGACGCGGCTGCAGCAGCAGGCCGGCAGCAAGGCCGAGGCCAATGCGCTCCAGGTGAAGGTCGAATTGCAGGCCGATTGCCTGTCCGGCGTCTGGGTCAATCGCGAGTCGAAAAAGCGTCCGAACTTCCTCGAGCCCGGCGACATCGACGCCGCGTTGACCACGGCGAGCGCGATCGGTGATGACACGCTGCAACGCCAGGCCACGGGACGCGTCGTGCCCGATTCCTTCACGCACGGCTCGGCGGCGCAACGCAAGCAGTGGTTCATGACCGGCTACCAGCAAGGGACCGTCCAGGCCTGCAACACGTTCGGCAGCGGGTCGTAGTCGCCAGGACTTCGTGCCCCAGACGCAGCGCAGCGCTTCTTCAGCGGTGCGCTGCAGAGCCGGGGCCCACAATGCCGGTCTCTCAGCTCTGGGTCCCGGCTCTGCGACGCACCGCTGACGCGCTGCATCGCGTCCGGGACACGAGAGGAAGGACCAATGGCCTCGATCGACGAGTCAAAACAATTCATCCCGCTCAACATCGCGGTGCTCACCGTCTCTGACACGCGCGCGCTCGCCGACGACAAGTCCGGCCAGACGCTGGCCGACCGCCTCACCGCGGCGGGCCATCATCTCGCCGCGCGCGAGATCGTCACCGACGACGTCGAGGCGATCCGCGCCGTCGTCCGCCGCTGGATTGCCGATGCCGGCATCGACGTCGTCATCACCACCGGCGGCACCGGTTTTACCGGACGCGACGTCACGCCGGAGGCGATCGAGCCACTGTTCGAGAAGCGCATGGACGGCTTCTCGATCGCCTTCCACATGCTCAGCCACGCCAAGATCGGCACGTCGACGATCCAGAGCCGCGCCACCGCCGGCGTCGCCGGCGCCACCTACATCTTCTGCCTGCCGGGCTCACCCGGCGCCTGTCGCGACGGCTGGGACGGCATCCTCGCGGCCCAGCTCGACTACCGCACGCGTCCCTGCAATTTCGTCGAGATCATGCCGCGCCTGGACGAGCATCTGCGAAGGGCAAAGGCGCAGGGCGCGACGGTGTGAGTGCGTTGCTTTGACGCTGCTTTGCTGAGCTAGGCGCGGACCTCTTCCCTTCTCCCCTTGTGGGAGAGGGTGGCTCGCCGCGGAGCGGCGAGACGGGTGAGCGACTGTGTTCGCTGTCAAGCGGGTTGCCATGGTGTTTTCGTCCTGATCATGACATTGAGGATGGTCAGCAGCTTGCGGGCGACGGCGATCAGGGCAACGAGCTTCGGCTTTCCATTGGCCACGAGGCGCTCAAAGAAGGCCTTGAGGACGGGGTTGTGACGTCTG
>NZ_SPVJ01000056.1:0-41535 GCF_004634465.1 Bradyrhizobium sp. MOS001
ATGGTCAGCCCTCCAAGAGCCGACCACCCATGAATCATTGAAAAATTGATTCGGGAATCCTATAAAACGCGACAAAATCAAAAATCTGCCAAAGTAGTGCTAGGACGTGGACTCATTAGCGCCGAGCCATAGCCTGATTGAAGCGAGTTGGACGAAGGCGAGATAGTTGGCGGCAAGCTTGTCATAACGCGTCGCCACCCGACGGCATTACTTGATCCTGTTGAAGAAGCGCTCAGTGCTGATGCACGCGGACAATCGACGTGTCGCAGACGCTCTTCTTACGTGGAGTAGCAAGCACCCAGCGTGTCGATGATGCGGCCCCAGAGACCAGCCCGCCACCAACGGATGATTCTCCTCTTCTGCGCCCGGATTTATTCCGACTTCGTCGTTGCCCTCTTCATAGTGCTGTCGCGAAGCGATCGGTGGCGCGCACCAGTTGATCGAGGATACCTGGCTCCGACCAGGCATGACCTGCACCCTCGACCAGATGGAATGCGGCATCAGGCCACGCCCTATGCAGCGCGTACGCATATCGGGCTGGACAGGGCATGTCGTAGCGGCCGTGAACAATGGCTCCCGGGATACCGCGGAGGCGGTGAGCGTTGCGCAGAAGTTGCCCATCCTCCAGCCAGCAATCGTGAACGAAATAGTGGTTCTCCAATCGCGCAAACGCGAGCGCAAATTGGTCGTCGCCAAACGATGTCGAGAATGCTGGATTAGGCAGCAGCGTGATCGTTTCGCCCTCCCAAATAGCCCAAGCCTTGGCTGCCTCGAGCTGGGTGGCTCGATCGTCGCCCGTCAGCCGGCTGCGATACGCCGCAATCATGTCGCCTCGCTCGCTCAGGGGTATCGGTGCCTGGAACTTTTCCCACTTCTCCGGAAAGATCTCTGAGACGCCGAACTGATAGTACCATTGCAGCTCCGCCTTGGTGACGGTGTAGACGCCACGGAGAACAAGCTCGCTGACGCGGTCGGGATGCGTTTCTGCATAAGCTAACGCGAGAGTCGATCCCCACGAGCCACCGAACACGAGCCATTTGTCGACGCCTGCAAGTTCACGCAAGCGCTCGATGTCCGATACCAAATGCCAAGTCGTATTCGCTTCGAGCCCCGCATACGGAGTTGATTGCCCACATCCTCGCTGATCGAAGAGCATGACATCATATCGATTGGGATCAAACAGACGCCTATGTTCAGGAGACAAACCTCCGCCCGGTCCGCCGTGCAGGAAGACCGCCGGCTTCGCGCCCGGCGTCCCCACCCGTTCGTAATAAACCCGGTGACCTTCTCCAACGTCGAGGGTGCCAGCGCTATAGGGCTCGATGGGTGGGTGCATGGACCTCAACTGACTCATACGGCCTCCGTTTGGCACCACGAGGTTCGATTAGCACGCCGCGATCATGGTGGTTTCGGTTATAGGAGCAAAGCGGACGAAGCCACCAGTCACATGTCGCGCCGGGTTTATAGGTACACGGCCTAGTTCGCCTTGATGCCGGCCTCGCTGATGAGCTTGCCCCATTTCGTGCTCTCGCTCTGAATGAAGCGGCCGAACTGCTCCGGCGAGGTCGGCGCGGGCTCTGCGCCGAGGGTCCGGATCTTCTCGGCCACCACCGGGTCTTTCAGGGCTTTTGTGAAAGCCTCGTTCAGCCTGCTGATGACGTCCGCGGGTGTGCCTGAGGGAGCAACGAGCCCGAACCAGCCCACGGATTCGAAGCCCGCGATGCCACTCTCGGCAAGCGTCGGCACATCGGGCAAGGATGGAAGCCGGCGCGCCGACGAAACGCCGACGGCGTTGAGCTTGCCTTCGAGGATCAATTGCCTCGATGCGGGGATATCCAGCACCGCGAAGGGGACATGTCCCGCAAGGACATCAACCGCTGCCGGCGCCGTCCCGCGATACGGAACGAGCTCCATGCTGATCCCCGCCTTCTGCGTGAACAGCGCGGCCGTCAGATGCATCGCGGTCGAATTGCCGCCATGCCCGATCGACAGCGCGCCCGGCTTCGCCTTGGCGAGCGCGATCGTCTCTGCTGCATTGTGCGCGGGCACGTTCGCGGACGCGACCAGCACAAAGGGAATTTCCGCCAGCAGCGTGATCGGCGCGAGATCCTTTGGGTCGAACGGCATCGACGAATTGAGGTGCGGGTTCACCGTCAGCGCGCCCGCCGGCGCAACGCCGAGCGTGTAGCCGTCGGGCCTGGCCTGGGCCACCGCGGCCATGCCGATATTGCCCCCTGCCCCGGCGCGGTTCTCGATCACCAGGCTCTGCTTGAGCTCGGCGGTGACCAGCGGCTCGAGCGCACGGATGACGGTGTCGGCGCTGCCGCCGGGCGGGAAGGTCACGATGATCTTGATCAATTGCTCCGGATAGGCCGCGCGGCCGGCTTCCAGCGGCAGCACGGCAAAAGTCGCGGCCGTCAGGACGGCCAGAATGCGGCGCCTTGCAACGTGAAACAATTTCTCCTCCCCCATTACGTATTCTTGTTTGTAGGCTCGACCAGGCTGCCGTGCCGTTGGCAGGCAGCCTGCTATTCGATCACGCCGCGGCACCAGTGATGCGCGCCAGCAGGCCTTGCGGATTTTCGGGCGCGGCCTGCCCGCGCCAGGCGATGTGCTGGTCGGGTCGTGCCAACACGAGCTTCTCGGCATAGGCCCCGTTCGCCTCGTCCGGCGCGATGTCGACCAGCGCGAGCGGCATGCCGCGCTGTTCTGCGGCAGAGAGCAGCCGCGCCACATCGATCGCCGAGTCAAGCCGCAGCAACGTATAACCCGATCCGAAGGCATCGTAGAGCGATCGTCCGTCGCGCAGGAAGACATGCGGCGCCCGGGCGCCCGGCACGGTGGAGGGCGTAAAGCTCCCCATCGCGTAGGCCGGCGGGGTTTCGCCGTCATAGGCGATGATCGGCGAGGCATCGTAATAGTAGCCGAAGTTGAGGCCTGCGCAGCAATATTGCTGCACGTTGAGATCGTAGGCCGCTCTCGCAAGCGAAGCGCGCGCCGCGTGGCCGCGCGGCGTGTCATCCTCGATCTCCGCGGACACGCCGCCGCGCTGCGCCATCATCTTCATCGCGTGATCCATGGCAAAGCGCGACACCTGGTCGGTGATGGGCTGGCGCTCCGCCTCATAGGCATCGAGGATCGAAGCCGGTGCCCAGCCGTTCAGATGCGCCGCCAATTGCCAGCAGAGGTCGACGGCATCAGCAATGCCCGCATTCATTCCGTAGCCCGCATAGGGCATCCACAGATGCGCGGCGTCGCCGCAGATGAAGACCTTGCGGTCGCGGAAGCGATCGGCCACCAGCCGGCGCCCGACCCAATCCTCCTTGCTGAGGATTTTGTACTCGAACCGCTCGTCGACGCCGAGGATGGCGCGGATCGACCAGTCGCGATCGACCGAGTCGAACTCAGGCTCGTCGGGCCTCAGATGATTATGGATCAGCCAGCGGTCGTGGCCGTCGATCGCAACGGTGGTGCCGGAACGTCGCGGGTTGAGCGAGAGCACCATCCAGGCCGACCTGTGCGCGCCCATCAACTCCTTCAGTTGCGGCGCCTCGATGAAGGTCGATTGCACGCGCTGGATCACCGGCGTGCCGGACAGGCTGGCGCCGATCGATTTGCGGACGAGGGAGCGGCTGCCGTCGCACCCGATCACGAAGTCGGCTTCGATGCGGAGCGCGTTTCCACTGTCGAGGTCGCGACCCAGCGCGACCACACGATCGTCGTCCTGCTCGATATCGGTGATTTCCGTGCGCGCCAAAATGGTGATGCGCGGCTGAGCGGCAGCGTGGCCGAACAGGATCGGCTCGAGATAGACCTGGTTGATCCGGTGCGGCGGCTCCGGCGTCGGCCACCAGGTGTCGGGGCCGCCGGTGGCGCTGTAGCGGCGCGCGCGCGAGGGAATGTCGATACGGCAGAGCTCGATGCCGGTCGCCGTGGTCCGATAGGAGCAATCGTTCGGGAAGTCCGCGGGCAGGCCCGCGTCGCGCAGCTTTGCGGCGACGCCCAGCCGGCGGAAGATTTCCATCGATCGCGCCGAGACGTGATTGCATTTGACGCTGGGCGGATCGCCGGCATGGCGGATCTCCGCGACGACGACGTCGATCCCGCGCGAGGCCAGATCCATGGCCGCAGTCAATCCCACGGGCCCGGCGCCCACGACCAGCACCTGTGTCCTCATGCTCGTTTCCATCCCCTCGCATCATCGCGGATTCGTTGCCCGCGCAGCATGCATTTTATTGCAAGGCCTCTTATGCGATAAGTCGGAAAGAACTCATCAATTCATGAGCTTTTCCGATGAATGTCACCTTGCGACAATTGCGGGCCTTCACTGGCGTGTATCGCACGCGCAGCATCACGCGGGCCGCGCGCGAGCTGGGCATCACGCAATCGGCGGCGAGCCTCCTGATCCAGCAGCTCGAAGTGCAGCTCGGCGTGAAGCTGTTCGATCGCTCCACGCGTTCAGTGCAGCCGACGCTGGCCGCCGACGAGGCCTTTCACGCCGCCGAACGCATGCTGAGCGATGCGCTGGGCCTGTCACGGCGCATGCATGACCTCGCGCAGGCGCGCGCCGGCCGCGTCGCGTTCGTCGCGTCGGCGGGCGCCGCTTCGGCACTGCTGCCGCAGGTTCTCGCGAAATTCCGCGCAGGCCATCCCGAGATCGACATCGACATGCGTGACGTCGCCGCCGACGACCTCGTTCCGCGCCTGATCGCAACCGATGCCGAGTTCGCGATCGGCAGCGTCGAGGGTGAGTTCGCGGAGATGACGATCGAGACGCTGACCCGCGGCCGGCTGAGCGCGATCGGCCGTCGCACCGCCGACTTCGCCGCGCGGCGCGCGCTGACATGGGACGAACTGGCGCAGCTTCCGACCATCGCGATGCGGCGCGAGACGCGAATCCGCATGCAGATCGACCAGGCCCTCGGCGCGCAGGGCAAGCACCTTTCTCCAACCTATGAGGTCACGCTGATCAACACCGCGCTCGCCATGACAGCCCAAGGCCTCGGCCTCGCCATCCTCCCCGCGACGATGCTGCCGGCCGATCAATTCCCGACGCTGATCGCAAGACCGCTGATACGCCCGGCGATCACCCGCCCGGTGTCGCTGCTGCAGCGTCAGGGACGGACGCTGTCGCCGGCGGCGCAGGCGTTTGTGACGACGGCTCGGACGGTGTTGGCGGGGTCGTAATCCGCAGGCCGCTGCTCGGGCTACTCCGCGAGATTATGCTGCTGCCAGCGCAGCAGATAGGCCTGCAATCGCCAGATCAACGCGGACAGCGCGACGCCGACCAGCATCAGCACGACGACGGCGACCATCATTCCCGATGCCTCCGCGCGTGCCTCGGATTCGATGATCAGGCGCCCGATTCCCCGTTCCGCACCAATGAACTCGCCGACGATCACGCCGATCAGGGCGAAGGAGATCGCAGGCGTCAGCGAGGCGAAGACCCAGGCCATGGTCGAGGGGATGACCACCGTGCGGGTGATCTGCCACTCGCTGGCGCCGAGCAGCCGCGCCGCGTTGACAAAACCCTCGTCGATCGAGCGCGCCCCTTCGAACGTATTGAAGAACACGAGGAAGACGACCACGATCCACGACGTGACGATCTTCGAGGTATCGCCGATGCCGAAGGCCAGCACGATGATCGGCGCCAGCGCGATGCGGGGGATCGAGTTCACCGCCGTGATGAACGGCTGGAAGATCGCGCTGAGCCGGTCCGAACGGCCCAGCACGAGGCCCGCGGCAAAGCCGCTGCTGACACCGGTCACGAACCCGAAGAACGTGTTCTTCAGGGTGACGGCGGTCGCGATCCAGAGATTGTTCTCGGATCGCGCCATGCAGCGGGCGAATTCACCATTGAACCAGCCGTTGAACACGCCGAGCTTGGACTTGAGGCAGCTCAGGATCAGGAAGTGCTCGAAGATGTCGGACGGCTTGGACACGAAATAGGGGTCGAGCAGATCCGGCACCAGCCAGGGAAGGCGGCCGTGCAGATCGTACCCCCACTGCCAGATCGACAGGAAGCCGACGCAGATCAACATCTGCCAAGCCAACGTTCTGCCGGGGCGGCGCGCTCGCCTCATGGCTTGCGGCCCTTGATGAATTCCTCGCCGAGCGAGTGCCAGATCAGCTGAAACAGCTCGGCATAACGCGGCGTCTCCCGGATCTTCACCGCATTGCGCGGGCGGGCGAAATCCACCTCGAAACTCTCCTTGATCCGGCCCGGCCGCGCGGAAAACAGAATGATGCGGTCCGCCAGCGTCAGGGCCTCGCCGAGATCATGGGTCACGAACAGCACGGTCTGCTGCTCGCGTTCCCAGATGCGAAGCAGCACGTCGTGCATGTCGATCTTGGTGTGGGTGTCGAGCGCACCGAACGGCTCGTCCATCAGCAGAACCTGCGGCTCGACGACCAGCGTTCGCATCAAGGCGGCGCGCTGGCGCATGCCGCCCGACAGCGCCGAGGGATAGGCATTGTCGAAATCCTGCAGCCCGGCTTGCGCCAGGCAGGCACGGACACGATCCTTTCGCTCCGCCGCCGGGACACCCGCCAGTTCGAGGCCGTAACCGATGTTGTCGGCGACGGTGCGCCAGGGAAACAGGGTATCGCGCTGGAACACATAGCCGACATTGGGCGTCGCCTGTCCTGGGACGACGGGAGTACCATCAATCAGGATCTGCCCGCTGGTCGGCTTGACCAGGGTTGCGATCATGTTGAGGACGGTGCTCTTGCCCGAGCCGGATGGCCCCAGCAGGGCGACGAATTCGCCGCGCCGGACATTGAAGGAGACGTCGCGCACGGCCTCGATGGCCGTACCCGCCAGCTGGAAAGTCTTGCACAAACCGCGCACGTCGATGCGCCGCGTCTCAGGCGGCGCATCGACGTGCGGCGTGTGTATAGCCTGGATCGTCAAGCCGGATAGGCCTTGCGTGCCGCTTCGATGAAGCTGGTGTTGACAACGTCGGCCATCGCGAGCGGCTTGATGCCGGTCATTTCACGAAACCAGACCTTCTGACCGCGCGCGAAGCTGGCGGCATCGATGATGCCTTCGTAATCGGTGACCTTCTTCATGACGCCGCTGTCGAAAATATTCGCATCGCGCGACGTGCTTCCGACGTAAGGCTCGATCATATCGTAGATCTCTTCGGGAGAGTGCCCCTTGATCCACAGGGTGGCGCGCCACAGCGCCGTGACGAACGCCTGCATCTTCTGCGGGTCCTTGTCGATGGTCGCCTGCAGCGTGAAATGAGACGTCACCGGGACCTTGCCGCCGATGTACTTGGCCCAGACCGCCTCGTCCGTTCCATCGAACAACAACGCGCCCCAGCCCTGCTCGACCGAATCCTTCAGGATCGATGGCGAGTTGATGAGAACATCGACCTGTTTCGTCTTCAACGTGCCCATCATGGTGTCGACATTGCCGGTGCCGATCCAGGTCACCTTGTCGTCCAGTCCCATGGTTTCCATGTAATAGGACGCCCAGACGTGGTTGGTGCCGCCCAGCGACGACACCGAGACGATCGGCTTTCGTCCATCGGGCCGCTTCCACTTCGCCAGCGCCTCCAGGCTGGTGATGCCCTGATCGAACAGATCCTTGCGGATGATGAAGATCGCGGCGTTGCTGCGGGTATCGACCGGCATCAGGACCCGCGCGCTGCGGCCGTGATTGCTGAGCTGCATCGGGTGGGTGATGTCGCCGATACCGATATCGCCCTGGGACGACGCAATGATCTCGCGCGTCTTCACCCCGCTGCCGCCCTGGATCAGCTTGCAGTCGAGGCCGGCCTCCTTGAAGAATCCGGCCCGGTCGGCGACGAATTGAGACTGATAGACCGGAATGGCCACCGGATAGATCACGCGGCCCGACGGGGTATCCGCCCATGCCCGCCCTGCCGCCATGGACGCACCGGCGCCGGCGACGATCGTCAACGCGGCCCGTCTGGTGACCCGAGTCCTCATCACGCGTGCTCCCTCTCCTTGCCGACCACCTTGTCGAGCGCGTTCAGAACCGCATCGCCCATCTCCTGGGTCGAAAGTCTTTTTGCGCCAGGTTCGGCGATATCGGCCGTTCTCGCGCCGGCAGCCAGGGCCGTATCCACGGCCTTCTCCAGCAGCACGGCATCATCGGGCCGATTGAGGGTGATGCGCAACATCATCGCGACGCTGAGGATCGAGCCGAGCGGATTGGCGATGCCCTTGCCCGCAATGTCAGGCGCGCTGCCGTGGACCGGTTCGTAGAGCGCCTTGCGGCGGCCCAGCCGGTCCGGCGGCCCGAGCGAGACCGACGGCAGCATGCCCAGCGAGCCCGACGCCATGGCGGCGCAATCGGAGAGAATGTCGCCGAAGATATTGCAGGTCACCATAACGTCGAACTGCGACGGCGCCCGCACGATCTGCATGGCGGCGTTGTCGACATAGAGGTGGGTCAGCTCGACATCGGAGAATTCCGCCTCATGCAGTGCGGTGACTTCCTCGCGCCACAGCACGCTGGTTTCCAGCACGTTGGCCTTGTCGACGGAGCAGACCCGGCCTTTGCGGGTCCGCGCCAGTTCGAACGCGGTTCGCGCCACCCGACGAATCTGGCTGGTGGTGTATTGCTGGGTGTTGAAACCGCGGCGCTGGCCATCGGGCAGCGTTTCGATGCCGCGCGGTTCGCCGAAATAGATACCGCTGGTGAGCTCGCGGATGATGATGAAGTCGACATCCTTTAACACCGAGGCCTTGAGCGGCGCGGAGTCCGCCAGCGCCGGATTGGCGACGATGGGCCGGAGATTGGCATAGAGGTCGTACTTGCTGCGCAGCGACAGCAGGCTTCCCGCCTTGCGTGCCGCCGGAGGGACCTCAGTGGTTTCAGGACCACCCGTCGCGCCCCAGAGTATAGCGTCGGCCTCCTCCATCGCCTCGATGGTGTCGTCCGGCAGCACCTTGCCCGTCGCCAGATACGGGATGAGACCGTATTGCGCTTCGCGCAGCGCCACGGGAATGCTGCGCCTCGCCGAAAACCATTTGAGAATACGGTGGGACTGGTCGGTCACCTCGGGACCGATGCCTTCACCGCCGACCACGGCGACCTTGATCATGTTCGAGAGCGTGTTCATGCCAATTGTCCTGCCTGATGTCCTGCAAAGTGAATCCACGGCCGCGCGTCGCGGTCGCAGGCCTGGAATGCGCGGATCTCGTGGTCGCGCCGCAACGTCAGCGAAATCTCATCTAAGCCTTCGAGCAGACCCGCACGCCGGCGCGGATCGATCTCGAAGACGTGCCGCACGCCCGATGGCGAGGTGACCGTCTGCTCCTGCAGGTCGACACTGACACGTCCCGCGCCCTGGCTCGCTTCGATCTCCGCGGCGAGGCCGTCGATGACGGCCTTGTCCAGCATGACAGGCAGGATGCCGTTCTGGAAGCAATTGGCGAAGAAGATGTCGCCGAAGCCGGATCCGATGATGGCGCGGATGCCCATTTCCTGCAGCGACCACACCGCCGCCTCCCGCGACGAGCCGCAGCCGAAATTCGGACCCGTGACCAGGATCTCCGCGGCGCGATAAGGCTCGCGATTGAGGATGAACTCCGGATTGTCCGAGCCATCAGGCAAATAGCGGAGCGAACCGAACGCCCACTTTCCGAGACTGCCGCGGACGGAATTTCCGATCATGCGGTTGATGCTGATGATGACGTCCGTATCGACATTGGTGCGCATGATCGGCGCTGCGGTCGCGGTGAGCTTGGTGAAGGCTTGGGGCATCTAGCGCTCCATGGTTCGGACGTCGGCGATGGCACCGGAAACCGCCGCCGCCACGGCCATGGCCGGACTCGCCAGATGGGTGCGGGCACGCGGCCCTTGGCGGCCGATGAAATTCCGGTTCGACGTCGACACCGAGCGCTGGCCGGGCGGCACGGTTTCACCGTTTGCGGCAAGGCACATCGAGCATCCGGGCTCGCGCCATTCAAAGCCCGCGTCGATGAAGATCTTGTCGAGCCCTTCGGCCATTGCATCGCGCCTGACGGTCTCGGAACCCGGCACGACCCAGGCCCGCACGCCCGGCGCAACCTTGCGGCCGCGCGCGATTTCGGCTGCGGCGCGCAGATCACTGAGACGGCTGTTGGTGCAGGAGCCGATGAAGACCCAATCCACCGGCGTGCCGGCGATCGGCGCGCCCGGCTTCAGGCCCATATAGTCGAGCGCGATCTCGATCGCGCCGCGGCGCGCGGGATCGGCGATATCAGCGGGATCCGGAATGCGGCCATCGACACCGAGGACGTGTTCGGGACTGGTGCCCCAGGTGATCTGGGGGATGATGGCCCCGACATCGATCGACACCTCGCAATCGAACATTGCGTCGCTGTCGCTCTGTAGCGTCCGCCAGGCCGCGACGGCGCGCTCCCACATCTCGCCTTGCGGCGCGTAGGGACGGCCGCGGATATATTCGAACGTCGTGTCGTCCGGGGCGATCAGGCCCATCTTGGCGCCGAGCTCGACCGACAGATTGCAGATGGTGAGCCGCCCTTCGATCGGCATGTCCCTGATGGCACTGCCGGCATATTCGACGGCATAGCCGGTGCCGCCGGCGGCGCCGACATGGCCGATCAAGGCGAGGATGAGATCCTTCGCCGTCACGCCGAACGGCAGCCGGCCGTCGAATGTCACGCGCATGGTTTTCGGCCGGCGCTGGATGATGGTCTGGGTCGCCAGCACATGCGTGAGCTCGCTGGAGCCGATGCCGAAGGCGAGCGCGCCGAGCCCACCATGGGTGCAGGTGTGGCTGTCGCCGCAAACGATCAGGCAGCCGGGCAGGCTGAGCCCGAGCTCCGGCCCGATGACATGGACGATGCCCTGCCCCGGCTGGTCGAGGTCGAACAGCCGGATGCCGCTGGCGGATGTCTCGGTCCGCAACGCCGCCAACAGCTCCCACCCGGTCTTGATCGTGCCGGCACGCCCGGACGCCGTCGAAATCGCATGATCCGGCGTGGCGAAGGTCAGTTCGGGATTGTGGACCGGAATGTTGCGGCTTTTGAGATTGATCAGGCCGCTGGAGCCGCCGAGGTCATGCAGCAGATGGCGATCCACGTGAAGCAGATCGGTGTCATCGCTGACATGGGCGATGACATGCTGGTCCCAGATTTTGGCCAGCAGCGTGCGGCCACGCGTGTCCACGATCCGTCCTCCCCTGTTCGGCATCTGATGTGCCGTGTTGCCGCCGATCATGCCGACCGGCAGCGAGCTTGAGAAGCAGGATAGAAGTCCGTCGCGGAAATGTGCAGTGACGGTTGAGCAGGGTGCCATCGCGGCCGGCGATGGCTGGCCTCTCGCACGAGCGATGCTAGCTTCTGCCGCGCACGACCGTCAGCCGGTCGGAGACACCGCCTGTGGTGAGACGCGCATCATCATGGGTCCGCAAATGCTCCACCAGCAGCTTCGTGACCGAGGGCAACGACTTGTAATCGCGCACGCCGATGACCAGGTCGCGTCGCGCCCAGGACTCATCGAGCGGGACGGTGACGAGACTGTCGACGCCGTAGCGGTCGCGAACGATCTCCAGCGGCACGACACCAACCCCCATCCTGGCATCGACGACGCGAAACAGCGCATCGAAGCTGCTGACGCGGATGCGCACCTTGAGGTGCTGCCCGAGAGCCGCGGCGGCCCGGACACACAGCGTCTCGATCGAACTGCCCTTCTCCAGGCTGACGAAATCGAAATCGACCAGCTCGCGGAAGCGAACGCTGTTGCGGCCCGCCAGCGGGTGGTCGCGCGTGACCAGCGCGACCAGGCTGTCGCTGCGATAGGACAGCAGCTCCAGATCCTGACCGTCGATGTTGCCGCCGAAAATGCCGATGTCGGCCCGGTTCTCCACCACCGCGCGCACGATCGCGGGGCTGAGATCCTCCTCGATGTCGATGTGGACCAACGGATGCCGCTCCAGGAACAGGCTGAGCTCATCCGCCAGGGCTTCGAGGATCGCGGACTTGTTGGCACAGATCCGGATCAGCCCGCGCTTGCCCTGCCGGTATCCCGTCAGCTCGCTCTCGAGCTTGCTCAAATTTCCCAGGATGATGCGGGCGTGCTCGAGCAGGGCGAAGCCAGCCGGTGTCGGCTCGATCCCCTTCGAATGACGATGCAGCAGCTCGACCTGGAACAAATCCTCGATATCCGAGACGCGGCGGCTGACCGCGGACGCAGCGATGTTCTTCTTCTCCGCCGCCTTCGCGATACTCTGCTCCTCGACGATCGCCACGAACAATTGCAGCGTGAGGAGATCGATTTTGGCGGTCATCCGTCAGATCCTCGACCGGGCCCTCGCTAGGGGGCCATTGTGGAGAAGCTTTGCGGCCGGTCGCAAGTGCGGTGTCAGATTATGGTCCCCCGGGGACGACACCAGAGGCTGCCGCGACGCAGAGAGGCTGTCTTTGACGGGGCTTTCTCAAAGCCGTTTTGAT
The DNA here is from genome assembly GCF_004634465.1 of Bradyrhizobium sp. MOS001. Classification (NCBI taxonomy): domain Bacteria; kingdom Pseudomonadati; phylum Pseudomonadota; class Alphaproteobacteria; order Hyphomicrobiales; family Nitrobacteraceae; genus Bradyrhizobium; species Bradyrhizobium sp. MOS001. The sequence goes on from NZ_SPVJ01000056.1 coordinate 12,436, forward strand.
ATGGCGGAGAGGGAGGGATTCCTAACCCGCCGGCGGGAATCTATCAGTCCGTTCAAATTGTTCCGGTCTGATAAGGGCTTACGCAGGGGCTGGGTGCTACACAGGGATGCTCCACAACCATGGTCGTTCGTATGCCTGCGCCGGTCCTGCGCGACAAGAAAAGCAAATCCTACTGGCTGAGGAAGCGCGTCCCGGCGCGCTACCGTGACATCGTCGGCCGCGGCGAGGTCTGGCGCTCGCTGGAGACCGAGGACGAGCGGATCGCCACGGTCCGCTGCGCCAGCCTGTCCCTGGAGCTCGAGACCGAATGGGAGAAAAGGTTCGAAGCGCGCCGGGCCGGCCTGCCTGATCCGGTAACCCAAAACTTACCCGAGACGAGGCTCAGCCCGAAGCAGACATTCGCGCTCGCGGGCGAGTGCTACCGGGAATACCTCGAACAGCACGCTCATTATTCAACCGCCCAAGCCGAAGAGGCGGCGAAGGCCCATAAGCGGAAGTCCAGGCCGGTCGTCTATCAGCCAAACTGGCAGCTTATAACCTATTGGAATGAGATCCTCGGCTTCCTAGAGCGCAAAAAGCTAAATCTCGACATAGACAGCAGGAATAATTGTGCGCGCCTTTTTCCGTGCAATGGGGCACGCGACAGGGGATCTGGTGCGGCAGGCCAATGGTGATTTTTCGCCGTCCGAAGTTGCCGCGAGCTATCCGCCGCCGGAGCCTGAGAGGCTTGACGCCCTCGTTTGGTTCGACAAGTACGCCGAAGCTGCCGGTCTTGCCGCGTCGACCCTGGAGCGGTGGCGGCCGATCATCACGGAGTTCACGGAATGGGCGAAGGATTCGAATCTCGCCAGGGTGACGAAGAAGCAGGTCATCGACTGGAAGAACGCACTTCTCCAGCAAGAGGTCAAAATTGGCCACGAGGTCAGGAAGCGCGCACCGCGGACCGTCAAGGATGTCCATCTCGCGGCCCTGAAGGCTGTCTGCCAATACCTAGTCGACGAGGACAAGCTGATCGTCAATCCGGTCGCCGGTGTCGTGGTTCGAAATGTCGAGACCGAAAAGGACGATGACGAGAAGGGATTTAGCGACAAGGACGCGCGCACCATCCTGACCGCCACCGTCCAGAAGGGCTCGCACCTGCTTTCGGCCGAGATGACCGCGGCACGGCGCTGGATTCCCTGGATCTGCGCCTATACGGGTGCTCGCGTCAACGAGATCACGTCCCTGCTGCCCGCCGATATCGTGACGGTTCAAGGCGTCGTCTGCTTCGGCCTGCCCAAGGAGCGCAGCAAGGGCAAAAGAAAGCGTATCGTGCCAATCCACTCGCACCTGATCGAACAGGGTCTCCAGGCGTATGTGGAAGAGCGCAAGAAGCTTCGAAAGCCGCTGTTCTACGACCCGGCGCGATCACGCGGCGGGAAGGGAGCGAATCCTCACTACCAAAAGGTCGGCGAGCGATTGGCGGAATGGGTCCGGACGCTCCCGGTCGATCACAACGTTTGGCCCAATCACGGCTGGCGGCACCGATGGAAGTCGCAGTCTCGCGATGTCGGGATGCATGCTCAGGTGGCGGATTTCATCCAAGGGCACGGAAGCGGATCAGTATCCGCCAAATACGGCGCGAAATGGCCTAAGACTCTCAAGCGAGCTGTCGAGATGATTCCGCGATATCGGATTTCCGGACGCCCCCAGACACCAGCTTTGTAGCCATTCAGAAGGACAGAAAATCGTCTACCGCCGCGACGATATCTGGTGTCCGATCGCTCGAAGGAGAAGGGTGTTGCGGCCGCCGAAAACGCTCATTGCGCTCCTTCGAGAGGCCCACATGGCTGTCCCGCAAGTATGAAATTCTCATCGCAATCTCGCCGAGTGCGAGCATCGGGCGTCTTCCCGTGAGCCGACGGCTGCTCCGAGGACCGGCGAGCTCGCCGCCAAGCCCGGCCTTGGACCCTGAGGCAAATTGTCTGATAGTGGCGGGAATTCTGTCCATCGATTTTAGGTTGCATGTTAGAGCAGTTTGAGGTCTGATTGCTGCCGCTCCAGCGCCTTGCCGGGGCCAAATCTCGAGGGGCTGTGGCAGTCCAGGGATCAGAGGAAGCACGAGGTGATCCAAAGCTTGGTTCGCCAGTTCCGCAGCTTCGTGGGCGCAACACTGCGCGGTTTGGCTCGGCAACGCCGCGCAATCGCACTATTGCATTACGCTAGCACGCTCGGAGGCTGCTCAAGTTCTACTACGGCGGCTTGGACAAATTCGCCAAGGCTAGGCTCTTCAGGCTGTGTTTTGGCGGCACGAGGCTCACTACGGCCCAAGCGCAAACTAAATACTGTGGTCGCAATTGCGCGCACTGCTTTGCACCTATGATCGACCAAGCGTTTGATATTGCCGTCGCCCCCGAAAGCGGGCGTTCGCAAAAGTGTCGTCGACAACTGACACTTTTGCATTTGGAAACAAAAATGATTTCGAGGGGAAAACATGGCTCATCCAATTCAATTCGGTTTGACGCCGAAAAAGGTCAGCGACTGGCTGCAAAACCTCGAGCGCTTCGACCCGGATCTTGCCAAATCGATCAACGCCCGGGCTGCTGCCATGCAGCCGGCCGCGCGCCAAATGGTGGGATTGGAGGCGGCCGTCGTCGAAGCGGCGCCCTCGCTGGATGTGCCGATAACGATCGAAACGATGGTGCGGCCTGGTCGGCCGGTGGTGCCGATCAAGGCAGACACGGTTGTGGGCGCGCCGGCGTTCATTGAACCGCCGGACGGGGAGATGATGGTGCAGCGACTCTTGGCTGCCGCCGACAACATCAAGCCCGTTATTCCACTTGTAGGCCGCATCGATGTCGCCAATTTCCCACGAAATGCGAGCTTCATCGGCACCGGTTGGCTGATCGCGCCTGACATCGTCGTCACCAACAGCCATGTGGCCGAGTTGATCGGCCGCCGCGACGGCCGACGCTTCACCTTCCTGCCTGGTCGATTCGGCGATCCGATCGTCACCACCGTGAACTGGAAGCACGAGATGGATAGCGACTCGAGCATCGCCAGTCCGGTCGAAAGCATCATCTTCATCGAGTCGCGACAGGTTGCCGACATCGCTTTCCTGAAGATCGGCCGCCGCAGCGATGGCGCACAGCAGGACCGCGTCCTGCTTGCCGACACCGATGCTGCCGCAGGCACATCGGTGGCCGTCATCGGCTATCCGGCGCGGGCGGGGGAAGATGTCATCCCTGATCAGGCCTGGATGGAACGCGTGTTCGGCGGCCGCTACGACGTCAAGCGCGCCGCGCCTGGAGTCGTGATGCCGAATTCGCGCGGCTGGGCGACGCATGATTGCACCACGCTTGGCGGCAATTCAGGCTCGGCGGTCATCGACCTCGCGACCGGCAGGGCAGTTGCGCTGCATTTCGCTGGCGCCTATGTCCTGGAGAATTATGCCGTGCCGGCCTCCACCATCCGCAACTACCTGAAACGGCGACCGTGGGAGACCCCGGAAACGATCGTAACCGACCGCGGCGGCAGCGGTCAGGCAATTGCCGGCGCAACCCAGGCACCACCCCCGGCGGCGGCAGCGGCCGCGGGGCAGGCTGCCTCCGTCTCGATCACACTTCCCCTCACGATTACCGTCTCGATCGGCACCCCGGTCGCCGGGAGCGGAATCGCACAGGCAGCAGCGGCAACGGAGACTGCCCCGATTGAGGACGCGGTGCGCCGCTTTGCGGCTGCCTTTCGTGGCGACGGCATCCTTACCGTCCGCTCCGGCCTTGTCGTCAGCAACGGCGAGTTCACCGAAACGGCCTGCGTCAATGTTGCCACCCATCCCGACAAGATCGCAGCGGTGCGCGCGCGCGTTCCCGCGGCGTATCTCGGCCACCCCGTCGACGTTCGCATGGCCGGAATCGTCGACATGCTTGGCGGCGCGGACCTTGTCAGCGAGGCTGCGGTCACCTCGATCGCCTACAACGACGATGACCGGACTGGGGCTAATTTCAGTTTTGCTCAGGTCAACGAAGAGATGGAGCTGACCTGCTGTGTCGGACCCGAACGCAGCTGGTCGGTATTGTCGGACTACATCGCCAAGGCCAAGGGCCGCATGGTGTCCTCGATGTACGAATTCCACGCCGAGCACATCGCAGATGCCATTCAGGAGCGGCTTGCGGACGGCGTCACGATGGATCTGGCGCTCGACAACGCGACGCGCGTCACCAGAGCAGGCGTCGGTGAGGACGACTTCAACCGCAAGACCGTGTTCCGGAAGTGGGCGCGGGATTTCACCTTTGATCGCACCTACGTGCCGGAGGGATCAAACGGCCTGATCGCCGACTCCTACCACATCAAGGTAACGGTAGATGACGATGATCGATTCTGGCTGTCGAGCGGCAACTGGAAAAATTCGAGTCAGCCCAATATCGACCCCGCTGACCTCGACGATCTCCAGGCCATCAGGGCGAAGAAGGGAAACCGTGAATGGCACGTGGTGATCAAGAACAAGACGCTTGCCACCCGGTACCGCAGCCACATCCTCGCCGATCTGGAATTCTCCAAGGAGAACGGGGGAACCGAGGAGGCGGTGGCCGAGGACGTCCTGATCGACGTTCCCGTTGCGTTTGAGGAGTCCGTCGCGTTCGAGCTGGAAGCGCGCGCGGCATCGCGCATCTTCGATCCGATCACGATCAACCGCCGCGTCAAGGTCAAGCCGCTGCTGACACCTGACAAGAGGGGCAAGATCTATACCGATGCCGTGCTGGATCTCATCGAATCAGCGGACGACGAGCTGTTGCTTCAGATTCCCTACATCAACTCCTTCAAGGAAAGCGCCGCAGGCAACCTCGAAAAACTGGTGAAGGCGCTGATCGAGAAATCGAAAGAGATCGATACTGTGCGGGTCATCCTCCGCTCGGACCACGGCACCTGGATCCCGTGCGCTGAGGATCTCAAGAAGCGCGGGCTCAACCTGAACAAGTGCTTTAGGCACCTGCCAAGCACGCACACCAAGGGCATGATCGTCGACGGTAAACGCTGCCTGGTCGGTAGCCACAACTGGAGCGGCAATGGGGTCACCCTGAACCGCGATGCGAGTCTCCTGTTCGACGACAGCGATGTCGCCCAGTATTATCGCCAGGCATTCGAGCTCGACTGGGATCGTGCATCGCGGCCTGTCATTCCGGAATCTGCGATCACCGAAGCGCCGCGCATCGCCGATCCCGAAAGCGCGGTCCCACAAGGCTTTCGCCGCATAACATTAGAGGAGTTTCTTGAGGGATGAGTTGCTCATCGGGCTTGGATTGGTCTTCCTGACGGAGATTGCCGATCTCCATCCAAGCCTGCTCTGCTAAAGCCACGTTCGATCCGAATCCCTGGGCCGAGTTAACACTCGAGCAGAGGTTTAGTTTGTTCCGCCGGAACGAATGGACCTCTGTGCGGCTGGTGACACGGCGAGACGACGAATGACGTCTTCGTGTTCCTCGTGACCGGGCCCGACCTTCGAAGTTGGCGCCATCGAATCGAAGGCAAAGCTCGTGATCGTGACGATGTCGGCCGAAGTTAAGCACTGGATGACAACGCCGGCGAGCTCGATAGGTGACCGTCACGCCTGATCGCAAAAATACGCAGTTTAAGATGGTACTTTTCCTTTACCAGTGGAGAGATCATGAAGAGAGCTGTTGCGGTTTTGGTGGCTTTTGCCGCAATCGCGGCGAGTCCCGCTCGCGCTTGGGACGGTTTCGGCCACATGGAAGTCGCGCAGATCGCTTGGAATAGGCTTACTCCCGCCGTCCGTGCGCGGGTCGCCGAGCTCCTCCGGCTCAACCCCCAATATGTCGCGTGGACCGTGAATATCCCCCCGGAAAAACGCGATCAGATTGCTTTCGTACGGGCCGCGACGTGGCCGGACTTCATCCGCGGAGCGGACGGCTACAGTTCGGACGGTTCTGACGGCGGTAATCGCCCGCCCCCGGGTCCGGAAGCAGGTCAGAACAACGGCTACTCCGATCATCTTATGCACAAGTACTGGCATTTCATCGATAAGCCGTTCTCGACGGACGGTAGCGCGCTGGAACAGCCTGCTTCCCCGAATGCCCAAACGCAGATCGCGTTGTTCCGAAAAGCGCTCGCGTCGTCCACCGCTTCGGACGACATCAAGTCCTACGACCAGCCTGGCTGCTACATCTCGTCGGCGACGTCCACCAGCCGTTGCACACAACGTCGCGGTTCGCCTCGAGTCAGCCGCACGGCGATGCGGGTGGGAACAGTGTGAAGATCGACTGTAGCGGGTGTCAGGAGACGAATTTGCATTGGTTCTGGGACGATGCTGCCGGGATCGGCGACAGTCCTGAGGCGGCGATAACGGCAGCGCTCGCCCTCCCGTCGGCCGATCCGAGACAGGTTGCTATCAGGGACGAAAATGTTTGGATAGACGAGAGCTTCGAGCTCGCAAAGGCCGTCGTCTACCAGACACCGATCGGTCCAGACTCGGGAAGCTTTCCGTTGACGGATGCCTACAGGTCTGTCGCCGTCAAAGTCGCCAAAGAACGCGTGGCCCTCGCCGGCGCGCGTCTCGCATTGCTGCTAAACGCCGCCCTCACCGTATCGGTTGATCCGCGACTTGGCTGCGGAGCAGTGAACGGAATTCCGACTTCCGATCCAGGCGAGCCCGACAACATCGACTTCGCGAAGAAGCGGCTGCTCTACTATCGCTGCACCTTCTACGAGGATGAAATCGCGAAGGTGCTCGCCGACGCGCAGCGATGGGTGGCTGTTCGCGCGCCGCAGGTGTCGCGGCCGGCGATCGTCTTGGACATCGACAAAACTTCACTTTCGAACTGGCCCGGCATTTTTTCAGGACGATTATGCCTATATCCTCAGCGGAACTTGCGATTTTCAGAGGGTTGGCGATCCTTGCGGCGATCTCGGCTGGCAGCAAAGCGGTCGCGCTCCGGCAATCGAGCCGACGCTTAAACTCTACAATGCGGTGCGCTGCACCGGGGAAGCGCCGTCATGCATCAAAGTCGACGTGTTCTTTGTAACCGGTCGCCGCGAGAAGGAGCACAACTACGAGACGGCGAGTGTGTGGACGCTGCGCAATCTCGAAGCTGCAGGATATGGAGCCGTCCAACGGGACCATCTCTACATGCGGGAAGCGGCCGGAATTGGCGGCGTTGACGACTACAAATCTGCGGCCCGCGCCGACATCGAGAGCAGAGGGTTCACCATCGTTGCCAATATCGGCGATCAAAAGAGTGACCTCGCGAAAGGTCATGCGGAGATGACATTCAAGGTGCCGAACCCATTCTACTTTATTCCCTAAGCCTAGTCCGCCAAGCCTATCGGCGCTTGGTGACAGCCGGGTTCGAACCTTCAATTGCTGCGATCGGGCTTCGATCGGATTCGGGATGTTGGATAGAGGGGGCCAAGGATGACTTTCGTCGAAGAAATCACGGCCTACGAGAATTGGATGAGGACGGTCTGCGACGTTGTAGAGGACGATCTCGAGCGTAAGCACGAACGAATGAGCAAAAATGCCTTCAAGTTCCTGCGGGCCACGTTCTTCCGGTGGGCGCACGCCGTCAAGGCAACTGCTCCCGAAATCTTGGGACTGCCTGCTCCTCTCGCCGTCGGCGACGTCCATGTCGAGAACTTCGGGACCTGGCGGGATGCTGAAACGAGGCTGGTATGGGGCGTCAACGACTACGACGATGCCGCCGAAATCCCTTATGCCTCGGACATCCTCAGGCTTACGGTCAGCGTACGTCTCGCCGACTTCAGCGTCGGAAACCGCGATGCCGCGCAGGCAATCTTCGAAGGCTATGGCGACGGACTGCGCGACCCCGGTCCCACCCTGCTCGACCAAAAGGAAATGTGGATGAGGGACTATGTCGCGGTCACGGACAAGCAGCGCGAGTCGTTTTGGAACGAGATCGACGGGTATCCCGACGCAAGCCCGTCGTCAGAGGCGAAAACGGCGCTGCTCGCGAGCCTCCCCGCGGGGTCTGAGTTCGAACGGTTCGCGCGCGCCAGCAAAGGAGGAGGCAGCCTCGGGAGACCGCGTTTCGTCGCGGTCGCACGATGGCGGGGCGGTCGCATAGCTCGCGAGGCCAAGGCGTTGGTATCATCGGGCTGGGACTGGGCGGCCGGAAACCCCGACCGCTCGAGCAAACTGGACGACGTCATGAACGGCGTCACTTCCGCACCTGATCCCTTCCTGCATACGGCTCGCGGGTTCATCGTACGCCGCATCGCCGCAGACACGCGAAAGCTCGAGCGCGACTCGGACTTCGATCAAAAGTTGGACACAAAGCTATTGCGGGCAATGGGCTCTGAGATTGGATCGATCCACGCTTCGACGTCGCGACTCAAGGAGGCGATCCTCGGCGATCTCGAACGGAGGGATCCAAGCTGGCTTTACGAGACGGCCAAGGCGACAGCTTCTGCCGTCGAAGCTGATTTCACAGAATGGAGCGTTTCGAATGCATAAGTCGCGACGCTTCGACGCCCGCAGAATGGCGCGAAACATTCTGCTCATCTTAGCCATTGCTGTGATCGCTTGGCCCGCATCGGCGCAACCGCAACAGAACTGCAATACTGCTCTCACGAGGATCGCCAAAAAAGCGGCCGAGAAGGCCATTGTCGACCATCGCAATGACGCCTGCGGCGGCCTGAAGAAAGGACCGTTCGGAATTGACAAGACGAAAGCCCTCGAGCTACGCGAGTTTTCGCTTTGCGAAGCCGGTCCGATCGTGTCTGCATCGATGACGGTTTACGCAAAGTGCGCGACCTCCGACAAGGCCGTGTTTTCGGCCGAAGCGGAGGGGGATGTCACAGCCACCTCGTCGGCGAATCTGGACACTTGCCAGGTTCTGGACGTCGACGTCTCGTCCACGGCATTCGTAGTCGAAACCGGAATAAAGGTCGCGGATTTCAAGCAGAAGCTTCGCGAAGCCGCCGAAAAGCAGATCAAGGACTACTGCAAGTGACGAACGGCGCTGGCGCATCGACGAGCCGGCACTCGGGCCTTGCCAGTCGCCGCACGAGCAGAAGCGACAGGCTCGCGCAGAGCGCGGTCAAGAGCCATAGTACGACGGGTTGGACGATCGGCGACCGCGGTCGACCGACGACCAACCTTAGCGGCATCCGGCTCGGCAGTCGAAAGCAAAAACTCGGAGTCGTGACGTTGGTACAAGACGCCGACTGCGGATAGAGACCGTCCATTGAGAGGCGACGATGATGAGAAGTCTGTTTTTGTTTCTGATCGGATTCGCTGCAGCAATCTCGCCCGTCCTCGCCGGGATGCCAAACCCACATGTCGAACGTTGGGCTGATCATCGGCACATCATAATCGGCTCCGATCTCGAGCCCCAACACTATGCAACGGCGGAAATTTCGGCGCCAGACAGCAACGCCGTAGTCAATGTAAAGATCACATGCGAAAACGGCACGCCAGGATCCAGCTGGCATGGCTATTTCACCATTCTCTTCCGCCAAGGAGAAAATGTGCTGGCCTCTGCCGTAGAGCATTGCCAAATCAACAGGAGCGGCTCTGAAAAACACAAGAAGTACAGCAAGTCCGTTCCAGTCGATCTTTCCAAAGTCATTTGCCGCGTCGATAACGTTCAAACAAGCATCACGGCGGCACCTCTCGCAATCAAACCGCCCCCCAATGATGCGCCTGTTTGCGAAGCCAGTGCCAGTCTCACTCAGAGATGACCTCGGTGCAGACGTCCGCCGCGAAGCGTTGATGCGTTTGCCTAATTGCGCTCAATCACTGCCGACTTTTTGTCACAGCAGCATCTTTCAATTCGGCGGGAGCGTGAGACGCCCGGTTGCTGGGCAGAAGACACCTTCGATAAAGTGTTGCTCCGCCCCAATACTGGCGTGGGTTTCCCCACGTTTTTCTTCGGAAGGGCGACCAGTCGCCTCTCCAGAATGTCCGCACGAAGGCTGCGATCTGGATCAAGAGCGCTACAAGCGCAAGGCCTTGAAGCACAAGCGGCTGAAGAATGGGAAAGAACGTAACGGTAGTACCGTTCTTATCTCCCCCGTAATGATAGGCGTTGTCCCAAAAGCCGCCACTTGCCGGCGGCCTCGGTTTGACTGTGGAGTAGAGTCCGGCGTCTGCATGTGGACAGAGCGGAGTTTCGCGCGGGATACAGCTTTTCAACTCCGCCGCCGTGTAGCCGAACTGCTCGGGATAGATGTAGACCTTTCCTCGGTTGTTTAGCACGTCGACAAAATGCGCTTCGATCACCAGGGGTACAAGCACCAAAAAAAGCAAAGTGAGGACGGCAGATAGCTTCGCAGCAAGGGACCCACGATCGATGGGAATAGCCAGGAACCGAGGAACTCTCGAGGCCCAGTCATGAAGCTTGAAATCCTTGGCATGTGCGAACCAGAGACAGCTTACGTTCGTTCCAAGGAAAGCGTAGACGTGCAGCCCCCAGAACGGGGAGAGAATATCCGGCCGACCTTCGATCGTACGACGGTTGGCGAGGAAGAGAAAGAACATGGATGCGAACAAAATAATTGCCAACGCGCTCCAGATGGCATCGAACGAACGCGGCAATCGTCTCGTTTCCGTCGGGAGGTCCGGCCAAGCCTGGAGCAACCTTCCGGCCGGGATCATATAAGCGATGTCGTCGACGTCGCTGTTATGGGCCGTGACCATGCCGATAGCGGCGTCGCGAGAAACGTCCCATACAGCAGCTCCGCTGAATCCTCCCTTGATCAGGTTCGCGTCTTTCTCAAGCTTCGGGGTAATTCCCGGGTTGATGTTTCTAACGTGCGGGGCCAGTTGAACCTGAGCGCCCTTCGTTGGCCCGACGAAATTCGTGCTGACGTAGTTGAGGCCGGCCTGTCCGCTCAGCGTTCCGAATACTGAGAGCTCGTCAGCATCGAGCGGCGATCGGACCAAGCCAAAAGTGGCAACACCTACACTTTTCGGGGCATCCGCGCCGAGTTCGAGTACCGCCACGTCCGGTGTCTCCTTGTGATCGATCGCATACCACTTGATCACGTCGGCCGGGACGGCTGCGCCGGGATCGGACGACAGCGGAAAGACCACCTGCACAGGTCGACCGGGCGGCCGCGTATCGGTCCGTGCGCGCCCTAAAGCAACGTTTACAACGTGAGCACATGTAATCACGTGCCGCGGCGTCACGAGAGCTCCCATGCCGGCGTGCTTCGGGTTTTGGGTCGAGCTTCCCGCTGCTTCGCGACGATCTTGCTGCAAGTCTCCAGTTACAAGAATTCTTGCGACGCCCGCATCCTTACCGACCTTCATATTTTTTCCTAACCTCGATAGCATCGTCTAGGTCGGCGTTCCTGCCAGCCGCGCTTTCGTCGTCATTTTTTCGGGGGCGCCTGAACGAGGCCCAGACCCACGTCCTTGCGGCTACCCGGAATAGGAAGGGCAGTTCCTTCAAGCTTGCGTCGAACGTCATCTCGCCAATGTTCTGGTCGTTCGCCATCCGGAAATAGATTTTGTAACCATAGGGCGGCGACACCGGCGACATGAGGTGTCGCCATGCTTGTACCGCTGAGGGTTCTTAAACCTCCATTTGGTCTAGCCGAAAGTATCGATCGTCCCGGCCCCACCAGCAGACAGCCAGTGTTCGAAAAGGACGAGACGGCGAAACTTGGTTTCTCGCCTTTGAGCGACGAGATAGCGCCAACCGAGATAAAGCCCTCGCCAGCGGCCGGCGGGGCGACCGCGACCGTAAAGCGGGGATCCTGGTCCCGAAGGCTTTCGTTACCAGACGCCGCGATGAGGATTGCGCCTCGCCCCTTAGCCGCTCGGGCATCGACGAGCTCAGAAATCTTATCAAACAACCTTATCGTTGATCGGTACGACTCAAGCGCTCTGGAAGTCGCCACTTTAATTGGATAGTCGTCTTTGATGAGGCGGACGACTAAGGAAGTAAAATCGATTCCCAACGACATCGAGATGATATCGGCCTTTTTCTTGAGCGCCCATTCCAATCCGAAGATCACGGCCTCGGTCGTCGCACCCTTTGGTCCCAGCACCTTAGCGATCAACGCTCGGTCAATACCTGGCGCAACTCCGATCCGCTTGCCGCCGACCGCGTTGCCGAAAGCCGTACCAGCGACGTGGGTGCCATGTCCGCCAACCTCATCGGGCGCACTTCCCTCCTTGCCCTCCGGGTCAGCCACGAAATCAATGAGCCGAAGCTTGTCCTTGTCGAAAGCGACGTGCTCGTCGTCGATACCGGTATCGAGGATGGCGATCGTAACGCCACTGCCATTTTCATCGCAGCGATCGGCACCGACAGCTTCGACGCCCCACGCGTCTTCGGCCTCGGCATTCTGCGATTGCGATATGTCTAGCGGAGCGATGAGGCTCAAGTTAATGGATGGAATTATGCCTTCAACTCGTTTATCTCGCCTCAGGTCGGCTACCTCGCTTTCCGTCAAGTCCGCTGTTGCAAACTCGAACGGGAAGCCATGGAATTCGTCATCGGGTGAAGCGAGTACTTGACCGCGTTCAATCTCCGGTCGATGCCTCATGATGATGTGCTTTTCCGTCCGCCTTTCCATCTAGTCCTCTCGTTTGGTTCGATCTCCCAGAGCGATAGTTCAGGATGTTGTACCCATCGGTCGGCTTAAAGTCGTCGGCGCCACACATCGCACCGTGAACCTTGAGTAGCCGCAAGAATTGCCCGAGCGACTGGGCGGATATCCGGAAATCGGCGAAATGATACATGAATTTCGGCTCCGGAAGCTTGCCCGCTTCCTCGAATTTAGCGTGGTAGAGCATGCCCCAGTCAGTAATGGCGCCATAGTAGCGAGTGTTGAGCGCGGCGACGCGGCCCTCAAGGCCAGATGGCGTTGCCGATCTTCACCACCTTCGATTCGAGCGAGCCGGCTATGTAGATGTATGCCGTGTCGTGATGGCGTTTGACGAAAGCGATCCGCGCCGTATCGCACTGAATGCAATGACCCGCGCGGCTGCGGAGCCTGTGATCGGCGTAGCAGGACTTCGGCGCTATGCACCAAAGTTATCCCTCCTGCTCCATGTGCCATTTGTAGCCGTGCGACCGCATCCACGAACAGTCCATGACCAGCGCTCTCGTCGATGCGCTGGGTGTACAGAGAGTGCAGCTCGTGTTCGGTCAGGTCCGCCATCCTCCGTCCGCAGGGCGATCATACTGCCATCAGGGGTTGTGGTGCAATGGGGTGAGGAGCGCGATCTCGCGCGCACGCTTCGGCAGCAGGTGGCCGAATGGAAGACGAGCGCTCGCCTGCTCGGACGCGCTCAGCCGCCGGCGCCGCTATCGACGACAGCCTGTCGCGCCTCACGCGCGGACCGAAAACCGGTCGAATGCTGTCAGGACCTGCAAGCGTGGCTCCACTTCCCTGACGTAAATCTCGGTCTTGAGGAACGCGATTTCGTCATCTAGCTTACTTTCGTCGACGTCGATGTACCACGACCGTGGCCTGCCGTCTCTTCCGTCGCTCCAGCGGTACCCTCGACGTTTGAGCGCGTCCTTGAGCTCAAAAGGCGACTGCTCGGCCCACACTCGCATCGTCTTTGTTCGAGCCTGCTCGAGCAGGATGGCGAGCGCCGGCGCGCCGGCTGTCGGCAGTTCGAATGCCAATATCTCGAGAAGAGCATGGCAATCGTCGACCGCTCTGTGCGCCTGATGAAAGAAACCGGCGCCATTCAGGAGGTAGCCCAGGCGAGAACCTTCGAAGCCGTGCTTCCTCCACTCTACCTCTGTCGCCGAACAGCCCCAGGCCTTCCGTTGGAATATCGGCCAGTAACGCTCGGCGAATTTGCGGTCGAAGCTCGCGTTGTGAGCAATGACGATCACTGCGTCGTCCGCGAACGACGAGACGGCGGCCTCCTCGATCCGTTGCCCGGCGACCATCTCGTTCGTGATCCCTGTGAGCGCGATCACTTCCGGCGGGATTGGCGCGGACGGTTCGTTGAACGATGAGAAGACACCCCTGAGGCCCACGATACGGCCCTCAGGTAGGTAGTCGAACTTGACCATTCCAAGTTCGATGACCTCATCCCTTTGCTGATCGAGGCCGGTCGTCTCCACGTCTATAAGGACGCCAGTTTTGGCGCTTTGACCATCGGATGCAACGAAGGACTCCCGAGGCACCAGGCGCCGAAGGACGCGGTAGTCGGCGGATTCGGCCAGCGCTTCGGCCATGGCGGCCAAGGTCAAATCACTTTCAGGCATTGGATTGGTTTGGATCCTATGGTGCGGAGCCGGACGATGCTGGCGGCCGGCTTCCATCGCCGATTTGGTGACCCATCAATGCAGTGTTGGCAACGCAGGAAGGCCTCGAGCTTCCAGTTCGGCGTATCTGGTCGCTACCCGGGTTATGAGGGTTGTCGAGCCAGAGCCCATGCCTTTCAACCCGCCTACTCGCCAAAGGCAAATCCCCTGCCAAAGCGCACTATTCGGCGAGACGCAGTGTCGCCGCTGCCAAGTAGCGCTTGCGAGCCGACCGCAAGGCGGGTCTCCAGCTCGATTGACATTCGACCCCCAGGGCCGTCCCGCCAGCTTTCCACCCAACCTGTCGAGTATTTTTGGGTTGCAGCGGCGTTCTCGTCGCTCCTCGCCATGCCGGCGTTCGCGAACTTGAAGGCGGTGCCCGCCTAGATTCCGCGCGCTTAACTTGACAAAGCTCACCCTTACAAATCGGCCGGAGCCAGCAGCGAAACAGCCTGGAATTGCCGGACCTCTCCGCATTCTTGACGGGAGCCACTGAGCACTAAAGCTGTAGTGCTCATAGGCACCTCATTCGCCAAAGTGTAAGGCAAAGCGGACCTATCGAGGCGCAAGCGAAAGGCCCGGAAGCTGGCAGCTTCCGGGCCTTTCCTCGTTCGCTCATGTCGGTGTCTAGCCGCCGTTCCGGCGGGCGCGACGCCGGTCCGCGATCGCGCGGACCTTGGCCTTCTTCTCCTCCCGCCGCCGCAACTCGCGCTCACGGGTGTCGCTGGGCAACGCGGCGGCCGGCAGCGCCTCGTCGAGTTGCTCGGCTCGCAGACCGAAGGATTCGGCGTTCAGCAGCCAGGTCACGAACATCTCCAGCAGGACCTCGTTCTCCTGGCGCAACCCCTTATTCTCGACTTGTAGGGCCTCGATCCGCTCCGCCAGCGGCTTGCGCCTGGCCGGCGGAAGGCCCATGCGCAGCCGCCGCTTGGCCTCGGCATAGGCACGGTAAATCGCCGGCTGGGCCTCCAGCGACTGCCGGCTGAAGCGCCGGCCGATCAGGCCCTGCACCCGCATGACCACCGCGTTCCAGGTGATCTTCGGCCGCGACCAGTCCTTTAGGTCAGCGACAATGGCGGCGATGTCCCCCGCCGACAACCGGCCGGCGGATCGTGGGCGCACCGCCGGCCCGCTATCGACGGCAAGGCTCATCGGTCCGCCCCCGCCCTGGCCACCACCTCATCGAGATCGAGTTGCACATAGGTGCCGTCGGCGATCGAGGGCGACTCGTGGATCTCGAGCGTGGCCTCGAGCACCGCCACCTCCCGGGCCAGGTGGCGCGCATGGTTGCCGGCGCCGACCTGCCCGTCGTCGGCCTCCGCCTGCGCCCTCTCCAGCAAGATCAGGTTCTCACGCAGGCTGCGCTCGACCTCCTTCCTATGCTCGAGGTCGCCCTTCCGGATCAGCTGCTTGTCGCAGGCCGCGCACGCACCGTGCCGCGCGCAGGGGCTGGAGAGCCAGTCGCGGGCACACATCCCGTAGGGGGTGATGTGCGCAGTGGCCAGCACCGCCTGCAGGAAAGTCTCGCGCTCCCGGGGCTCGTTGATCGAAAGCGCGATGTCCGCAATCGGGCCGATGGCCAGCCCGTTGCCGATGGCGCGCCGCGCATCTTCGCCGAGCTGGTCCGGCGTCCTGTGGTCATAGGCGACCTGCTTCAGTTCCGAGCTGTGGCCCAGCCAGTTCTGCACCTCCGCCGCCGACATCTCGTGATCCATTGCCAGGGTCGCGAGCCAGCGACGGTACATGTGGCTCGTCACGTGGATCGGGTCACCGTCGTCCTCGGTGTGGCCGAACCGCTCGAAGATGCCCTCCTGCTTGGCGTTTCCCATGAGGAAATAGCTGAGCTGCTCCTGACGCATGAGTGAAGGCACGGACCGCAACGGTTTCACGTTCCTGCGGAAGAAGTGAGTGGGGAAAAGCAAGAGACACTCGGACCGCTTCCATGGAAAGTCCGGCGAGACGTCGGTATTCAGGGAGAGCAACCGGGCTTCGAGCTCCATGCGCGAGATCGTCGGTGGAGCGATCGTGATCCCCTTGTTCCTCAACCATGCATGAATGCGATCGACCTTGATGATCCCCTTGAGCAGATCGACCTCGAACAGGCAGGTGTTCGGACGCTGGCGCAGCAGCCGACGTGCGCGGTCGAGCGGGACGGCCTCCCCATCCCCCAGTGTATCCTTCTTCCACACGCCGAATTCGAAGTCGTCACGAAGCACATGCTCGGGCTTTATGGCAATCTCGTTCGCGTGCAGCCATCGATAGGCTCGGTCGTTTCTGCCGTGCGATCCGGGAACGATCTCCGCCAACTCGTCGATGCCCAGTCGATCCTTCAGGCGGAGCGAAGCCGGCAGCCAGGCGCGCCCCGGGTGCTTTTCCATGTAGGCCGCCACTTCGCGTGCCTCGGCCGTATGTTTCCTGAGGTTCTCGATCGCTCTGCGCGCCAGCGGCACCGCAGCGGAGGGTATCCACTTGATATCGGATGTGAGACCCGGGCTCTTCTCCGGCTTGTAGCGAAGCCCGTAGCGAACCGGCCGTCCGGCATCGAGATCCGCCACACCGAGCAGCCGGCCGTCGACCGAGGTCACGACCTCGCAGCGCTCTGGCAGGGACAGCACCTCCCCGATCCGCCAAGGCGCGCAATGGAGGAGTTCGAGCACACTCATCATGCAGACGTCCGCCGGTTCGACGACCTGCTGCGCGATGTTGGGCAGCGCCCTGAGTGCCGCCGCACTCGGCAACTGCCCCGGATCCCTCCCGGGGCCAACGCGAAGATGGTTGTAATCGGGAGCTGGCGTTACCGGAACATAGGCGATTTCGGACCCGGTTAGCTTGTAGTCGCGGACCAGCCTCGACAGCTTGAGCAGATTTTGCGCGACGGCAAAATTACTCCAAGGCGACGGATCACGCTCCAGTGCCGCCCGTTCGGCTTCTTGGAATGTCCGCGAAGTTAGGTGGACAGGATCATAATTGCATCGCTCCGACTGATCATGCAGGTAGCGCCCCGCGCGCAGCATCGCACGGTGCGCAGAAGCTGAACTCGGCGCCGCAGCTTCGGAGAGCCTAATGACCGATTTCAGGAAGGTCACGAACGGAGTTTTCATTGGCAGCCGCTTTGCTGCGTCCTTTCTGGCGCCACCATCGTTGTGAACGGTGAACGACAGGGTGGCCGGCCTGCGGTTTGCGGACACGACCTGGATCGGCCATCCGACAGCATCGAACGGCAGGTCGTCTCCGAAAGCATGGCTCTTGCGCGCCGCGCGTTCGAACAGGGCCAAGTTGGCGCGCGGATCGCTCGTCATGCAGCCCGGATCGAGCGCGATGGGATACTGGCCCGCCGTGCGCTTGGCTCTTTTCATTGTCCCGATGGCTCCTTGGCCGCGCGCGTTTGCTCGATCTTCTCCACCACCTCGGCGACTGCCCGGATAGCCCGGTCCTGGACCGCGATGATCCGTGGGTGCATGTGTGCCTCAGACCGCCGCGCTCGCTCAGCCGTCAACTGCTCCAGCAGGCGGCGATGCGGCGCCTCGATCCATGGCTCGAAGTTCCGACACGTGTAGCAGGCGAGCGGCGCGGCAAGCTCGCAGGTTTCTCCGCTGCCGCAATTTCCGAGGTCTTTTGCTCCGTCTTCCACGCGGTCGACAAAGCCAATGCGGCTCGAGGGTGTACGCCCGCGCGAGGCCTCGCTGGACGCTTCCGTGAGCGCACCCAGGAACCCACCCGCCACCTCCTCCATGATATTGCCGATCCGCGCATCCAGGCTGTCGACCACCCGGTGGTCCGCGAACTCGTAGCTGGCAACGTATTTCGTAGACGAATGATCGAGTGCATCTGCCACGACCTGGCGCGACTTACCATCGGCGATGAGGTTCGTCGCGTAAGTGCTGCGCAGCCGGCGCGCGTTGAGCCGGAGGGGGCCACCATGGCGCGAATTCACCTTCAATCGATCGGCCGCCCGCCGCAACAGCGCAGAGAAGTCGTTTCCGGTGATGTGCAGCGAATACTGCACCATCGCGGGCTCGAGGTCGGTCCTGGGCTGCTCACGCATGAACACCGGGATCGCCACGTGTTCGGGTTTGGGCCGGCCGGTCGCCACCAGGTAAATCTCGTCGGCTCGCGCGCGGTTTCGCGTGATTAATTGCTCGAGGTATGGCGCCCAGCGGCGTTCAATCGGCCGGGTGCGAAAGTCGGTGCGCTCCTGCTCAAAACCTTTCTTGTGCCGTGGCACTTCCAGCAAGTGATATGCAGTGGTTCCGGACGACCTCACGCTGTAGTCCTGGACTTGCAAGAGCGACATGGGCCCCGCGTTGGCACCCAGGGCCGTCCCGAGGAGCACCGCCACCCTCTCCATGAGGGGCAGATCCTCGTCGGAGGCATCCAGCGCCTTTTCGAAGAGCTCGTAGCGTTCGATGTCGCTGAGGGGACCGAGCTCGGGGTCCTTCTTCCGCGACGGACGGTCTTGGGGATTGGTACCGATGCGAACCAAGTTCAACGCGCCCGAGACGCTCCTGTCGAAGCCGGGGAGCTCGAGCGTCGCCGCCCAATCGTACCAGGCACGGTAGCGCGTCAATTCGGGGCCTCCGGCCCTCCCGTCCGCCCTGAGCTCTTCGAACGTAGCGCAGGTGAGCGCACCTCCGTCCTGCCCGAAGCTTCGGCATTCACTAAGGAGCTTGTACATGTAGAATAGCCCGCCGATCGTCGGCGGCGCCCACAGTGGAATCTTGTGGCGCACGTACATCTGCGCGGCTTCGAGTATGGACGTGGGTAGCGCTGCGATGGTGCTCCAATCGAGCTCAATCGGGGCGCCGGGCGTGTTCATCCGCCACACCGGCCCGGAGCAGTCGACCGGCCTTCCGGCCATATCATGCACGATGTCGGAGTTGATCATGTCCTGGCCTCCGTTCGGTCCATCAAGTCTCGCTGCATGTCGATGATCGCCTGCGATGCTTCGCGTTCTGTCCAGCGCCTGCTGTAATGTGCGCTCTGCGGGCTACCGCGAACCCAGCCCATCAGGAATTCCCGCAGTTCAACCTCCCTCGGACCGAGCTTTTCCGCCCTTAGCTCCGAGAACAGGTCGTTCCATGTGCGGCGCAGCGCGTGGGGCGAAAGGCCGACCGGAAGACCGGCGACCCGCATGCGCAAATTATCGAAGACGTTGTGGACGGCCGACAGCGAAAGCGGGGTGCCCCGTCCGCTGACGAAGATGTACGGGTTCGATTTGAACCGTCTCAGCGCGTTCTTGTCGCCCCGCTCGCGAAGGGATAATTCGATCAGGCGACGGTGGCGCGTGATGTACTCAAACAGGATTTCATGCAGGATCGGCGTGATCGGCACGGTTCGTGGCATCGTTTTCAGGCCAGGCCGCCGTGCCCTGGCGTCTCGACAATCATGTGGCCGCCGTACCAGCTTCAACGAGGGCGGAGTCCCGTCGGGCGAAAGGTCCTCATTTATCAGCCCCAAAGGCTCGGATCTTCGTAGTCCGGTTTCCCAGTACGTGTACACCAACGCGAAATTCCGGAACTGATCGGAAGGCAAGAACGGGTTGGTCGCTGATCCGGGACGAATGGCCTCCAACAGGACGACGGTCTCCTGGATCGAAAGCGCAGGTTGGGATGGCCGCGGCCGCGGCTTGCGTCCGTCCGCAATCCAGACCTTGGCCTTGGCCAACTCGTTATCGACCGCGGCGCGTGTCGCTAACGAGAGTCGGAGGGTTGATCGCATCCGCCCAGCAAGCCATCTCAGGTAATCGATGGCACATAAACGCCTTCTCAACCACTCCTGGCCTTCGACGATCAGCCTGTGAGCTGCGTGCTGGCCTTCTGCGCGTCGCCGCGTGATTGTTTTCTCTGTTCTCGGACCGACGGTACGCAAATAGGAAGTCAGCGCGGCCGCCTCATCATGCTCGAGCACCCGGCCGTCCACCAGACGCGCCTTCAAATCGATACTGCGGGCCGCCAGGAAACCATGCACCATGGCAATCGTGCGGAGCTTGGCGTCAAGCGTACTTAGTGCCAGGCCTCGCTTGTCGGCGAAGTACGATACCGCCTGCCACAGCGGCAGGCCGTGACGGTCCAGCAGCAGCGGAAAGTGCTCGCCGCTCTCGAAGCGCACCATCTTGAACCGATGCTGTCGGACGATCTCGTGCACGATGGTTTCCGTCTTCTTGACCGCGGACTTGCGCGGACCACAATTTCAACCAGCGCGAGCGCCACCAACATTCACAAGAGAAGTAAAGGTGCGCTGAAACAGGCGCGCAGCTGAATCCTTCGAGCTTGAGATTTGCAACGGATGACTAACAAATCTCTGCTCGCCGCGGCGAGCCCGCACAACACCTTCCGCCTCACCATTGAGACACCGCTTCTTCAGATTTCGATAACCCAATTCGGATCGAAACTCGGGTTCTCCCAGCGTTCGTCTGGACGCCACGGCCCGTATCCCTTGGCGTTAGTCACCAAGCGGGTGCGGTCGATAATGAAGTCGCGCTGCTCATGAGTTTGCCCGTAGATCCATAGATCGACGGGCTCCAGGAGTTCATGGCAGTCGCTGGCATAAGCTGCGGAAAGGATGTCGTTCTCGGCACCCGCGCTGATGGCTTCCTTCACGCTTCCGTGGTGCGAAACCACGACCGTCGGCTTCGAATGACCGTCTCGCGTAACCCGCGCGATGAAGTCCCTGCTTTCGAGATGACGTCTGAATGTGTCGATTGGACGGAGGCGCTCGGCGTAGCGACGCTTCCGGATGCGACGATAGTCGTTCATGCCATCGGCAGCCCGGCTCATGGCCAGTTCGGCATTTCCAAACAGGTTGAAGTCCGTCCAAAGCGTAGAGCCAACGAAGAGCACGCCGTCGATCGTAACCGTATCATTCTGAAGAACATGCACGTTCGTGCCGGTGGCAAGCTGGCGCGCCTTGTCGACCGTGCGATCGATATCACAGCCGTAGAATTCGTGGTTGCCGGCGACGTAGATGACAGGCTTATCGGCCACGCGTTGACGGAGCCATGCCACGCCACGCTCCATGCGCGGCACGAGGTCGCCAGCTATGATCATCACGTCAAATTGTGGACGAGCATCGCTCGCCGGCAGATCCCAGCCTTTCGTCAATTCCAAATGGAGATCCGACATGATCCAGAGCCGCATGTCATTCCTCGCTCGCAGCGCCGTGCAATAGGACGCACACCACGGCGGGCGGCCACTCCCCCCTCGAGCGCGCCCGCGTGCACCAAGCCGCAGCCTGGCTTGAAGGTCGCCTTCTATCGACCCGAAACGATCGTATCTGGACCCAGTAGCGCGTCCCCAACGTTCAGATTGACGCGACCTTCGCACGCGAGCGAGCAAGCGGCCGCCAGCAGGTCACATGAGGGACGAACACGCTCTTCAAGTTCGATGATGCTCTGGGGACCACCCTCGTTCAAAGCAGCCGCGATCTTCAGCCTGTCCCTCACCGATACAGGGTAACGCTGATATGACCATACCTCGCGGGCATTCGAGAATAGCGGCTCGGTCTTGATATCGGAAGCATCACGCTCGAGCAGTCGAAGCCCATTTGCAGCCAGCGCGCGGATGAGCTGGCCGAGTTCGGCATTGCTACGCACCGGTCGGATTTCGCAGACCGTGAGTAAGAAAGCCGCATCGATCCTTTCAAGCACCACACCTTTCAACGGGATGGGAGGTCCCAAGAGATCAGAGAGTTTACGTATTGCATGGACGTCCGGTTCGAGGCTCGCTTGTTGCAGAGCGTAGCGCAGGAGTGGGTTGAAGATTCGGATCGCCGCGCGACACTTCGGGCCCACGAACAAGGTTGGACTGGCGGTTCGGAGATGGAATTGGCTGGGACGCATGGATCAAACTCCGGTTTGACGATGCACTACGGGACGGCAGCGAAACGGGGCGAGTCGCTGAAGGCGGGCCCTAAAGACTTGGCCATGCTCGCCCTGTTGCCGTCAGACACGCAAAAGCCCTTCCGCAAAAGCGGCTCGGGTCGTTCGATGTTCATTATGAGAGGCGTTTCAGTGGGAGACGGCTGTCCGGATGCGCATCGACGGACCCTCTCCGATATTCATTCTAGGTTCTTATCCACTATAGGCTCTAGCCTATAATTGTGTCGAAGCGATGGCGAAGCCTCATAACCCATTGGCGACAGGAAATAATTCACTTTGGCCTCCTCAAGCCCGTTTGCGCGGAGCGCGCCTTCGTGACTTCGCGCCGAGCAACTCCACTGCTTCGACGCCGAGCGCAGTTGCGATCCTAACGAGGCTCTCCAAGGTCAAGTTGGCTTCGCCTCGCTCCACGTCGCTGATGAATTCCTGATGGCTGGCGACTCGCGCGGCAAGTTGTGCCTGTGACAGATCGCGGGAACGCCGAAGCTCCCTGACCCGCTGTCCGACACTAGCTTTCACGATACCCAGGGGCGGTTTTGACATAGGATTCGTTCGCCACGCCCTGCTATTCCGGAAAACGGCGTCGAGCCATCGATCAAGGATTCGTTTGCCCGAACCGGAGCCTGGAAAACAGCCTACATCATAGATTATCTCGCGGTAAGGACTCTAGGCGAAGGATTAGATTAAGCGAAGCCGCCAAACGCACTTGGCATGAAACGCACGGTTTGATGGACTGCAGTCGCCCTACGGAATATGCGCTTTTGCAAGCGCAGACCCGGCAAGAAGGCCGATTCAGCGAAGCCGCTCGGAGGAAACAAGGAGTTCAAGGGCGCTAAGGTGCTGGAGATCGTGACCGACGGCGATCGCGATACCTACCGCACCGTCTACACGGTTCAATTCGAAGAGGCTGTCTACGTCGTCGATGCGTTCCAGAAGAAGTCCAAGAGGGGAACCGCGACCCCGCAGGAAGACATCGATCGCATCGTCCAACGCGTTAAGGCGTTGCGCCAGGACCGCGGGACATCGGCCGGGAAGACATTCATCGCACAACTGCTCGCGCGGCACGCTATTCGCCAGCGCATCATCGACGAGAAACGGAAGAAGCAACATGAACCGAAGTAGCAAACGCACCACCGCAACGCCGCTTGGGAAGCTCGGCTCCGGCAGCGTGTTTGCCGATCTCGGATTGCCCAATCCGGAAGAGGAGCTGCTCAAGGCCAAGCTCGTTTCCAAAATCGCCGAGGTGATCGAGAAACGCGAGATCACCCAGGTCTAGGCCGGCGAAATCACGGGGCTGCCGCAGTCCAAGGTCTCGGAGCTCTGCAACGGGCGCACGGAGACCTACAGCGTCGAACGCCTTTATCGGTTCCTTACGCGACTGGGTGTCCGGGTTTCGGTCGTCCTAGAGGACCAGCCCGACTGGTCACGTGGGGCCATCGAAGTCGTTGAGGCTCCCAGTCACGACAGCCAGCACGAGTTCGCGCCAGGTCACGGCATGTAAAGCGGGACGCGGAGACGATGTGATGAAGGCAACATTGATAATTATCCAGAACCAGGCCGATCATGAGGCGGCCAAGGTGCTTGTCGGCAAGCTGATGCGATCGAACGAGGCTGCCGATCGAGCGCGCATGGTAGCGCAGGCTCGTCTTATCGAGGCGTATGAACGCGCGCGCTGGCCGCGCAAAGCGCCGCCGTTGCCCGATTTGCTGACCTATCTGGTGGAGCAACATGGTTTGACGCGCGCTGATCTTGCGCCGCTTCTGGGCACTGCGAGTCGCGTCAGTGAGGTCATGTGCGGCAAGCGCCAATTGAGCATGACGATGGTGAAGCGTCTGCGCGAACGTTTCCAGATTCCGGCGGATTTGCTGATTTCCGCGAGTGGAAGTGTTGGCTTAGGTCAATCGGGACCATGACTTTCGATAGGGGGCGTACCTTGCTCGGCAGCCGTCAACATCATTCGCATCGACGCGAGAAATTCAGCGCATGCGATTCCAGCGACTTGCTGGGGGATTAGGGGACGCACCTCGACCGGAGCCCGCAGCCGGTCGCTGGCCTTGGCCTGGACTCGACCACGCCGCCGTCGCGCTTGATCGCGCGGATCAGTGCGGGATTAGCGTGTTGCTCCGGGTGCTCCCTAAGAAGGCACCCGAACGCGGGACAGTGATAGCGACACCGAAATGGAATGACGGCGGGGCCCGCGAGCGAGTGCCTCCGGCGAGCGACACATCATGGTGCGCAAGGGATCGACGCCGGATGACCGAGACGCTGCGCGGCTCGGTTCAAGAGAGCCCGGTGCGGCGACAGCCGAATGCGCAGAGAACGAAATCTGCAGGATGGCTACCACCATTTTATTCCTTCGAGCCAGGCTGATCGGCGGCTTATTGAACTGAGTCGTCCCGCGCACGGGCCGTGCGATTGCGGCCTGGAACTAGTGGTGCCCACAAGCATTCGTCACGCGGGAAGCGGTTTCGATGCTGTTGGCGAAGGAAAGGCATTCGGCAATGCGGACCCAGCGCGGCTGGGCGATGTTGTGGGACCAGCAACCCGAGACGTGTTACTCGATAATGGTGTTCAGGCCCCTACATCCAACGATCGGCCAAGTGGCGTCCCATTGGACATGTCTCCGCGCCATCGATAAACTAAATGCTCGATTGGTTCGACGCGACAACGGGATCGAGTTGGCTCCCGTTACCTACTGCGGGCTACCGCGTGCGAGTTGGAAATGGCCGGAAGTAGCGATATTGAACTTAGCGAAGCCGTGGTCAAGAATGCGTTGGAGAAACTCGCTTGGGCCGATCTGAAGCAACACCTCGATGCGATCTCTTTCGATTCTGACGACCTTGATGAGCTACTTGGTCACATCAAGCGACACAGTGAGTTCATTGCAACGTATCCGGCGCCGGACTTCGAAGACAAGCGAGATGCGTTCCTCGACGCGATCGAAGGCTACGCTCTTGATACTGTCGAGTCCGAAGGACCGCTTCGCGTCCGCGAGTACCGCGCGACGCTGCGACTGATCGAGGGCGGATACCGTGGGATACTAGATATGCTGGAGCGTGCGGAAGTCTCGAAACTTCCGGCCGCCCTCCGCGTAAGCGCCTACATCGCGCGCTCGATAGGCGAGTACAGCCATGTGGCAAAGAAGGCCAACCAAGCCGCGATACGGAACGGCGCGTTGGACCTCGCCGCCGCCGCGCTCCTGAAGGACGAAGATGGCAACGACTACTCTCCGGCCGCGGTCATCGGGGCCATCGTGATGACGCTCGGCGCGACGCTCGGCATGGAAGCGCACCGGAACAAGTGGTGGGCAGCCGACGGACGCCTCGTCATTCCCAAGATCGTGCCCACGACACAGGACGACCTCTACAAGGTCGGATCCGGAACAGTCCTCGGAATGCTCTGGCGACGCTGGAAGCGCGCCGAGGAGAAGCATCGTTTTCTCGAAGGAGAACTCCGGGAGCTCAACACATCCGAGTGGCCGGAGGGAGTGCCGGCGAACATTAAGCGACTGCTGATCAGCAGACCCGGCACGCTCGACCTTCTGGACTTTGTCGCTAACGAGCGCCTCGGACAACAGTCCGAACAAGACCTTATGCACCTTGTGACGCGCACGCGTATCCGCGAACAAATCGTGGGCATCGAAGGCAGCGCCGATCTCCCGCCAACGAACTACGTCTCCATCGAAGAGGCCCACGCCGTTCGCGCGCTCTCGAACATGCTGGCGTTCGACGTCCTGTCCGATGCCGAGGAGCGCGGCGGCCTGACTTTGGCGGAGTGGATCCGCGGCTATTCCCTTCTGAAGGCGATGGCCCATGACCTTTCCGACGAGACGCGGACGGATCCGATCCTGGTGCGCGCGGAAGCGCTCGAAGATGCGCTGGTCCGCGTCGGGCTTACGGCAGAGAGGGCTCGTAAATTCATCGATCAGGTCACGTTCGCACGCCCGAAAGGGGCCACGAAGGCCAGCCGCGACCTGTACGACTGTCCTCTCGTCGCCACGGCCGACGGCAGCTATGTGCTGATCGCGCCCGCTCTATTAAGCAGCCACGTCGCAATGCTGACGATGTCCAACGTCTCTCGGTTCGGCGAAGAGTTCTCGCGCAAGGGCAAGGCGTTCGAAGGTTACGTCCACGAAATTTTCCGCCGACAGGGCCTTACCTGTCTATCGTTCAAGCATGAGACCGGCGACGAGCGGTATGAATTCGACGCCATCGTTCCATGGGGCGACTATGTCTTCCTTTTCGAATGCAAGAACCACGGTCTATCCGGGTACGATCCGGTGCGCGCCCATCACTTCGCGCAGGGACTCGCATCGGATATGAACCAGGTACGACGCCAGGCCGAGGAGCTCAGAACAAACCCGAAGTTGATCGCCGAGAGACTCGGTAAGGAGTGGGTCGGCAAGAAGGTGATCGCCACCGTCCTAAATTGCCTACCTTATGCCATTCCCATGGCCGACGACGCCGACGTGCTCGTCTCGGATGTCGGGATCGTGCGCCGATTTTTTGAAGAACGATACTTTTACGCGAACCAGCACCATCCGCTGGAGAACAAGGCGGCGATCCTCCACCGGACCGCGGTGGCGTCGCAGTGGAGCGGAACAAACCCGACGCCGAAGGACTTCCTGAGCATTCTGCGCCATCCGTTGCAGGTCAAGATTCTCAAGGATCACACCGTTATGGACCAGAGCTCGTATCCGATCACAGAGGACACTCTCGTGCTGTCCTACGAGCGCCTGCGGACGAATACAACGGACGAGTCGTTTGCTTCGGCCGCGGGTGGTGATCCTCGACGGGTCAAGCAGACCATCGCAAAAGCCGATGCTGTCATCCGCCAAGCGAAATCCGAACACTCGAGGCGGGCTGCCAGAAAGCGAGACCGTCTTTGGCGTGAGATGCAGAAGAGGAATAAAGTTTAAGCTAACTTCCGCTGCGGCTTTGCCACCGGCTTCTTTGCCGCAGCTTCCCTCGCCGGTTTCTTGCCGGCGATCGGCATGAGCATTTCCTTCTGACCGCTCGCGACCTTGCGTGGCTTCTTGGCCGGCCTGGAGGCTTTTGCCGCCTTTTCGTCGCCAATGCTCTTGCGCAGCGCGTCCATCAAATCGACGACGTTCTCGCCACGCGGTCGCGCTTTCGTGGTGACGGGTTTGCCGGTGCGCTTCTTGTTGATGAGATCGATGAGGGCGGTTTCATATTGGTCTTCGAACTTGTCCGGCTCGAAGTGACCCGACTTTTGGTTGACGATGTGCCTGGCGAGATCGAGCATGTCCTTGGTGACTTTGACATCCTGGATCTCGTCGAAATACTCGTCCGCAGAACGCACCTCATAAGGGTAGCGCAGCAGCGTTCCCATCAGGCCCTTGTCCATGGGTTCGAGGGCGATGATGTGCTCACGATTGGTCAGCACCACGCGTCCAATCGCGACCTTGTTCATCTCGCGAATAGTTTCGCGGATGACGGCGAACGCGTCGTGCCCAACCTTGCCGTCAGGACACAGGTAGTAGGGCCGGATGAGATATCGCGGATCAATCTCGCTGCGGTCGACGAACTCGTCGATCTCGATGGTTCGTGTCGATTCCAGCGCGACGTTCTCGAGCTCCTCCTTGGTCACCTCGATGAAGGTGTCGGTGTCGAGCTTGTAGCCCTTGACGATGTCCTCATTGGCAACCTCCTCGCCGGTGTCGGCGTCGACCTTGGCGTATTTGATGCGGTGGCCTGTCTTCCGGTTGAGCTGGTTGAACGAGACCTTTTCGGATTCGGAGGTGGCCGGATACAGCGCGACCGGACAGGTGACGAGGGAAAGGCGCAGGAAGCCTTTCCAGTTAGCGCGGGGGGCCATGGCGAGGAAAACTCCGATACTGATGCCGGATTCAAGACGATCTGCCGGCCTTGGTTCCGACATCGCGGCCTGCCCAACGGGATGATTTTTTCTCAGCGACCACACGGGTGGACTCGACTGTTGTTCACTTTATGTTCAAGTTCGGAATGACCGACCGACCCGCGAGCTGGCACATGCCGACCCCGAAGCAGGTGGAAAAATTGGCCACTGAAGCCGCTCGCAGGCCGGCTCCCTGCGCCGCGGCTCCAGATGCGTCGCTCCCGGCCGAATACTGGGAATCGGTCCTCAAAGATCCTCGCGCCGGCGCGACCGGGGCCCAGATGCGGCAGTGACGTCTTTTGGAAATACAGCGCCACGTACTGCGCGTCTCCTGCCGCCGCTGCGAGCGGACCGTGGAAATCCAGACCGCCGATGCAGTCCGATTGTATGGCGGCAACGCGGTCTGGAAGGACGTCGCGCAGCGGCTGCTCGACAACACTTGCCAGCAGCGCACCGGCAGGCATGAAGAAGACGGGCGCTTGCCAACGTTCGAGACCCCGTAGGCCGCTGCAGGTCGCCGATCCGATCTCTTTGCGCCTGGATGTCCGGATGGCCCCGAAGTATCACCCTACGCCCCTGTCGGGCGGCGACCGCAAGGCTCTGGCGAAAGAGCTCGGCAAGGCGCGGGCAATGGCCAACATCCTGGCCACCCGATCGGTGGAGATGCGAGCGAAGGGGGAAGCGCTCGTCCAGCAGGCGGACAAGCTGCTATCCGAGAGTTGGAACGAACGCATGTGGTGAGACGGAGAACCGATCGATCCGTCCCCGACGATCGACCAAGCGGTGAATGGCGGCTTCCCCTGGCTGCAGATCCAGTGCGCGCGCTGCAAGACGACGAGCGACGTTGACCTCGCGGCGCTGAAGCATCCGCCGACCACCTTCGTGCACGATCTCGCCAGCCGGCTGCGCTGCCGCAAATGCGCCAAGGCGGGCCGGCGTCCTTCCGCGACTCTGCTACAATTGGCGTTGCAGCCGCGCCACCCTCGGACCGAAGCCTGACCGATGTGCAATCTCTTGTCTGATTGCGGTTGCTGGCACAAGGGTTCAGCTCGTTACCGACAGCCTGCGAGGCTCGCTCTTGTCTACGAGGTCGACGTTCATAGCCGCCTC
>NZ_SPVJ01000057.1:0-40702 GCF_004634465.1 Bradyrhizobium sp. MOS001
GACCGCCGTCACGCGAGCCTTGCCATAGAGCATGTAGGCCCATTCTGACGCCTTATGCCAATGCAGCTCACGCACACCGCCCGCGTTCAGGCGCATATTCACGCCGGCCATGGACTTGGCGATGCCCAGCTCACGCTGCGTGACCTGGCGGGTCCAGCCGCCCGGCTCAAGCCGCATATGGGCGTCCGAGAACGAGAAGCGCAGGTTCGGCAAGGTGCCATGATCTGTCGACGGCGGTACCAGCAGATCCGGGTTCTGCTGATCCCGCATGAGATTGCGCGGACCGGGATCGGTGCCGCCGTGACCCGGTCGCTGTGGCTGAGGAATCGCGCCGCCCACGGTTTGCGCGTGCGCCAGCCCAACGCTCGTTAGCAGACCTCCGGTAGCAGTCGCTGCCAACATATGGCGACGAGAAATGGAATCCATGCGCGGTTCTCCTGCAATTCCATAATGCTGCTGCGCACTAAGCCTGTGCCTGACGTCTCTGTCGTATGGACTTTGCGCTGCTCGTAAGGAAGTGAAACGATTTCACGCGCGAGATGACGACTGTTCACATCGACCGCTCCGGCGCACACGGGCGGGGGCGCGGAACATCTGCCGAGGAAGAACACGACGGGCCATCGCGTTCGACTGGAGCCTCGACTCATGCGGTATGAACTCACAGGCGGAGCTGGAAGCCAGGGACAAGTCGGTCGATTGCGAGCAACTGCTCCGGGTCGAGCCGCATTCCGGCACGACCAATATTCGTAACGCGAAGAGCAAACACTGAATGTCATTCGGCCTACAAATATTTGAATGCCGGTTGACAGCCAGCGTCTAATCAAGCTGCCGGCACCACGTTGTGGTTGAGCCGGAACATATTGGCTGGGTCGTAGGCCTTCTTGATAGACGCCAAGCGCTCGTAGCACTCCGGGCCGTAGATCGCCGCGGCGTCAGCCGCCTCATCTGGCGCGAGGTTGTTGACGTACCGCCGATCGGCCTTCCAGGGCTTCATGCCGTCGAGCAGCTCGGCGACCGATCTTTTGAGTTGCTGCTCCTGCGACAGCGGACCGGCTGCGACGGCTAGCAGGCTGTACGGCAAGCCCCTGGTCGCTACGGCATTGGGTGCCGCCGGCTCCCGGTCCCATCCCCCGCCCAGAGCACGCAGCTCGGCGAGCACCAAGGCGGTTTCGGCGTCCGGACCGACGAGTTCAATCAACTTGTCCTGCGCCTGTGCGGGGAACTCTCGCAGCATGATGCCCCGCTCGTAGTATGGCACCGGGTCGGTCGGCTCGTTGTGGATCGATGCGACCTCGGAGTACGGCATGTCCCGCACGGTATCTAAGACTGCCGGGGCTACCGCTCGCAGCGGCTCTACCATCCGCTCGCCGTCCGCAGTCGTGCCGTTGTAGGCGACCCGCACCGAGACAAGAAACTTCCCGCGCAGAGGCTCGGGCACTTCGAGCATTGATGGCATCCGCATCACAGCGATTGATGTGGTCATTGTCTCTGGTGTGCCTGGATGCCAAGTGGTCCAGGCTCGCAGAACCTCGGCCATCCGCTCACCGGGGAAGTAGATGCCGCCCGCGTAGAGGCGAGACACCGGGAACAGGTTGAATTCCAGGGCCGTGACCACTGCGAAGTTGCCCTTGCCGCCGCGAAGGGCCCAGAAAAGATCGGGTTCGGATGCCGCGTTGACGTGACGCAGTTTGCCGTCCGCGGTGACCACATCGATCGAGCACACGTGGTCGGCGGCGTAGCCGTGGGAGCGGCCGAGGGTCGGGCTGAGCCCGCCACCCAGGGTGTAACCAGCGACTCCTACAGTGGGATTCGTCCCGTTCAGCGGAGCTAGACCGGCTCCGGCCGCCTTCGCAATGACCTCTGACCACAGCACGCCAGCGCCGACTCGCGCCGTTCGGCGGGCCGCGTCGATTGTTATGTCGTTCATACGGTGAGTTGCGATCACAACGGCGCCGTGCGCCTTGCCGACCATCTGGTGACCGGTGTTCTTCACCAGAACCGGCCGATGCTGCCTCGCCGCGAAAGTAACGGCGGCCTGGATATCGGCCGCGTTCTCCGGCACCACGATCAGCGCTGGCGCCAGCTCGTGATTGAGGTTCCAGACGGCACGTTCGTCATCGTATCCCAGTTCGCCCGGGAGTAGAACCGAACCCTCGATTGCGGCCGTGAGAGACGCCGCATCCGTCGGCAACACCGGCGGCAGGCACGAATCGTTGAAAGTCATGACATGCATCCGAGACACGTCCGATGGGTTGAAAAAAACGTCGCTCTTCATGAACCTAAGGTACGATACTGCCTGTCGGTCTTGTCATGACATGCGACACCTGCCTCCGCTCACCGATGCGAGACTGGCCAGTCTGCTTGGGCGAAAGACGTCAAGGACGATCGTCACGATCTATTGCGCGATAATTCACGCGACAGAACCATTCACGCTCGCCAAGTCGTCAAGGAGAAACGTGGATGACGGTTTTACCCGCGCGTCGCTCGGTCGAGTTAAAGGCGGTAACAGCATCGTCGAGGGTTGAGACGTTGCCGATGTTCGTCCGCAGTCGTCGGTCCCGCACCCGCTGGACGATCTCACTCAATTGGGTCCGATCCGGCTCGACAACGAAGTCGACCGTCAGGCCATCGACGGGCCGCGCGTCGGATGGCCCGACGACAGATACCAGCGATCCCCCGGCTCGAATCAGACGTGCGGACCGCTTTCCGATATCGCCGCCGATGACATCGAACACAAGATCGACTCCGCCGACGTCTTCCAAAGCGTCGTTGCCAAGGTCGACAAACTCCTGCGCGCCGAAATCGAGCGCCTTTTGACGGTCGGCCGCGCGTCCGGTGCCGATGACGTAGGCGCCGGCCTCTCGTGCGAGTTGCGTCACCATCGACCCGACTGCGCCGGCCGCGCCGTGCGCGACGACGCTCTGCCCCGCACGAAGCCGCCCGTGCACGAACAATCCTTGCCACGCGGTCAGGCCCGAGATCGGCAGGCTCGCGCCCACCGTGAAGTTGACGTCCCCCGGCAACGGCGCGAGGTTGCGTGCCTCAACGGCTATATACTCAGCCAAGGTGCCGTCGCGATACCAGTCGGCGAGGCCGAACACCCGCTGTCCCACCGACAGCCCCGTCGTACCATATCCGACAGCGGTGACCACCCCGGCGAGTTCGTGGCCGGGGATCGACGGTGTTCGATCACGCTCGAGGCGATCAGTCCAAGTCGAGGGCCACTCCAGCTCCGTCGGGACGAAGCCCGACGCTTGAACTTGAACGATGACGTCGTTTATCGCTGCCTGCGGCTTGGGTCGCTCCACCAGCTTCATCCCGGCCGTTCCTGCTGCCTGGTCCGTCACAGCGATCGCCTTCATGATACTTTTCTCTCGGTCATTTGTCACCTTGGGTTCGGAAGCGCGGCGCGCCGGCGATTGACACAATGTCATCCATTGCGGCATTCCTCATCTCCGAGTCCGCGACCTGCTCGTCAGCATTGATCGAGGCTCCCACTAGTCGGATGGACCAGGATCGACGCGGCTCGCTAAGAGATGCGTCGTGCTTGGTCGTATAACAGTACCAAGATTGCGGATTTTGACTGTACCATCACGCGATGACTGCGCTCCCGATCAACACGAATCGTGCGGTCGGGGCTCCACCAAGCCGTAGGCCGGCCGCGATCGGTAAGCGTATGGATCCAGTCCATATATGACTGCTTCAGTCTGTCGTTCGTCAGTTGGTGCCCTTGGCTTTCGCGAGGAAGTCTACGATCACTGCCACGTCGGCTTCATCGATTGGAGCTTTGTAAACGTTGATCATCTTGTGAACCTCGGCTTCCCAAGTTGCGCGCGGCAGCGCCGGCTGGTTCAGCACCATGTCCGCGGAGTGACAGGCCAGGCAGTTGTTGGTGGTCGCCTCGGCCGTCGAACCGTCCGGAAACAGAGCATCATCCGCGGGAAGATCTACCGTCATCGATTTGATTTCGGCCTGCTCCTGAACCTGTGCCATAGTCGGGGACAGCAGCGCCATCGCCAAGCAGCCGGCTAACGTGCTTGGGCGCATTGATTGCTCCTACGTTGCGTTGACATGGATCGCTTCGATGACGTTGCGCATGAAGCCGCTATTGTTCCAGTTCGGCTGAGACGGCTGGACTTCACCGGCCGCGTTCGTGCAGCGAACCATCAGTCCGTAGCTGCCCTTCTCGGGCAGCAAGACATCAGTTTCCCACCGACGGAAGCTGTATTTGCCGTGATCCGCGCCGAGCGTGGTCGGTTGCCAGGATCGACCGCTATCGGCGGAAAGCTCGACCTTGGCTACGCCCGTATCGCCACCGAAGGCAATGCCGTGCAGCGGCACACGCGCTTTTGCAAGCAAAGAGGCGCCCTCCGTGAGATTGGTGATAAAAGAGCGCGGCGGCATGCGATTGATCGGAATCATCTTCACGCCGCTCTGGTCCGGCACGATGTTGGCATGTGGCGCGTCCGGAATAGTGTAGGCGACCGCCATCCAGTAATTGTCGTCGGGCTTGTCCAGCACCTCGATATCGTTGAGCATCTTGACCCAGTACGTCGAATACCAGCCGGGCACGACCAGCCGCAGCGGAAGGCCGTTCAGAAGTGGAAGCTGCTCTCCGTTCATGGCAAAGGCGATCATCACCTCGCCGTCTCGGGCATGATCGATGGCCAGCGATTTCCTGAATGTCGGTGCGTCCGGCACCGGCGGTTCGTCCAGTCCCTTAAAGCGCACATGGACGGCACCACTCTTGACGCCGGCCCGATCCAGACGTCCTTCAAACGGACGCCCGTCCATCTCGCGTTGCCCATCGCGCCATGAGCCCATTGTGCACCCGGAACGCGCGGCAAGAAGAAGCCCCGTGAATTACCCGAGCACTGGTTGACGGCGGCCAACTCGACGCGTGGCAAGTGGAGAATGTCTTCGATGGAAAGTGACAGCGCTCGGTCCACGTGCCTCCGTACCGACGGCCTGAAACTGCTCACGTCGACCGAATTTGGGATCGCCGACCAATGCCAGCGCACGTAGAACAGATCGTTCGGCGTGAACACGCCCTGATCGAATACCTCAATCGGAGTTTCAAGCAGCGGCGGGCGGCTCCGCTGCAGAATCATGCCCGACTTCTCCGGGAACCGCATGGGTGAGTGGTCGTTGACGCGGTTCGCTCGGCAGCGGCAACTCGATCAATTCGCTCGCAAGAGCCGGTGCGGCCGCGAGCGAGGCCCCTGCGACTCCGAGTTGCCGAAGCAATGAACGCCGCGACAGAACGAGACCCGAGTCCACACTCAAGGGCATGCGACAGCCGACGCTAGGACCATTCGGCGTTCTCTTTGCAGGAAAGCTGTCACGGTGATACATCGATCCCCCTTCTGAACAGAATCACAGAATAACCGTCAGCTTTAATGGACAATCGAATTGAGATTGGACAATCGCGAATCTACGCGCCGCACCGTCTACAATCCTTCGTAGACAAGCTTGGTGAAGAACTTCGGATTGATCACAAATCGCCCCCACTTGTCATCGTAGGCCGCGGTCGGCTTCGCCGCGGTGATTTCTTCGAGGGATTTTCCCTGTGACTTCAGTGCAGCGATCTTGTCACGCACAGTGATCAGCATATCGCGAAATTCAATCAATTGAACTCGGTTGCCAATCGCCCCATGACCAGGAACTAGGATTGTCTTATCCGTGGTGCGTTCGATAACCGTGCTGGCCCAGTTGATCATAAAATTGACACTACCGCCGTCTTCGTTATCGATGAACGGATAGTATCCGTTCCAGAACGTATCGCCGAGGGCGACAATGTCCGCCTTCTCGAAGTACACCAACACATCGCCGTCGGTATGACCTGGGCCCAAATGCTCTATCTTTATCGATTCACCCGCAAAGGTGAGCTCCCTCTCATTGTCCACGATCATCGTCGGGCGTGCGCCGGCTGGAACGGGAGCGAACGTCCAATTCCAGTCGTCCAGGTGAGTGGTCTTCGAAAGATGATTCAGCGTATTACTCTGCGCAATGATCGAGGCGCCGGCTGCATGCATCCACTCGTTTCCGTCGGTATGATCCCAGTGCCAATGAGTATTTACGACGTATTTCAGCGGTGAAGAGCCGATCTTGTCGAGAGTCGCTTGCAACTTGTCTTTCGATGGTTTGATGCCAGAATCTACGAGGAACTTGCCTTCGCTTCCCGATAGAACAACGATATTCCCGCCGGATCCCACTAGGACATTGATGTTGCCGCGCAAGGGTACAGTGATGATATCGCTCTTGGCTCGCTCCAGATATCGCGCGCCGGCCCCGGTATGGAAATAATCTCCTTCCACCGGCGCATCGGCGGTTGCGGATGCAGCATATCCAATTGCAAGAAGGGCCGAACACAGAAATGCGGCGATCGATGGAGTCGCGGGCATGTTTATCCGCATGATCGGGATGTCCTTTGCTAGTGACGCAACCGCGTTGTTGACCAGGTTGTCGACATGATTTCCGCGGATGCATCCTGATGAACATTTAGCGATTACGGAAGTGAAACGAATACATTCTGCGATTGAACGGGCTGCACTCTCATCGGTGGGCGCGTGCGCAAGACGTGACCCGGCTGATCGCGCTGCTACTCCCAGCCCGAAATGCGAGAACGTCTGCGATGTGCCGCTTAAGGCTTTCCGCGCTTCGCCAACCCGTCGTTATTTTGAGAAAATGCAAAGGTTCGACTGGACCATGTCACCTATGGCACTGTCGAGGTTCGGACCGGCGATCGGACACTCGCGGCCTGCCGGCGTATCAGGCAACCACCTCAATGATTCCCATCATGCCTTTGTCTTCGTGATCGACTGCATGACAATGGTAAACGAACCTGCCGACGATCACGGGATCAGTGAACGGGATCACGATCTTGAGTACACTAGGCCACCCGTTTGTCGCGGGCGGCACCGAAAACGTGTCGCGCAGGCTATCGTCGCTCCAGTAAACGCCGCCGGACCTCAGTCACCAGGAACGGTGTTTGGTGAATGTGGAAGCTGTGATACTGTTGATCCTCGTTCACCACCGTCCATTCTTCTGTATCGCCGAGCCAGACGATTTGGTCGGTGCGCCCCTCGTCGACGACGTGGCCATCAATCATGAACGCCGTGCGGTCTTCGGTGCGTGACTAGAGAAGCGCCCGGCGTCGGGCGATCGGTGCCGCGCGAATCTCGTCGATCCATTGCGGACCAGTGACTCGCTGTCGAAGGATTTCGTCCTCGACGCGCGCCGTGCTCGGCAACGATCCACTGGATCTGACGAGCGCCAATAGTCGGACCGGTTCAGGGAGGCGCCAAGCCTCGTTCTGGAATGAGATGGTTCGCATCGGGTATTCCCCTGCCGCGGCCGGACCGCAATTGCGTCAATGCCTCGCCTGACCCGATGAAGAATTCAGTCGCTTTGCGCAACGTATCGCCCAGGCGCACGCGCAGCGTCGGCGGCACATAAGCGCCGTTGTAGAGCAGGCCGGAAAAGGCGCGACCGCCGCCGAGATGCACCGGCCCAGGTGCAGCTGTCATCGTCAAATCGAACGAACCGTTGGCGCTGCGCATTTCTGTTGGCTGGATGAGCGCCTCGGACGTTGGCGAATTGTGCTGCGAGCGCGCCCGCGCCCCAGGCGTGGACCGGCCAAGCGTTAGCAGGCCTCCAGCCGCAGTCGCTGCTCCGACAAGGCGACCGACGGCTTCGACGAACGAACGGCGGTCAAGCGTGGAGGACTGGCGCATTTGCATCGCTTATCACGTGCTTGACTACGGTCAGATTCGTCGGCTCTTCCATAGCGCTAGATTCCATGTGCCATCTACGGGACGGATGGCAGCGGCCGATCGGAACAAGCCGGCGAAGTGCAGCGGACGCGGGTAAGCCAGCTGGACAGTGCTCGGCTGTTCCGCAGTAAAGTCGTCAAAGCCTGCGCCGACGAGATCCATGTTCGCACCTTCGGCAAGAGGCGCCGCGATCGGGTACAAATGCGGAGAAATTCCATTTGTCGTATGTAGTGCGATCGCAAGCCAGATGTTTTGGCTATCGGCTTCCAAAATGCCGTGACTCCGCAAAAACGCGCGTGCCGCGTTTGCGCCATCCACCTCTTAGCGAAGGTGGCTATCCCCATAGTTTTCGGTCAGCCCATAATCATGGAACATAGCCGCGACGTAAAGAAGTTCGTGATCAAAGGCCATGCCCTTGCGCCCACCTGCCAATGCGGCCCACCAATAAAGCCGCATGGAGTGCTGAAACAGCAACTCGCCTTCACTATCACGAATGGTCTTAGCTGCGTCGCGAGCCAATGCGCTGTCAGGAACTTGTATCCCTAGAACAGAAACGATTTCAGCAACGCTCGACGTGCCGGTTTCGGCCCGCCCCTCTTGTGCTGTCGCTGACCCGGCAACCAAAAGCGCAAAGCAAGCACAGATGAGAGT
Source organism: Bradyrhizobium sp. MOS001 (assembly GCF_004634465.1). Taxonomy (NCBI): domain Bacteria; kingdom Pseudomonadati; phylum Pseudomonadota; class Alphaproteobacteria; order Hyphomicrobiales; family Nitrobacteraceae; genus Bradyrhizobium; species Bradyrhizobium sp. MOS001. The sequence continues at coordinate 8,427 of NZ_SPVJ01000057.1, forward strand.
GGCATGACTCTTCACGGCATTCTCCTTCGACGTTCGAGACTAAGGTGCTATTTCCTCTTGAGTACCGGCCTTGCGGCCCATGACCTGGGATTTGCCGTGACGCTGGGCGAATATTGGCGCGCCATCGGGGGGACGAGTCTAACTTGCCTTTGAATACGTGAAGCCGGCATGCTGCAGCTCGACGAGAAAGGCCACAACGCTTGGCACAAGCACAACGCCTGGAATCAGGTTTTTGGTGAGGTCAGCCGCTATCGCGTCGGGAGAGACGTCGGAGAATTCACCCGATTGATGAAGATATCGCGCGATGGCATGAATGGAATCATGACAGCCCAGAAATACCGCTCCTCGCCGCTGGAGTGAGACAATATTGCTGTTTTGCGGACCGTAAAACCCTGTCAGGTCCTGAAGATCATCTCTGGGTGACGCCCCCGGCTTCTCGACGATGAAACTGTTGAAGTCGCCCTGCCCGCCACCGACCTTGGCCAACTTGTACTTCTCCCACGCCGCTTGATTGAACAAAGCTGCGTGAGCGTTTCCGTGAACCGCAGCAACGGCCAGAAAGTCAACGTTCCCAAGCGAGAACACCTGCCCGTTAATGGCCTCACGCATCAGGTTGATCCATGGCGCTGCAAGATCGGTGCTCTCCCATACCTGCAACGCGTGGTACTTGTACGACAACAGCAGGTCAGCCGCTTCGTGGTCCCACGGTTCAGGCGAGGTGAGAATGAAAGGAACGCTCTTAAACCCGCGCCTGCAGGGTGAGTCGGCAAGGGCCTTGCTCAGGTGCAAAAGCTTTATACCGGAAAGCACATGCTCAGAGGACTCCTGTTCAGCAGCTGTCGCTGTGGACGGCGCCCCTAAGAACATGGCGGCTTGGCTAAACACCAAGAGAGCTGTTCTGCGGCTCGCAGATGCGACGATGCTATTCATGTTCGTGGTTCCATGAGCGGTCTGCGCTTCTTCAATTATTAGGGGACGTCGCTTTTACGGCGTTCGTGATAACCCGTTCTGGAGTCAGCTTTCCCGCCATACCCTTAGGCAACCCGTGCTTTCCTTCCAGGTTCGCCGGGGGGCGTAGGTTACGTAGACTTTCCATGCTCACCTTCTCGGACAAGCAACCGCAGCGGAAGCTCGAGCGCGAAGTCTGGAGCGGCTAGCATTAGAGCAGTGCCGCCCTTCGGATTACCGTAGATCAGCACGGTGGTCGGGGGCATATCCAGTCCGACCGATTGCGCTGCAGCATGGTGATCAATGGTCGCAAATATCTTTAAACCGTTCGCTTCAAGAGCCGTGCGCAAGCGAGCGAGCGTCTCGGAAAGCGAATAAATGCTCTCGAGCCTCACTACCTCCTCCTTCGACGTTTCAGTGGCAGCAGCGCTGCACCACGTCGCGGCGTTTGCGAGTACTGCCGCGTACGCGAGCGCAACAATTAAGGTGATCGAGTGCTTCCTCATTTGAGGTTTCCCTGAACTGGACGCTCAGCGCGGGTAGCTGCAGCCGTCACTTTGCGCCCTTTGCAGCGACAAGGAAGTGGAAGAATGTCAGCCGACAGATGAGCACGTTGCATGATGACCAGCACGGGCGGTCGCTGCGCGCAAATGACGGATTGACCAAGCGCTACGTGCCGGATCGCTGGGTGCCGGGATGAAGCCAGGACAAGAGATCAAAGTCCCAGAGGAGCTGGCCCCCCTCCCTCTTCGCGGGCGAGCAGCGCCCGCGTAGCGCTGATCACGTCATCCTGACGCATCAGGCTTTCTCCGACCAGGAATGTCGATATGCCGAGCAGGCCAAGCCGGGCCAAATCTGCTGGCGTGGATATGCCGCTTTCGCCGACGATCAGGCGATCTTTCGGAATCAACGGCGCCAACGCTTCGCTGGTTGCAAGCGTTGTCTGGAAGGTCCTCAAGTTCCGATGATTGATACCGATCATCGGCGAACGCAACCGCGAGGCTCGCTCGAGTTCGTCGTGGTCGTGGATTTCGATCAGCACGTCCATACCATGGTCGAGGGCCGCGGCCTCGATATCTTCGGCGGCGGAATCGTCAAGGGCCGCCATGATGAGCAGAATGCAGTCCGCCCCGTATGCCCGAGCCTCCACCACCTGATAGGTATCGAAGATAAAATCCTTGCGCAGCACGGGAAGGCTCGTTGCGGAGCGCGCCGTCGTCAGGAAGTCCAAGCTTCCCTGGAACGACGGTTTGTCGGTTAGCACAGACAAGCAAGCCGCACCGCCAGCTTCGTAGTCTCTGGCAAGTGCAGGTGGGTCGAAACTCTCGCGTATGAGCCCTTTCGACGGAGATGCCTTTTTGATTTCAGCGATCAGCGCGTACTCGCCCGTCGCCAGCTTGCTGCGGATTGCGGCGACGAACCCCCGCGGAGCCGAAGCGGCCCGGGCGAGCGACAGCATTTGCCCTTCCGAACGGATTTGCCTCGCAGCCTCGATCTCCCGACGCTTGTAGACTTCGATCTTCCTGAGAATATTTGGAATCATTCATCTGCTCCTTCGATACGATAGATCTACAACAGCCCTTAACGCGCGCGTAGGAGCAGGGCTCGCTTCAGCCTCGGCGTGATAAGGCGCGGCCGCTGACCGGCACCGCCAGCAGCGCTGCCAAGCTAAATCCCGTCGCCACCCAGCCGAGCCGCATTACGCCGCCATCCGCGAGAACCAGCGCACCGACCGCAGCGCCGGCCGCGCTGCCGAGATAGATGGCTGACGAATTGAGGGACAGGCCGACCGCAGCGAGATCCGGAATCAGCGCGACCAATCGCGCCTGCTGCGCCGTCATCACCCCCCAGCTGGACAGCCCCCAAAGCAGGATGGCCGGTAGCAGAACGAACATGGCCCGCGCAGGCCCGAGCGTCACACCCAGCGAGAGGACAAGGTAAGCCAGAACGGTGAAGCTGCCACTTACGATCACGGTAAAGTCCGGGCCCCTGTGGTCCGCCATGGCGCCGCCGAGCCGGGTACCGAACGCGCTGGCAAGCCCGAAGCCAAAGAGCACCAGCGCAAGGCCCTGTGGTCCAATCCCGGAAGCATGCGCGAGAAAGACGCCGAGATACGTATAGAGCGTGAATGTCCCGGCGACCGTCAAAACGCTGGTCGCCAAAATCGTCATCACGTCGGGGCGCTTGGCCAACGCCAGGCGTTCTCCCAGACTCGCCGTGATGCCCGGCCGCTGACTCGGCAGCCCGAAGAGGATGCCAAGCAGCGAGAGCGCCGCCATGCCCGCCACGCCGAGGAAAGTAGCGCGCCAACCAAACCGCTCACCAACCAATACCCCGAGCGGCACGCCGGCAACGATCGCTAAGGTCAGCCCATTGGTGACCATCGACAGAGCCCGGCCACGCCGCTCCGGTCCGCCCAGCGCCGCGGCATATCCGCTGGCCGCCGGCATGAAACTGGCGGCGGATAGGGCAAGTAGCAGCCGAGCTGCCAGTAACGCCGCATAACCCGGTGCCATTGCAGCGAGCAGATTCGCGACGCTGAAGCTCGCAATGGCGATCGCGAGCACGCGACGCCGCTCCAAGTGGGCCGTCAGCACCGCCATTATCGGAGCGCCCACGGCATAAGCGACAGAGAACGCGGTGACCAGGTGCCCGGTGGCGGACAAGCTGACGTTCAGGTCTTGCGCCAAGGCCGGCAGCAAACCGGCGATCATGAACCCTTCGGTGCCGATCGCGAACGCTCCGAGGGTTAGCCAGTGAAGTTCGTTTAGCGATCTAGACATCGGTCCTCGCACCAAGACACGGGCACGCTCACATCGGTAACGCGCTGCACGGATTCCCTCACCATGCGGCCCCAGAGACCAGCACCCACGACAGTTCAACTCCGCCAGGGCGCGTTTCGAATTCTACTGCACGCGTTGGGCCGGTGAAATGCGGGGTCGTGTTCCTGGATGTAATCGAAGTTGACGGTGCCGAACGTCGTCGCAGGCTTCTTGAGAGCAGAGCAGGTCTGCGCTTTGATGAAATCATTCTTGAAATTATCGCCGCGAGGAAACGCGGCGATGACTTGATCACGTTGCTCCGATGTGAACTCATCATACCCAATTCCGACGACGTCTACCAATACACCAGCGTTCGTGAGAGCGATCTCGGGCCGCATGAATTGCGGAATACCCGGGGTGGTGTGCAGGGCGATCGCTTCCCAAACCAAATCAGATTTCGGATCGGGAATACCATGACTGCGGAGAAATTCGCGCGCTGCGTCGGCGCCATCGACTTCAAACCGCCTTGTCTCGGTGTGAAAAGCGTCTACGAGACCCAGATCGTGAAACAACGCCGCGACATAGAGAAGCTCCGCGTCGACTTTCAGGTTCTGACGAATGCCTTTCATCGCGCCAAATACAAAGACGCGGACCGAGTGGTTGAACAATAACTCGGATTCATGTTGCCGCACGAGCTCAGCAGCTTCGCGCGCGATCTTGCTATCGGGAATCTTGATGCCAGAAACGATATTGGTCATTTGTCGAACTCCTAGCTCGATAGTTGCGATCAGCGCTGTTTGCGCTGACCGGCCTCCTCCACGGCTTGTTGCATCTGAATCGCCGTGATCACCGATATCGACAACCCGTCACGTCCTTTCTGACGGCACCGTTTCACCGCGAACTCATCCGCCTCGATTTCAACGCGCTTTACGTGATGTACTTTCACGCTTTCAGGCACGATGCGTAAGGCATGGTCGCGCCAATCGGCGTTGTGAGTGGAAACGGGCACTCCCACCTTAAAGATGCCTGAGTCCGGCCGCCCCGGCTGCTGCTCGCTTTTATCTATTTCACTGTGAAATTGCGGCATTTCCTCAAACACTTCGTAGTCTTCCACCCAGCCAGCCTCTGCCCACCGGCCCGTACTCACGCCAATCTCTGTTCCCTCCAGGAAGTTCATTGGCTCGACGCAGGATGCTCCGTGAAAAAGGACGACGCCAAGAGCGTCTCTGACGGAATGCCCCGATGGAAAGATGATGCCATCAATAGGCACCGAAGCCTCTGTTAGAAGAAAGTGAACCATGGCCTCAGCTGCAAGGTAGTCAGAAGGCTCGGCGTCAAACATGACTGACTGCGCGAGACGTTCACTTAGCGATCGTAGAAAAACGGCGACCTCGGTCCTCCCGGCCAATCCGAAGTCAGCGAGGCTTCCCGTGATGCGAACGTTATCAAGAACGGTCAGGTCGAGTAGTCGCAGCTTTCTGATGATCTCGAACTGACCCACAACAATCCGGCTACCAGTAGACGGCCGTGTGCCGGCTATAGCGGCCTTCAGATTGCTGGTAGCGCAAAACGCCAAGATGCCTTCTCCGCTCATGCGACCATCAATCGCCAAGCGCGAGCGCGGCGAGCCGAGGTGGATGTCTGGTCTGCCGAGCGCGGCTTTCAACTTGTCGTGAGATGGAAAGATCTGGGCGCGGAAAAGGGTGTGGAAATCCGCTCCGGGACCGGCGTCCACGACAAGCGAACGGCCTTCATTCGTTTTCAGTTCATCAATACCATCGAAGAGCGATGCGAGATTGCTTGCTGCTGTCGGACTAAAAAAGAGCGCCTCGGTTTTGAGTGAATTCGCTAATCCGGGCCAATCTATGCCTTGAGTCATCCGCGCGCTCCTGGGAAGCATCGAGCCTCAACCGAACAGCAACGGCCGTTCTCTCAGCTGAAGTGATCGCACCCGCCGCTCTCGACAGATTCGCCAAGACGGTTGGTCACGCGAATAGATGCGCCGCACTGCGCCGTGCAACAGTACCAAGATCGCCGATTCTCACTGTACCATAGCGTAGTGACCCGCTCTCAATCCGCTCAGCCGGCTGGATCCTTTCTTTGATAAAAGGGCAAACCGAGGCTGACTTGGCGTGCTTGGTGCACCACTTCGCGTGCATTCTTGGTGCTTTTATTCATCGGCCGACGATCCTATCTGCGTGTAAAAGGAGAAATGCACCATGAAGATGCGAATTTTATTCGGCGCGGCTTGCGCTGCCATGGCAATTGCTGTCGCAACGCCAGCCGCAGCCCATGACGGCGGCGAGACAGTCAAGCCCATCTTCCAGCAGACGATATCCAATATTCCCGGGAAGTCATTGATAGCCGTGGTTGTCGACTACAGGCCGCGAGGCGCGTCTCAGTCCCACACTCACGCCAAATCGGCTTTCATCCTCGGCTACGTCTTGTCGGGAGAAATCGAGTCGCAGGTGAATGACGGCCCCCGGCGCGTCTATCGTGCCGGCGAGAGCTTCTACGAACAGCCGGGCTCTCGGCATCCCGTCAGCCGCAATGCGAGCAAAAGCAAACCTGCAAAGCTCCTGGCGGTGTTCGTTGTCGACACTGACGACAAGGAACTGACCACTCCGGTCAAATGACGCGTCCTCCAGGAGGATATAACCAACATTAATGAGTTAACCAACGCTTTTCACTACGGCACTGTCCGACCCGAAGGGCTTAGGGAATGCCGATGTGTAGAGCTATGTTAAGCAGAGCGGTATTCATCGCGACAATTCCAACAGTCGACGACAATCCACCTTCAGTCGTCGTTCATTGAGATTGGTCACGCCGAGTAGCAGTCCCTGTCGTCTGGAAGGCCGCATGTACCATGGCGACAACGGAGTTGGCGCCATGCCGAGCTGCAGAGCGCGCGAAACGACGTCCAGGTCTGACATTGTGTCGGGAAGCAGGATCGCGACCGCCAGGCCGCCGGTTGCTTGCACCTTCATCGAGTCTGACACGGCATCTTTCAGGCAATTAAGCAAACTTTCCCGTCGGGTGGCGTAGAGCCGCTTCATGCGGCGTAGGTGACGAAAATAATGTCCTTGCCGAAGGAATTCCGCCACGGCGCGCTGCACGGCAGCGGCGGGCGCTGGTGCCAAGCAAGCAGCGAGCTCACCAAACCGCCGACTCAGGTCCGGCGGCGCCACCAGGAAACCCAGGCGCAGCGAAGGACTGATCGTTTTGCTGAAACTGCCAACGTGCAGAACCCGCCCGCCATGATCGAGTGATGCGAGCGCGGGAGCCACCCGTCCTGTCAATTGCAGTTCGCTCAGATAATCGTCCTCGATGATCCAAGCGTCGTTTTGTCGAGCCCAGGCGAGTAGCGCAAGCCGCCGCGACAGCGACATCGTCACACCGAGCGGCGCCTGTTGGCCTGCCGTCACGACCGCCAGCGACGCCCCGGCTGCGGCCCGCACACCGGCCATAACGTCCAACCCCTCCGCATCGACCGGAACCGCCGTAACAAGCATTCCAGCTAGGTTGAGCGCAGTACGGGTGAGCGGAAAGCATGGATCCTCTATCCAAGCTCCTTTCTTGCCAAGCTGAAGCCCTTGGATTACCAGACCGAGCGCCCCGGAAAACCCGCCGGTTACGATGACCTGAGAGGGGTCGCAGCGAATGCCTCGGGCCAGCCCCAAGTAAGCCGCGATCTCCTTTCGAAGCTGCGGATCGCCGCGCGGGTCCGGATAAGTTACCGGCAGCGCCGCAGCTCCCCGGGTCTCACGCACTAGGAGGCGTGACCACAGCTTGAATGGGAAGGCGTCCTGAGAGGGTACGCCCATCTGAAAGACCCGCGGCGCAATTCCGAAATCATAGAAGAGCTCTGGCAGAAGCGGTTCTTCCCGCGACCGATCGGACATTGAGGATCGTAATTGCCGGGCGGCCACACGAGTTCCAGCTGGCCCAAGACCAAGCGCTAACTGCTCCGCGACGAGACGCCCATAAGCTACACGTACGGTCCCGCGAGAGACGCCGAGCTGAGCGGCCAGATTCTGCCAAGAGGGCAGCCGCGAGCCCGAGGCGAGCCGTCCATTCTCGATGCCCTCTCGGATAGCTGAATAGATCTGGGTCGCCAGAGGGATCTTTCTGGCATGATCGAGTTGGATGGAAAGGCCAGCCATCACCGGGCGCCGCGACCGATCTGACATATGAAAGCTCAGCTTAGCGCGTCTATTTTACACACTTAGCACGATCTTTCCCTGCGGCTTCGGTCGTCGGCCATCCAACATCATATGTGCTTCTCGCGCATCAGCGAGAGGCATGATGGCGGATATTCTCGTCTTCAGATCGCCGCGATCGATAAGCGCTGAGATTCTGTCCAAATAAGCCGTCGTGACGTCTACCAAAAAGAAGGTCGCGGTGACGCCATGCTTTTCCGCCAAAGCTTGATCTGGTTGGGACACAGTCGATATCAGCTTTCCGCCCTGCCGCAGAGCCCGAAAAGAACGGGCTTGTGTTTCTCCTCCTATGAGGTCGAACACCACATCAGCGTTCCTTACTTCATCTTCAAACCGTTGCGTTTGATAGTCCACGACCTTGTCCGCACCAAGTGCTCGCACGTATTCGATGTCTTTCGTGCCCACGGTGACCACCGAGCGCACCTTGGCTCGACAAGCGAGTTGAACAGCGAACGCTCCAACGCTGCCGGCCGCGCCGTGGATGAGAACCGTCTGGCCGGCTTCGAGCCGCGCGTGGTCAGACAAGCCTTGCCAGGCGGTCACAGCGACGACGGGAACCGCGGCAGCTTCGACGTAGCTGAGCGAATTTGGCCTTCGGGAGAGCATCGCAGCTGACGCGATTGCATATTCGGCATACGCGCCAAGAAACTGGGTATTGGTTACCCCGAACACTTGATCGTTCACCGCCAAGGAGGAGACATCCGGACCAAGAGCCGTCACCTCGCCGGCCAGGTCCGAGCCGAGTGTGAGAGGAAGGGGCTGAGGTAAGGCGCTTTTCCCGGCCCTGATCCACGCGTCCCAGGGGCCAACGCCCGCCGCATGAACTTTGACAAGGACCTGGCCTGCGACCGGACGGGGTCGAGCGACCGTTTCAAAGACCATCTTTTCCGCAGGACCAAACTCGTGGACTCGCCACGCCTGCATTGAGGGTTGGTCCGCTTTCTCTCTGTAGGACGTGGTCGCCATGTAATTGCCTTTTCGCCGTCTTCGGGAGACCGCTCAACTCATCTGACCAAGAAGTGCTTCTTCAACCAGCTAACAGCCTCACTCACCCAATACCCGGCTAATCCATTCCGCAACGGCAATCGCGGGCCGCAATGCGATCAGGATTGCGGCGATCACCATCAGAAATCCCGCACCGTACACTGTGACGAATTCGTATCGCGCATGCCAACCTGAAGCGCGGCTGATGCGCTTCCGAGGGTTCGGGCGACCATTGATCATGGTGGACCTGTTGTAACGTCGATACCCCTCGCCTCACGACAAGAGGAGGGTTTGTAGACGTACCCGTGACTCGGGTGGGACTCGGCAACTAAGCCTCCCATCTCTCAATCACGTCTACCATCGAGACTAAAGAGCCTGTCTGCAGCAATCCGCCCGCCTAAAGCTGGAGTCGCGCCTAGCGAGCACGTCAACACTGACTACCTAATGCGGATAAGCGGGTGCTATCGCCACAAAGACGGCCAACATCGACGTTGTCGCTAGGGCGATGCCACCCGTCACGGTCGCGAGCTGGCAAAGCGAAGCGCGGCCTGAAATACGTCCGCTTTGAAGGTCGACATCGCCCTCGATGAAGTCGCGAAAGCTTCGAGTAGCCGCCCGATAGGGTTCCATGTTTCGGCTTGAATATCCGCACCCGGTCATTAGCCCTAGCATCATCATCAGAATGAGGCTGACCATCGTCAGAACCGCTGAAGCCTCGCCGCCCGCAAACGCGACCCAGAACGTCAAAACTGTATAGGCGGTGCCAACCAATGCTATTGCAATCGCGAACGGATGGACACAGGTCGCAGGCAACGAATTCGTGAAGACAACCTCTTCCCCACGAAATGACGATGCCTCACCGTCTTTGCGTTCGGTATAGGCAAACCGTTGTACGTCCGGATAACGTGCCATCGTCGATCTCCTGCTTTGCGGCCGTGTGCGGCAATGCCACAGAGCCAATTTGCGCGAATTTCAACGAGAAGGAAGTGAAAGACGATCAACCGACGAATGAGCACGCTGCATCATCGCCAGTTTTGATCGACAGCCCCTCCGAATCGCTTGATTGCGAGAACTCGACGATAAGGGAGCTTTCGTGCCCCGAGCGCTGACCGCAATTACGTCATCGTGTTCATGCAGGCCGAATGACAGTCCGGGCGTGATATACCTTGCCGGCCGTTGAGCGATCAGCTTGGCAAGCGTCGCCTCGGCCGAATTTATAACCGACCCGCAACGAAACGATGGCGGCGTCAATTTCGGCGTCGCTCATCCCGCCTTCTCCGCAAGCTGAAAAATCCGCCAACGGTGCCGGTGATGCCGCACCTCGACTTTGCCTTTTGCGATCAGGCGGCGAAGCGCCCGGCGGGTCGCGCTTAGTTCCGAAACCGTGCACCTGCGCCACCCCGGCCGGGCCAGGACGCGGCCGTCGCTGTAGACGCAACCCGGCGATCTCGCCCGACGTCTGCCCAGGTCTGCGCTCGAGGGCTTCGAGAACAGCCCGACACAGCGCCAGGGGTCTGTTGGCGAAACCCCTTCGGCGTCTAAACCCTGCTACCACCCTCGCCTCCGCTGACAACGAAACCGAGATTTCGAAAACCCGGAATTTGCAGAAATGCCGGACGCGTCGGGCGCGCACGGTCGATCCATGCTGAAAGATACTTTGGGATTTTTTCGCGCATTCGCATCTTCCCCGCCCTTGGCGTGGGCGCTGGTACGTTCAACGCACCGGACATCGGGGAACACTGGCCCGCGATCGAACGCGCATCGGTGGGCAGATCACGAGGCGGCCCACGGCTGATTAGAGCGGCGCTGGTGCGGCTGGTGCCCTGTGCGCTATCCCTGACTGCGCTAACCTCTATCGCTCCGGTTGGTCTTGGCTCTCTGCCTTGGGTATGGATCGAGTTAGGCGGGCAAGTGCACAGGTGTGTGTGGGGGGTGCCGATCATCTCGTCTGCCCGCGTTGGATGGTCCGGCAATATTGGGGTGGCGCGGATGCTCATGGTCATATCCGCGGGTCTACGTAGTCGGACCGATTCACCTCGGCTTCCCTGGCCTTCGCATTGATGTCGACCCGGCCACAGACCCACCAACCCCAGGCGTGGGTCCAGTCTACAAACCGACTGCCCTTCGATCGGTGGTGACATTCAAATTTCTTGAACATCCGCTCAGCTTGACCGACGTCGAAGCCGTCTTTGGCGGCAATGGCGACCAGTTCGCTATTGAACGTGAGGTCGACAGGCCAACTTGTTAGTTGGGTGGACTGTCCGCGGGCTCTTCTGAGGGGGCTGCCGCGAGCGAGGCCAGCCCTACTTCCCGAAAGACTTCCGCCACCTCGGACTCCACCGATCCGACATTCGCGCGGGATTTCGCGATGCACTTGATGCGGCGTGCGGCGGCGTTGGAGGAGGATCAGATCGACCGCGTCGTCAATTCCATGAAAAAGCGCCTGGCCCGGATGCTGCTGATGCTTGCCAGCCTCGATGCCGAGAACGCCGGCGGGCGGGTGCTGGAACGCATCACAGAAGGCACACTGGCCAAGATGCTGGCGGCGGACCCGCCATGTTCGGGCGAGGTAAGCGGAATCAATCAATCTCCCGCTGCCGTCACGTCTCGGACTCGAGAGGTAGTTTGTTCGCCGATCTGAATTAGTCGTCAGTGATTCTCTGAAAGACAGAATAAAGATGATTGGGGTCCTTCGTCAGCGCGCCGAGATGCTTGATGAAGTCAGCGACCTCGTTGCTTAGGTACTCCCGATCGCCGCGGGGGCCCAAGCTGGAAGCCGGCTTGGTTTGGGCAGATCGCTTGTTGAGCTCTACGAACGTCGCGTTGATCTCGTTTTCGTAAACTAGCAGCTCGATCTTCATACGCGATGCATCGGCGGGCTTTTGAAACGCATGATGTTCGACGATCCATTTGAATGGGTAGTGTCGCCACTGATCGCGACGGGCACCGTCCCAGCCCTCGCCATCGAAGGGCAACTTGCGACCTGTTGCCTCGGTCATCCGCGCGCGACCCTTTGGCCCCATCCACATGGGTGGCGTCGTATAGGCGAGCGTCAGTGTTCTGCTGTAGTACCAGAGCTCGAGTCCCTTGGGGCAATCGAGCCGATCGGCAAGCTCAATCATACCGCGGATACGCTTTCCCCTCTTCCCCGGGATTTCCTTGGCCACTAAGTGCATCCAGGGAAGAAGACGCTCGAGCTGCACGCATTTCGCCGATGCAACGCGCGTCCTGCTGGCCTTCACAACGACCGGCTCAGTTATGTCAATGAAGTCGGGAGCGAAAAACCTGATGCCCATCACCCACCTGTCGACGGCATGCGGGTCGACCCGTCGGAAAAGGATCGCTGTCAGTCGCACCTTGCCCTGAAACGGGGTGTCCATGGCCAATAGGGCGGTGTGGATCTTCTGAAGATCTCCAGACGCCCGCACCAGAGCCCTCGCGAAGCGACCGCCATCGCTGCGATAGACAATCCTGTGCCGCAGTTGATGGGCCACATCCGCTGCGAACTGGTCGAAGGCACCTATCTGGACGAGAATATTATCGACGGTGCCCAGGTAAGTATCGCCACGTTCGCGTGCATCGTTGGCGCGTTTTTCGAGCACCTCCATCGGAGTATGGTCGATTCCCCTAGGTCCCGGATCGCTCATGGTGCCCTCCGACTGCCTTCGACAGTGTCAGTATAGGCGTTCGGGCTTTCCGCGACCAAGGGACTGCCGAGGCTTTGCCCGCGGTGCAGGTGATCGATCTACAGCAGGGCCCAAAGCAGGCTGAAAAGCAAAGACCCCGAAGGATGCTCCTTCGAGGTCTTTGGGAGACTGGAAAAGGGGCGCCTACTTGTACAATGGCCATCTGGCCGGACACTGACACAGTATGGGCAAAACCTTGTATATCCGAGATGATGCCGATCGTGAAGGTCATCGAAGCGTCCGGTTGATGCACTTTATCGCGCGTTGGGCCGCAGCTTCCTGATGCACCGCCGGAACCCCGGACATCGGCCGCCTAAGCCGACTTCCGCCGCTGGCCCGTCGCGGGTTTCTTCGCCGCTGCTTCCTTCGCCGGCTTCTTGCCTCGGATCGGCATCAACATCTCTTTCTGGCCCGCAGCCGCCTTGCGCGGCTTCTTGACGGGCTTGCCCGCCTTCGCCGGTGCGGTTTCGCGTCCGACGCTCTTCCGCAGCGCCTCCATCAGATCGACCACATTTTCGCCTTTGGGTCGCTCCTTCGGGCGGATGGTCTTGCCTGCGCGCTTCTGGTTGATCAGGTCGACCAGCGCGGCTTCGGGCGCATAAATGATTTCCGCGCGATATCGCCGCGACGGTCCTAGACGAAAACAAGCGTTACTAGGCGGCCAACTCCGGACATCTGAAAATGAAGACCGTTGCCCCGTTTTGGCAGCGGCCTTTCCAGTCCGGGAGGAGACGCAGGCAAAGCCCGCCCCGTTGTTAGCGGTACCGCGCGAATTCTAAGTGGTACCAACGGCACTCGGGCGCGAGGGTCAGTCGCTCTTCCGTCCGGATCATGGGCGGCGCCATGGGGGTATCGTTGACTGGGTCGTTCGTAGTGCCGCGAAGAACGCGCAAGGTGGCGGATCTTGTACCTTTGACTACGCGATCGCAATGCGCGGCCCTCTAACACTCCTCGAAGGTGGAAGTGTGATTAGCAAGGTGCCAGTCCTACACCAAGCGCAAGGGCCTGCGCGCGGTCGAAAACTGGAACGCCGTCAAGAAGCTTTTCAGCCAACCCTAATCTGCGGACCGGGCAGTGCCGAAAGGTCGTGCCCGGCCTTTTTTACGCAGGCTTACTCCAATGAAAAAAGCCCGCCTTGCGGCGGGCTTTTTTAGAGATTTGCCTCAGATCGGGGCGAGTCCGTAATAGTCGTCTACCGCCCGCGTGCGGGTCTGGTCACCCCAGTTCCAGTCATTGTCGCTCGCGTATTTCGGGGCGCCCTCCAGCTGCTGCTGGGTGATGCCGGTACGGTAGCCGCCAAGGTTCGTGTCGTATTTGAGCGACTGCCAGGGGAGCGGATAGTGTTCGTCTCCCATGCCAAGGAAACCGCCGAAACTCAAGACCGCGTATGAAACCTTGCCGGACTGCTTGTCGATCATGACGCGTTCGATCGACCCGATCTTGCTCTCATCCGGTCCATAGACCGCCGTGCCCTCAACCTTGTCACTGCCGATCAAGGTGCCCGTTTCCCGTTCCTCAGTTGCCATGACGTCCTCCATTATCGAGCCCCTGGCGCCATAACCAGGAGCCCGGGACAACGTTCCGATGGCACTACTTATGGTCGTTTAGCCGCACCGCCGGTGCAAACCACCAGCCTGCGTCTCTAAATTAGCGGGACGCTGAAGTGTCATATCTTTCAAACTGGCTCTATCGTCTCGCCGGAACGGACGCGAAAGTTACGATGCGCATTTTGCAATCTCACGTAGAGTTATGGCAAACTGAGATTAGGGGAATTGTGAAGGATACAAGGTGTGCGCGGGTAGACCGCGCACACCTTGAGGGGAGCTCAAACGCCACCCCCGTTACACCCCCGTCGCGGTGGCAATACTTATCGCTCGAAGGCTTACTCACGCGCGGCGGACATTCTTCTCTTCCGCAGAGCGGCAAGAATGTCGAAGTCCTGCTTGGACACCCCGGAGGACCTTTCTGGAAGAAAAAGGATCACGGCGCCTGGACAATCCCCAAGGGTCTTATTGTTTTTGGCGAGGCTCCGCTGGGCGCAGCGAAACGAGAATTCGAGGAAGAAACGGGCTACAGGCCGGGCGGAGACTTCATTGCACTCGGGCACGCGAAGCAGCCGGGCGGCAAGTCCGTACATATATGGGCCACAGAGGATGACTGGAATCCTGAAGAGCTGAAGAGCAATACGTTTAAGATGGAATGGCCCCCTCGTTCGGGCAAGTACCAGAATTCTCCCGAGCTTGACCGCGCATCGTGGTTCGAAACAGGGGCGGCCCGCGGACGAATTCTGAAAGGTCAGTCCGTATTCCTCGACCGACTGAACGAAGTACTGTCGGCGTCGAACAGCGGGGATGCTCGCGCTAAATAAGGACCCGGACGCCGTTATCCAGCGGGAGACAGAAGCTGGTCAGGCCCTGACTGTCGTTGCTGCTTGGCCATCTTGGTGTAGATCGAGCCGACCGGACGTTTTAGTTTGCGGGCGATGAGGGAAGTCTTCATTCCAGCCTCCGCCATTTGCCTCAGCCGCCTCTCTTCATCTTCGGTCCAGGGCCGCGCCAAAAGCCGCCGCATAGTCAGGCTTCCTGCCTTATAAATTGTCTTCCATTCATCGTCGCGCCCAGGGCCGACGCGACCGCGATCAAGGCAATCTTCGCTACCTTCATCGCTGGTTTTTCTCCATACTGAACTTCGCTTGCAACCTGCTTTGAAACCAAGCGTTCCTACGTCTGCAGATGCGAGCCGCATGAGGGTGACATGAGCAAAGAACCCGCTTTGACCCCTGTGTGTACCGAAAACCCTATCCGTCTTGATGGAGCAATGGAATCACCTAAGCTGGCGGAATGATAGGGCTGCTCCTTTTCGTTTTGGCCGTCCTGGTCTCGCCATTCAAGTCGAGGTTGCGGCTTGAGGCTGAGAACGCGGTGCTTCGTCATCAGTTGAATGTCTTGAGGCGCAGGCTGCATGGTCGCGCCCGGCTGACGAACAGTGACCGCTGGTTCTTTATCCAGCTTTATCGCTGGTTTCCATCAATCCTTCAGGTTCTCACAATCATCCGGCCCGAGACGCTCGTGCGTTGGCACAGGGCCGGCTTTCGCCATTATTGGCGCTGGAAGTCGCGCTCTCCGGGAGGGCGGCCGCAGATCGAGACGGACCTGCGCGCATTGATCCGGCGGATGAGCGTCGAAAATCCGCTTTGGGGAGCACCGCGTATTCACGGCGAACTGCTCAAGCTCGGGTTCGCGGTCGCGCAGTCGAGCGTCGCCAAATACATGGTCAAACGGCGACGGCCACCCAGTCAGGGATGGCGCACCTTTCTGCGTAACCACGCGCCTGACGTTGCCGCTATGGACTTGTTTGTTGTCCCGACCATTGGCTTCGATCTGCTCTATGCCTTCGTCATCATGCGGCTCGATCGTAGAGACCTTGTCTGGATCAACGTCACAGCCAACCCGACAGCGGAGTGGGTTGCACGTCAGATAACCGAGGCCTTTCCTTGGGATGGGGCTCCGCGTTACATGATCCGAGACCGGGATCGCATCTACGGTACGGTCGTCACACGCCGACTGCGTGCTATGAGCATTCGGGACAAGCCTATTGCACCGGCCTCACCTTGGCAGAACAGCTTTGTCGAGCGGTTGATCGGATCAATCCGGCGCGAGTGTTCGGATCACCTCATTGTTTTGGGCGAGGCTCATCTGCGCCGGATTCTGAAAAACTATGCGGACTATTACAACGGCATGAGAACGCATCGATCTCTAAACAAAGATGCGCCGGTCTCACGCCCGGTTCGGCGATCCGGCTTCATAAGTTCAGACGCTCTCTTGGGCGGACTTCATCACCGCTACGTTCGGGTTTAAGTTTTCGGCACACACAGGTGAGCCTTCATGCCGGCCCCCGTCCCCCACTCGGCCACGCCTCTGGGATGGCTTCGTTCGACCGCACGCTCATCGGGGTAGATCGGGCACGGGCGCCAATCGCTTTGGAGCCAAGCGCCGAGCTGGTCGAAGTATCGGTTCTCGGCGGCGCTAGGCTTAGGCATTAAATCTGTATGCCCACCGCAACTCGCTGCCTTTGTCGTTTTGCTTCACGCAGACAACCTTGTTTCGCTCAATCCATTCCAGCCATATCCACTTTAGGCTGGATGGCGGATACCCCTGCTGCGGATGCATTGATTTCTCTTTGCTCGCATCGACAGCCAGAGTGGGCCACCATGTGAAGTATGGCCGCCAATCGTATTTGTCTTTGAACTCAAAGCGCACTCATCCTACCCTCCCTTGTTGAACAAATAGGACACCTCCGCGTTTAGTCGTTTTGGGGGCCTCCATGCTGAAGAACGTTCTCGCCTTTGCTGCCGTACGCGACATCAACGATGCGGTTCGCTGGTACAAGATGCTTCTCGGACGAGAACCCGACACCCGGCCCATGCAAGTTTTGGCGGAGTGGAAGTTCGAGGCCGGAGGCTGGTTGCAGGTCAACGAGAACATGCAGCTCGCCGGGCGATCCTCGATCACTCTGGTTGAGACAGACATGAGCGAGCGGATGAAGATGCTCACCCGGGCCGGCTTCAAGCCAAAGTCTTTCGTTAACGGTCCTGCGATCAGTATCATCACGATCACTGACCCGGACGGCAATCAGGTGGTGTTTGCCCAGGGGAAGGACGAGAACCATCGGTCGACGATGTAGCCATCATCTCGCGGATCTCTGCTTCTGACTTGCCGGGATGCTTCCTCATCAACTCGATGAAGCGGGTTCGGGCCGCAGCTTCCTGCCGTTCGACGTCGGTGGTTTACCTCCACACCCTGCTGCGCGTTTCGACTAACTGATAAGGTTTCGGCATTTTCCTTATCAGTCGGCCAACTGACTCCGTTTCGTATGAAAGCTTATCAGTCTGCCAACGGATATCTACGTACAGGAGCGGCAGGCATCGTAAAGACATCTAAATTGGCCACTGAAGCAGACGTTCGCCTCGATCAAGCTTTCTGTCGCCCGACCGTGTCGAGTACAATCTGGCGCAGCGCGGCCGATACAGCCGCACTTTCCTGACCAACGTCTACCGTGGCAATTTGCAATCGATCTGATCGTAGCTTGCCTGGCACGGCTATACCATAATTGGCTTGCACGCCCGCTGTGCTAAGACCCGCATGATGCGGGTACAACATTAGCAAACGATCGCAGTTGTAAAGCTGAGCATACGCCATTAACTGATAGACGTCTGATTGCGAAATCCCGCGCTTACTTTCATCGGCGTCATCGCGTAAGCATTTCCATTTGGTGTCAACGACTAGAACCACCTTTCCACGCGAACGAATAATGATATCCGGTCTTGTCCGGAATAAATTGCCGCTGCAGGGACCGTTCGGCAGCCACTCTCCGAGACAATATCGAAAACCGCCTTGGGTAACGACGTCGACGTCATAGGTCGACAAGGCTTTCCGCAACGCGGCTGCAATCGTGGCCTCAAACAGCTCGTTCATGGGGAAAAGCAAACTGAAGCCTCTTGCTCGACTTTCCGCATCGTAGTGGGTCGCTTGCCAATCTCTTACGAGCAGTAATCTGCCCAAATCGTAGAGTGTTCTCCAGCGACGATTCGAGCGGTCGATTTTGACCGACGCCCATGGAAGGCGACCTAAAGGCGCATCCGAGACCTCGCCCATTAGAATTCTGAGTTCAAACAGCCGACGATGCGTTTCCTGCGTACGAGCCAGCCGCGACAACAACACTACGCACGCGCGCATGATCTGCGCGAGTGGAGTATCGGCGGAAAGCTCATCGAACCGACACGCAAGACGATCCGGTCTCACGCTATGGATCGTGAACTGTCGGATTACATCCAAACGCCCGCGCATTACAGCGACATCGCGTGCTTTCTCGCGATAAGCTCGCGGAAGCCCCTGACGGACCTGCGCAAGAAGACGATCGGCAAAGATTCGAATCAGGCAATCGAGAAGGTTGGTATTCTGACGCGCGAGTGGCGCAATCTCTCCCTCCGAAAGACCGAGCTCCCAGGCAGCATCGAGCATCCGGACCAGCTGAGCTCTAACACTGCCAGGCTGAAGATCCGGTGCAGCAGGGTCTACCTTGGGCAATATCTCCAAAGTGACGTCAGTAGATGCCAGCACCCCGACACACTGGCCAACCCGAACATAGTGATGGTGATCAGAAATAATACTCGTTCCTTCGTCTCCGCCCAAACTGTGTGCCACAGCTGCTGCAATGAGCCGAGTGGCGTCTGCTCGCGTAAGACTGGACGGGTCCTGCCCTACATTGACCCGCCCCCATTCATGTACCGCGAGGTACTTCATTGCCCGGCATCGTCATTCAGAGCGGCCGAGCCTTCTTCCGGGACACTGGCGCCAATGAGGCGATCGTATGCGTCGTGCGCGAAACCTCCGTTGGCGTCATCTCGACGCACAGACCAACTCACGCGATCGGGGCCGCCATCAACCGTGGGATCTTTGAGGCGCCGGCATTCGAGGAAATGTCCCCTACGACTCGATCCAGGTGGCTCCGTCTGCTCGCCCAAAACTGCAGCGACGCGGCTCCAATCCTCGAAGAAATACTCCTGGAGGAGCGGGATTACTTTGTCGCGCATTGCATGGTCGACGTCATAACGTGTGTTGCAGTCGACAAAAAACGCGTGGCCTATCCTGTGCTCACGGTCGAGCAAATACTCGATCCGGTCGTTCAACGTTTGCAAGACTTTCATCAGGGGAATGCCCGTCCGAACAGCCGCCTCTTGAAGAAGCGCTGGTTCGGGTTCAACTTCAACGAACCTAAAACGTCGTCGGAGCGCAGTATCAAGAAGTGCAATGGAGCGGTCTGCGGTATTCATTGTTCCAATTATATGGAGATTGTCTGGCACTCCGAATGGCTTTCGTGAATAGGGAAGCAGCACTTCGAGCGCATTCGGCTGACCGAGCCGTTTGTCTGGCTCAATAAGCGTAATTAATTCGCCGAGCACTTTCGAAATATTAGCGCGATTTATCTCATCGATTATCAGGACAAATTGATCGAGACTCCCTGTAGGGACGGGCTCCTCGGCAGCTAGGAGGCGTCGCAGAGCAGCCTTGTTAAGCCGGCTCTCCGTTATCTGGTAGAGGGTTCGCATCGTAAACTTTCCCTCGACGATGGTATCGAGCGGAAGCGGCTCTGCGAGCTTCAGCAGCCAACGAACTGATCGGCGATGATTATAGTGACCATCCTCGCCGCGAACGTATTGATAGTCCCCGGTGACCTCAGCAACGGCGCGGAATGCGCTGTTGCCAAAAGGCACGATCACGATGTCGCCCTTTTTCATTTTGGCGCGGAACGGCCAAAGTTGGGTATAGTTACTTGGAGACGTATCTTCGCGGTTCTTTTCCTTCCAGACCTTCTCAACTTCGGCAGCGCTTTCAAACCGCGCATCGGACCAATCTTGGTCACCACCCCATCCAAGTACAATATAGCCGCCGGCGATCGCATCTTCATAAACGTCGTCGTCAGTTCCGATTGCCCCAAGCCCCATTTTCCAGAACGAATGGTTCTCTAAATCCACCAGGGCATTGCTGGATTTCGATGGCGCTAGCCGAGCCTGGTCCGCTAGAGCGCATATTTCCCTGAAAATTCCCGGCCGTGGCTCGAGGCGGAATCCTGCGCCACCCGTTTCCGATTCCTCGGTCTCTGGCCGCAGGCCCTCAACAAAATTTTCATAATCCATGCTTTGATGAAAGGTAACAAAGGCTATGCGCTTTTCTGCCTCTAGCGACGTGTAACGCGCCATAAGCGACATGCGATCGGCTGGCACAGAACCGTCGCACAACCTTACTGCCTCGCGAGCCGTTCTCCAGGTCTTCCCAGTGCCCGGCGGCCCGTGCAGTATAATATTCGAGGGCGCGCCAGTCCTCGGCTTTTCCGTCGCGAGCATTTGGTCGTCCCCAATTCCGGTAGCCGATTCCTTGCCCAGTGCATCGGCAAGGTCTGGCCGCAACCAGTAACCTTTAAACTTTTGGCCTGGATAGGTGAGATAGTTCGCTGCACTTCCACCATTCGCAATACGAACAGCAAGCTTGTCGATGAATAGTGCCCGCGCCAGCTCGACTAAATCGTTAGTCTCGATCGCGTCCTCGGTTCGATTGGACGCACCCGCAGGCTTATAGCGATATGCCCTGCGACTGCTGGCCGAATTAGTCTGGAGAATTGGCTCGTAGGGATGTCCGTCTTTGCTGAAAAGCAAGATCGCACCCCGCTTTACGATATCGAAACCAAGCGACGCCAGATGCTCGCGAGCCACGGTACCATCTGAATTCTTGCTGTCTAAAGGAGCGCCTGACCTGTATTGGTGCGCTACAGCAAAGATCGCCTTTGCAGGAAATAGGTCCGCGTCGCGACTGATGTAGTACTCGACGTTGCCCCAACTGAAGCCGTAAGTCTCCATGAATGTGAGCACGCCAACCTCCGCGCACTCGTCCATGGATCGCTCAACTGCTTGTCTATCGGGCAAGGGCGGCTTGTTACGGACGCGGGTAATGCCTTGCTTGAACCTTTTGTAGTAGCTGAGCGTGGAGCGCAGATGGCCCAGGTCCCGGTAGGTATCACCCCATAGTTTGAGTTTTGTTGGATTGGGCTTTCCAGAAGTTCTGTCAGCCGCAGAATAGGTGAATTCGGCGGTAAGACGGCTCAGCTCGTCTTGCTCGTACAGCTCATCCAAATCGCCATAAGCCTGTTCGATTGAACGCGCGTCGCTGATCTGTGTAGCGATGGTGGAGGCCGCGTAATCTTGGTCCTCAAACCACCGCCTGAACTCTTCTTCGCGCAAATCACGCGCTCCCTTGGCAGCTTACAGTGGTGCGCCAAGTAAACCTTCCGATCCTCAATTTCAGGTTAAGACGCCCTGTTACCACTACTTAACTGTAACTGGTAAGCTTTGCGACCAAACGTTATTAATCGCCGGACTCTGCAATTTCCTTATCAGTCCTAGAACTGCGCTATTCGGGAGCACACCTTCAGCCTCCGAATTCACTCCGCCATCAAGTGTCTGCGGGCTGCCTGTAATTTCAGTGCGCGAACCATTTGCTCGTGAAGCTGTGTGCAACCTTGTACCTGTTCACAGAGCTCTCGTCTTCGCAAGGGACTGCTATCGGATCGCGCTCGACGTCAAACTCATGGTCGGCAGTATAGCCGACGGAAAAGCATTTCTCCTGATACTCTCCCAACGCGCGCTGTTTCATCCTGAAGCGCACGGCGACAAATCCCGCGTCCAGCACTCGATTCTTCCATTCGACGACGCCAAAATCCTGGAGATCTCCACTCACGGATTCAAGCTCCCACTCTTGGCGTCTCTGATCACCAAACCACCTTGCCAAGGTAGGCCACTCTTGCGCGACCCGCGTTCCATCGCCGGTACCTGACGAAAACGTCTTTATCCTTGAGAGGATTGAGTCGGCCATGCCGCGAGCGAGGGACCCATTTTGTTGCCTCAGCTGCGCCTCGCGCTCAGTTTTCTCAGAGTCAGTTTGCTTCCTTTCGGCCTCGCGGCGCACCTGATCATCGCGCTTCTTTTGCTCTAGCGCCGCCTGCGCGCGCATCTCGCCGGCCACGCGATCCGCAATCTTAGTCTGCTCGGTGTCAACGTCTCCGGCTGAAAACCAAATCGGCACGACATGATAGCTGAGTTTGTCTCGTTGCAAACTCGTAATTAGCTCTCGTAGGTCTTTAGCTGCTCCATAGATCGCACCGCACTGACCTCTCTTCGCAGCCACGAATGCACTGTCGATCGAGGTCGAAATCGTCGACGTTGGCGCACCAAACTCCAATTGAAAGCGGTCCGCGTTGCGTGACAGTAATGATTCATGAGCCTTTTGCTGACTTGCAACCGTTTGGCAGACCACGGAGTTGCTGTTCTTCACGACGACCACGCCGAAGCCGTCAATAGCCTTGTTCAACAAGTCATTCTCTAACTGCAAGCTTCTAATGCTATCGCCGTTTCGGGCGACTTGAAGCTCTCGTTCGCTAATACTCGTGAGCAAGGTAAAGTCGCCCTTATCGGATGCGGCGAGGATCGAAGCAGCGATTTCGGGAGAGGCCGTAGCGAGGAGGCCTCGGTTAACCCCAATC
This sequence comes from Bradyrhizobium sp. MOS001, assembly GCF_004634465.1. Lineage (NCBI taxonomy): Bacteria > Pseudomonadati > Pseudomonadota > Alphaproteobacteria > Hyphomicrobiales > Nitrobacteraceae > Bradyrhizobium > Bradyrhizobium sp. MOS001. Next base: position 31,119 of record NZ_SPVJ01000057.1, read on the forward strand.
AGATCATACTTGTCGAGATCAGCCGGCTGGCAAACTCCGGCGAGTACGTTAAGTGTTCGCGCACCCTGGTCAGCAATCTTCTTTTTCAGCTCTAAAGTGGCGAAAGCGTCAAGATTGTCGTCGTGTGCAAAGCACATCGCTGCCTTACCGTTGTCAAACACAAGGTCACCCCGCAGGTTGCGAACGACCCCTGCGCGTCCACTCTCGTTGACCAGGACGAGCGTTTCATCGAGCGGGCCCAGCACAAGATAGCGATTTCGGTCCGTCGCGGCAGGCAACTCCTTGCGGCTTTGTATTGGATGTTTTCCGCGATATTCGCGATATGCTACTTCGACGTGAAGCCTCTCGAGATCCTTTTCGGCTTGCGCAATGGCGGCCTTCAACGACTCAGCGTCAGGTTCAGCGAGCGCATCAAGCATTCGCGAACGGACTTTGAGCAAATCCTGTGCGGCATCCGACGTTATATTTGCTCGCACGTAGCTCGCGATGAACTCCGATATGGTCCGAGCGGTGTCTTGAAGTTGGTCCAGCTCGGATTTGGCGGCCTGCTGCCTAGCCTCCTCCCTGGACGTGCGGTACCGCTTGAACTCGGGAACTTCATCGAGGCGCTTTTGGAGATTGTCAAACGCACTCGATATTTTGTCGTTGTCCTGACCGGACAACGCCCCTTTCAACGTGGCAACAAGCGGACCGATCTCCAGCGGAACAAGGCTCGAATTTTTCTGCGCGAATTCAGTCAGGTCGGTGACTAGATGTTCCCCGTTCAGCCGCAATGCTGCAGCGGCCTGACTCCGCTCCTTCTGCCGAAGGTCGTCGGCCTTCTGATCGAGGGCGTCAATACCGGCTTTGATTTGTCTTATGCAGCTTTCAGCATCGTCCTTAGCGACGTCGATCTTCCTGATGTCGGCCAACGGCGCCGCCATCTCCGCTGCTCGTCGCTGAGCGTTCGAAACCGCTTCATCGCGGTCGCCGATTTTCCGGTGGAGCTCTCGCTCGGCATCTGCGCGGGCCGCGCGCAACTTTGCGAATGATTGCTGAAGTTCCTTCAATAGCGGCCTATTGCCCCCGGTTGCCTCGAGCAGATGCAACTTGTCTTCCTGTTCGGAAAACCGCTGTGCAACATCGTCGAATTTCGATTGGCTCTCTGCTACGGCCTCCGTCATTCGCTGGACATCGTTGAGCAACTTCTTGCGATCTTCTGCCGAACCCGCGAGAGCTTGCTGCTTTCGTTCGCCGGCGTCCTTGTCCCGCGACAACCGATCGACCTTGGCCTGCGAGCGAGTCAATTGCTCTCGATAATTTTGGACGACCGATGATATTTCTCTGATCGTCACGTCGAACTTTCGAAGTGGCGAGACATCAGATCCCGTGGCGGCCAAGTTGCCGTCTATTGGTGCCGTAAGGCACGGTTCGGCCGTCTGTGTCGCGGTATCCGGCGCCACTAAGCTCAGCAGGCCGTCTTTAGCGGCTTGGTTAGATGGTTCTATTAGCAGGGCGTATTGGTAGTCTTGGAGTGCCTCTTGAGTTGAACCCGCGGCAGCGCGAGCTTTAGCACGGCTAAGACGAGACCACACAAAGTTGCTCTTGAGGGCGATGGCCTTGTCCAGCGACGTCAGGGCATTCGCCGTGTCATTGAGACCTAGATAGCTGGCGCCGAGGTTGGCATACGCGTACGAATACCTCGGATTCGAATCAATCGCGGCTTTGCAGTCCGCTAGCGCAGACTGATACTGCTGTGTCTGATTGTAGGCGGAACAGCGGCCGTCGAAAGCATCAGCTAGTCGGACGCGGTCAAGGCCTTTCGCCCCAATTACCTTAGTACAGCCTGTAAGCCGCATTTCAGGTCTTGAAGACTGACAATCCTTCCACGGATCGGTTGGCGTCGCTGTTGATGCCTCCTGCGTGGCCTCTGAAGTTGGGCTATTCGAAAGGCTTGACGCGTCTATCGCAAAGAATCGCAGCCGGCCGCGCCCGTCGGAATCGTGGCTTTCGGCCCAAACAAAGCCCGCGCCGCCGGACACGCGATAGATCGGAAGCTTCTGACGGATTGATTGCTGGAAGTCGCCGACGAAGTCTATCAGAATTCCACCCGGGCTGCGGCCGCCTGCCAACGCAGCGATAGCACTCGCATCCAACGGTTCAAGCGAGGCTGCGCCCCAATACGCGATGACGCCCGATACATTGGGGATGTTTCGCGGCATCTCGATGGTTCGTGGTTGCTCTCCGAACGCGCGCGTCAACCGCTCAATGTCCCCACTGACCTCGCCAGGGTCGAAGAAAGCCGGCTCAAGATATCGATTTAGATATGAAAGGCGCCCATCTTGGCTATGCAAGAGGCTGTAGGACGACAAGTAATCCCCTCGCGGTGCTCGTTCGTTTCGTTGCTTCTGACACCACGTAAATCCCGAAAATTGGTCACTCGGCTTACACTGATACTCTCGATAGTTTGCCGACTCGAATTCTACAATGCTACCCAGGGCAACTTTGTCGACGCGGTATTTGGAAGGCTGCATGGATCGTGGCGCATCAGTCCGAACGGCATCGTTGGGCGGCTGAAGTCTAACGTTGGCAAATTGCTGCGCGTCTGCCTGAGATCGGCAATTCGTGACAATGTTCGCGATCCGGCTATCCGAAGGCGTTACGCCGTTGCTAACGAGTGTCTGAAGGTTGAGGCCTCGTTGTCGAAGAGTACCATCCACGCACGCTTGGCTCGCTGATCCAATCTTACGCCACTCTGCTTGCGTAGCCTCGACAATCGCAGACTGCATGATCGCACCGAAAACATTGATCATGTCTCGAGCCCCTTGGGCGTGACACGACGAAATTGCAGCCGCATACCCAAGACAGGAAACAAGACAAAACCCGAAGGCGCGGAGACTTCTGCGCATTTCGTTCACCCAAACTCATCAAAGAAGAAAACTAAAGCAAATTGCAGCACTTGTGCGGCACGTCAAGTACTAAAGATGCCCGATTAAACCTTTGGTTTATTCCTTGGCAAGGAGGCCCCCTACTGGTTCTGCTCGGGCTTCTTGCTGCCAAGCATTTTTGACGAGCAGCATTCGCGTATGCGTTGGTATGGAAAGAGTCGGCCTCTGGACCTCCAGAGAGCATCTAATATTTTGGAACGCGATGCGTCCGACAATCAAAAGGACCGTCTGAGCCAGAGCCTTTGATGTTGGCATTATAGTATTGCCCCATCGATGGGGCCGTCAGAAAGGCCTCAAAGGTCGCTGCGCGCATCTCGCAATAGGGGTAATAGATCGATCTTGGTTGCACGACCATAAACTGCTGGGTTTTGTCGTAGCATGCTCGGTTGATGAAGCTGCTCCGCGAGATATCGACGTAGGCGAAGGGCGCTAGATCCACCTTGCCATAATATTTTACGTCGATCGTTTCCGCAGCGGCCCAGCTTGCGCTAGCGAGACATGCGCTAACGAGAACAGCAAACCGAAACATGCAGGATGTCTCCCTGTGCAACCCCTTTTGGATTTCACCTCAGGGATGTTTCTCGGTCTTCGAGGCCCGATCTTCAGCGGCGATCGCTTCCTTTTCGCACATATAGGCGCCGCGCTTGGTGGCGCCGTAGCTCTTGGTTCCCGCGAAGTGATAGACCTTTGACGGCAGATTGACCCACACGACTGTGTCGGCCGGGCAGCGGGCCTTGGCAGACGCCTCGTCGGCAAACTGTCCCGCCTCCAGCGTTGCGTTGTCTCTGGATGGAGATGGTTGCTGTGCCGGAGACGGAACCGGTGCTGCAGTCGTCGTGGGCGCCGGCTTTTGCGGCGCTGGGGCTGGCGCAGCTTGCGTCGCGGTTGGTGCGGGGCGGCTCGCCGGCGGCGAGGGCGCAGCGGCGGTTGGCTTTGGCTCGGGAGCGGTCGCGCCCGGCATAGCGCCGCCAGCCCTGCACTGCTCGACATAGGCCTTTTCGGTGACGCCACGGGCTTGCATGCCCGCCTTGTCGGCCCGCCATTCGGCGATGCACTCGTTGGCAGTTTTTGAGGAAGACGAGGTGCTGGTTGACGGTGGCGGCGTTGCTGGGGTCGAAGGCGTTGCAGCGGTCGGCTTTGGCGGAGGGACGGAAGCCGCTGGCGTCGCACCCGCCTTGCATTGTTCAACGTACGCTTTCTCGGTCACGCCGCGGGCCTGCATGCTGCCTTTATCAGCGCGCCATTCGGCCGTGCAGTCTTTGGCGGTTTTCGAGCCAGTGGCCGTCGTCTGTCTGGGTGGCGGTGGCGGCGCGGTCTCCGCCGGTTTGGCCGCTGGCGCGGCTGGCTCCGCCCCGCCCTTGCATTGTTCAACGTACGCTTTTTCCGTTACGCCGCGGGCTTGCATCCCGGCCTTATCGGCACGCCATTCGGCAGTACACTCTTTTGCGGTCTTGGCGAGGGCCGGCGTTACGGAGATGCTGCATGCAGCAGCAACGGCGATAAGCAGACCATTATGAATCTTCATGCCAATTCTCCTGATTCCGTGCCTGCTGATCCGCTGCGGGGCTCAATTTATGCCTTCGTGAAATAATTGCGCGTACGCCGCGGCTGAACCGCGGACGTCCGGTCGTAAAGAAGCCGCTGCACGTACTTTTCTCGTCACACCGATCGCATTCGTCGACAAAGCCGTTCTTCCAGTCCGAGATCGACTGGAGTGCATGGGGCCATACTGACTTCGGAAGGACGCATTTCGGCAGGTTATAAACCGACACGTTGACGCCAGCGGCACTCAGGTGATCAACGGCCAGGGCGAGGCCGTCGCCGTAGTCCATAGGATCCATCCAAAGCATCGCATCGTTTGCAACGGCAAAGCCTGTGTTTTCGAGGCCCATCAATGCGACGTGATCGACAAACGGCAGATTGCGGGCAATCCACCGGCCCGTGTCCTCGATGATCGGCGCGGTCAGCGCATGCAGCACGACACGTATTTCGACGCGCTGGCCCCGGTCTTTGAGCTTGAGAATGCCTAGCACGGTTTCGTCGAAAGCGCCCTTGGCCTGCACAACGTGATCGTGGATACGATCGACCGAGGCATAGACTGGGATGGCGGCCATCAGTTTAGGGTGTCCAACGTCTTTCCAGGCATCTACAATCTCTGAGTTGGCGAACGCCCGGCCATTCGTCAACACCTGGATAGCGGTCGCCGGAAGCCGGTCGCGACACTCCTTCAGGATAGCGATGAAATCCTTCCAGTCCGACAGCGTCTCTCCGCCGGTGAACGTCAGGGCGGGAGTTTCCGGGTCGATGAGAGGCAGGCTTTCTTTGATTTCGTTGAGGATCCACCGGTCATCGACGTCTTTCGGCGGTTGCGAGCACATTAAGCAGTAATTGTTGCACCGCTCCGTGACCAAAAACGAATTGTGCGCCGAATTCCGCCGGTACATCGTACGAAATTTCTTCGACCCATGATCGAACCCGATGACGTCGCCGTCCGCGAAATAATCATATTTCGACGACACCGCGACTAACCGTCCTTTGAACGTGCCGGAGAAATCGATCGAGCCATCGGAAATGACAAGAATTGACGCCCAGTCCGCTTCTATCGCGTGACGAATTTCGTCTCGCGTTCTGGCAAGTGCGAAATCCGCCATGCCGCGCTCGCCGGTGCTGTCGATTGACCGGAGCCTAATGACCGAGCGAGCTTTATCTGAGCAAAACCCAGCGCTCCGCGAGGCTGTGCCATAGAGAGGGAGGGTCATGCGGTAGCCCACCGTCGCAAGATCGCCGCGTCTTCCGGAGAGTTTTCCAAAATTTCGAGCAGCAGGCCCATGATACCTTTCTGCCGGGCGCAAAAGGCCGAAAGGGGCTTGATACCCAGGGCGTCTCCCTGCGTGGCATGGTGGTAAACGGGATCCGCCCCGCAGTGGCTCTCATACACACATGTCGAGCATTCTGGTGCGCACTGCGTGAGCGATGACGATATTGCGGCGATCAGTTTGTCCGACAGGATGAGAGAATTGTAGCTGTCGTGATCGACGTGACCGAGTCGGAACGCGTCGTCTCCCGTTTCGGCGAGCATCCTGCCTTCATCCGACGCGAAAACGCTGCCGTCGTAATTGTAGACCAGTGCACCAAGCCCGGCGCCCGCCGGGCTGCGCAGGTCAACGTAGCCAATGGGGCGGTCCGAGAGCATTCGTGTGAGGAGGAGCGCCGCATAGAACTCCCGGAACGGGGTGCCCTGTCGGTTGATCTCTAGAACTCGGCGTAACCCGCGCTCGTAGAAGGCAAGCCACTTTTGCGCGTCGTACTTGGCGAACTGCTTTGTCTTAATGGCAAAACCAAACGGCGACAGCGGCCGCAGGAAAATCCCGTCCAGCCCCAACTGCAGATATTCCCCGATGATATCGTCGACGCGGTCGAGGCTCGCCTCGGTGGTGGTCATCAAGGCTCCAACCCTGTCAGGGCCTAAGATTTCCTTCGCCCGCTTGATTCCCGCCACGGCTAGTTCGTGGCTATTTGCACCGGATCTCGGGCGGTTCTTATTGTGTAGATCCGCAGGACCATCGAGGGAGGTCGAAAGCAAGATGTTGTTCGCCTTGCAAAATGCGAGAACGGCATCGTCCAAAAGCGCCAGATTTGACGCGATGACGAAATCGACCTTCTTGCTGGACCGCGCCTTTGCGGCGGCGACAATCGTCTTGATCATCGGAAAATTGAGAAGCGGCTCCCCGCCCTGGAACTCAATCTTGATTCGTGCCGCCGGGCTAGCGAAGGCTATGTCCAGCGCATGCATCGCCGTTGCTTCGCTCATGTCGAAGCGCGAGCGGTCGGTACTCTGACGCGAGACCTGGCAATAAGGGCAAGAGTGTTCGCACCGCAACGTTACGACAAAAATATGGAGTGGCGTTGTCTGCTGCAAGAACGACATCCGGCTTCTCAGCCGAGCCGCCAAAAGTTGCCGTTGACCTTTCTGGTCGATCCCGGTGACCAGATGAGCGGCATAGGCCTTTTCGTAAAGGCCGTCGCCGGGCCGTAGCCGAAGGTCGACCAGCCTATTTAGCTCATCTTCCGATAGGCGAATGAAATCACCCACCATGTTAGCGACGAGATACTGGCTTGTTCCGGTGCGCTCAAGATTGAACGGCAGCAACGAAATAGTTTCTGTTGCCGCACTGAAGGCTTCAGGAGGTAAAAAGCGCGCCATGATACTCCGGCCGGACTTTATTCAGCATCATTCTGGGTGGCGGCCAGACTTCCAAAAGCAAGAGCAAGAATGACGTTCCGAACGCCATCCGTTTTCTCAGCGACACGAGCCCGCAGATTTTCATCGGCGACCACATTCAGGAATCGTTCCTTCAGATCGTCCGAACTCAGCACAGCGCCCCTTTGTGGGCTGACGGAAGGAGTTAGGCAGCAGACGTAACGGTCTCCAGCCCGGTCAATCCGACAGGTCGCCGTTCCGATCAGACGATAGGCTGCCGCGTCCAAAGCACTGAGGCTTTGGACGCTTGAATCAAAATCGACAGCTACCTCGACGGGAGACGCCAGAGGAAGTTTAGCGGCTTGAGGCATGGGACGCATGTGAAGCATGCGACGCGTGGGAGGAATGCTGGGCGACAATGGTGCCGTCGGCCTGCTTCGTCATTACGAACCCAAGAAGGTCTTTGCCAACCTGATAGTGAGCGTTCGGCTCAGGCTTGATGGCGGTGTTTTCGGCCACAGCCGCGCTCGCGTCGTTGGCTACTGCTTTGGCCTCGGCCCCCTGAACCGACATTCCGGTTAGAGATGCGAGCGCTGCGCCAAGCGAAAGCACGATTTTTGATTTCTCAGCCATATCGACCCCCGTCAAATTTTGCCTAATCAATATGCACTACTACAACTTCTGAGGGCACTTAGTCCACAGCTCCATTGCGCCCAGGCACACTATTTTAGTCTAAATCTGCCAGGCCCCGGCAGCAGGGATGGATTTCTGTCAAGAAACCGTTGTTGCAGTGGCCGATTCCTCCGCATTCCCGGTTGGGCAGTCGCCGCTTTCCATCGAGAGCCTTGAAGACATTTTCGGCTACACGACGCCGAGGTGTGGCCAAAGCGTCGCTCCCTCCGTCCGTCGTATATGAGACGTTATGGAATTTTGCAGACTGATAAGCTTTGCGACCAAACCTTATCAGTTGGCAAACTGACTCCACTTTTGGCGAGACTTTCAGTGGCCTCTACGGTGTGATTAAGAGGGGCGGTAAGACCGCGCTTCATCCGGCCATAGGCGATCTTGGCTTGAGCAAATACCGGAGCTATCCACCAGAACTGCCGACTCGACTTGAGACCAGCGGCACGGCGGCGAACGTCAACTTGGAGGCTTCAATGCGGTAAAGTCGAGTTAATCGGTTGCACGACGACGCACGTCGCCATGTCGGAGGTGGGTTACGAGCGGCAGTGCTCTGACTGATCGTAAGATCGCTTGGTCATGCGAAGCTGACGTCCGCGACGCTGGGCAACCGCCTCGGCGACACTGCGCGTCACGGTCGCAGCCTGCGGCGTGACGAATTGCGCCAAGAGCTCGCCCTACAGGCGGAAGCGAGCACCGGCGTTCGCCTGCCCGACGGACCGCCACCTCTACGCGCTAGCACAGCAGATCAGCGAGACGCTCAGGCGTCAATTGGAGCAACGGTCTCCTTGAACAGCTCAACCTTGCCGCACGTGTTGTCTGTCACCGCAAAGACTTCGCAAAAATCGATCTGCGGCTTCATGCCGTAGCGCTTGATGATGCCCTCGAGCCACGGCCCGGCGTAGAACGCCTTGGCGTCCTCGATGCGCTCCCATTGGTACACGCCGCCGGCCCAGCCGCTTTCAGACCAGATGAAGTGCTTGCTGATCAGCCCCGTCACCTCGCGGAAGTTGGGTGCGATCTTGTGAAAGTGCTCACGACACGCAGCGCAGTCGATCTGCGGCGGCAGCTTGTATCGTACAACGGCGGTAATCATGCGACCTCCTTGTAAGTATGTCCCCGGCGCAACGTTGATGCTTTCCCGGATCAAGCAAGCGAAGCGGGAAGCCGATGGGGCAAATGCGCAAAGCCTAACCAGTAGCTTCGGTTCTGCTGCGACCAGCCAACTATTCCATAGCATGCTGGACTTCGCGCTGGGAGGTTCAGCCTTATCCTGCATGATCTTGATGTGGGCATCGTTCAATTCGCGCAACGCAAGCTCGATGCTGGAGCGTGCGCTCGACCCGAAATACTGATCATGTACTCGCGTAGCGAGACCAAATCGCGAGTGAGTAGGTCAACACGATTGACAAGAGCCTTAATCGCCGCACCGCTATCTCCTCGCAATTTTTTGGGTTAATGTGAACGCCTTCACACCTTTGTAGCAGGCGGGCTCGGATGATGCCCACGGAGAGGTGAGGTAGGGCCCCGCGAAGTGCACCCGTTCCAATGGATTTGTTCCACTCACACGCGAGTTTGGGAGCGACATCATGGAAAAGCGCGAAATTGGCAACAGCTTGACGAAAGGTCTGTCCGAAGCGAAGCGGGGCGCCTTCTCCCGCCGCTCGGTGTTGACTTTGGTTTGCACCCTCGGCGCCACGGCGCCGCTTGGAATGTTTGGAGCGGCTCGCGCGCTGACGGCATCCGGGACTGGATCGCTGTCTTATATTCCCGGC